>CAJUEZ010000013.1 GCA_910585485.1 uncultured Clostridia bacterium
TACTCTGCACTAAAAAGCCTATAACTCCGCTTGCCATCGCTAACGCAAGCATTGAGTCTATATTTTTTTTATCATTTAATCTGTATACATTTGACATATTTTTTATAAATACAACCTGCATTACTATGAACACAATCAGTCCGCTTATTCCCGCCTCAACCAATAGCTGCAGAAACAGATTATGTGAATGAGGCGCTATTATGGCATTATAGGAAAAGAACGGGTATATCTGTGAAAACGCGGCTTCTCCCATTCCTATTCCACCAAGCCAGTAATGCTTCATCATTCCGAGCGTTCCCATCCATATATACACACGATATGATGTGGATGAATCTTCCATATTTCCCACGCTCATAATTCTGTCAACTATTGTCTGTGGTATTATAAACGGCAAAATACATAAAACAAGCGGTATCAGTCCCCACCATTTACCTTCATAAAATGTTACAAAAATAACCACGCTCAGCATGAAACCAATCCAGCATCCTCTCGACTGGGTCAGCACAAGGCAAACAGCCAAACATAAGAACATCGCTCCGTATGTCCATTTAGAAAGTTCTTTCCACTTATATTTCAGCATATATACCGCGGCTATAGGTAATACCAGTAAAATATATTCTCCAAGCACATTTGGATTGCCTAAAGTTGAATAAACACGCATTGTCGCATCCTCAAACATTTCCTCATCAATCCATGCGTTTGATGTTGTCCATCCAAACATATACTGCATTATTCCGTACAATGCTACTAAAGCGCCTGATATAACCAAAATTTTAAATAACCCGTAAAGCTGTTCTTTAGTTTTGACTGTGTTAATTACAACAAAATAAAATCCCACAAACACAAAATACATCAACCATACTTTTATACTGCCCATCCTTGCAAATGAAGCGAGAGATGAAACAAGCAATACTCCGAGAAAGAGCAGAACACACTTACCGACTCCATCAAATTTCCATTTAAAATCTTCATCATGCAGTGACTTTACTATTAGTGAAAAAGCAGTCCATAAACACATTGCGGCTAATACCATTGTTGGAACGAAAGGAGCGAGAAATACCGCTGCATACACTCCCGTAACAGGAGCGTATAAAACAAGAATTACACCAAACGCTGCAAAAGGTATTGCTAAACCATATATAAGTTTTATACTCATTACAACTCCAGCCGCTATGCCGATTATTGCCGCTATGACAATTCTAAGCATACCGCCGGTTTTCTGCTCATCATAAAAATTAAAATCAAGTTTTTTAAATCCTGCCGCGCTTTTGATTATATCTACAAATTTACTTCCGTTTAAAAATCCCATGAGATTACAGTTAAATACACACATTATCGCGCCCACTGCTCCGGCAATAGCGGCTATTTTTGAAAACCTCATTTGATACATGCAATAACCAAGAGATGACGATAAAAGCATTATTCCTATAAATCTCGTGTTGACTGCCATAAAATTCTGTATATATGTTTTTCCGCAGAAGCATATACAGCTTTGGGAAATAGTTTTATCTATAAATCCTCCGATTTTTCTTTTCAAAAATGTAAAAGCGGTAAACGGACATTTTAAAATACGGTCAACTGCGCTTTCTTTTTCAGAATTGGTGTTTTTTCTGAGAAGATTCATCACCGCGCTGTTTTTCCACGACTGTGAAATACCGTTATATATCTTTATCAGCAATTTATATAATCCGCTTTCTTTAAATACTCTCACAAAAGCATGCCACATAGACACAATCGAAGACATTATAAAGCTATTCATATTCACCCTCTCCTTTTTAATAGTTTTTTAGTTTCCTTAGGACTTATAATAAGAAGTGTTAACGCATATATCATTATTCCTACCGCACCGCATATTGCTATTATTGCTATATTGCCTATAAGTCCGCTGAAATGCCCTTTTAAAATCGAATACATACCCCATACCGCCGCTGTCATAAACACGGTTGCAAACAGCGATTTGAATATTGCGCCAAAATCTTTTCTTTGCATCATTCCGGGATATTTTCTGTGTATACTTACCGCGTTCAATATAGCGTTAAATATACTTCCGCACGCTGTCGCTATTGCCAGTCCGTTTGTCTGCATAAAGTTAAATAAAGCATATGCAAGCACAATATTCACAACCATGCTCAAAATAGAATTAATCATTGGTATTTTTGATTCCTGCATTGAAAAAAATGTTTTGGATAAAACCTCGTTTATCGCAAGACCCGCCATTCCTATTGAATAGCACTTCAGCAAAGTTGAGATTGCCAAAATGCCCTCCTCGTTCATTTTTCCGTAATTAAAGATTACAGATGCGGCAGGATAAGACAATATCATAAGTCCTGCCATAAGCGGCAAAATAACCATAAACATTGAGCGCACTGACATTGAAAATAGTTTTTTTGTTTCCTCTTCCTTTTTATCCGCAACCGCTTTTGCAAGCTTTGGAAATATCAGATTTGTTACCACAAAGCTTACAACACCTGTGACAATCAAATACAACCGGCTTGATTGCTGTATATAAGTGACAGCGCTGTCTATATTGGACGCAAGCCGCTGATTTACAATAGTATATAAAGGCTGCACCCACGTTGCAATAAGCATTGGTCCGGCAAGTTTGATTGCCTGAACAATGTATTTATCTTTAAATCTAAAGTCAGGTCTAAACTTTACTCCGAATTTTTTTATCCAAGGCACTTCAATGAGAAATTGAAGACTCCATGCAATAATCATAGTAACTGCAAGTCCGTATATACCAAATTTCTTCCCAAGCGTTAAATAGTACAGAATAATAGCCAAATTTGAAACAAGACTTATAACAGACGGTATGTTATACTCTCCAAACGATTGCAGAAGTCCCACAAAAGAAAATGCTAATCCTGTAAATATTATCATCGGGAACATAACCGCGGTCAAATTGGCTGTTAATTGTTGTTTCTCGCTATCATAATTCGGAGCCATAAAATGTGCCAGCTGTGTTCTCAGAAGAATACCTGCGACAGATATAAAAACTGTGATACATATTATCATAGTCACAAATTTATTGACAAAACCCATTGCCTCGTCTTTGCCCCGTTCCGCCATTATATTATTAAATACCGGAATAAACGTCGCTGATATTACACCTCCGACAACCACATCAAATAAGGTTGTTGGTATTGTAGATGCTGTATAAAACGCGTCGGACTCTATTCCCGCTCCGAAAAACGCGGTTAAAAGCGAGTCGCGCGCTTGTCCGAGTACTTTTGAAAGCAGTGTTGCAGCAATCATAAAAACCGCGGTTACAATCAATTTTTGACCAGTGATTTTTTCTTTCAAACTTCAACACTTCCTTTTTCATAAAGTTCAATCGCATACTTTCCATTATACTGAGCCTGTTTTTTAAGTTTGTTATAATTATTCTCTAAATCAACTTTTATGGCATCGTAATTTTTTATACAATCATCTATTGCTGTTTTTAGCATCTCTATATCAAGATTTTCAACAGGAAAATAGTGTTTTTGGTGTGTATACTCCATAAAACTGCTTATTTTAGGATCATATACGAGTCCAATAAGAGGGACAGAATTTATTGTGGAATAAATTAAAGTATGAAGTCTCATACCTATGCACAAATCAAAACAGCTAATAATAGAAAGCATATCTTCCACAGAATACCTCTTTTTAATTATAGCCGAAGGATTCCTCATTTTACGCTTGATATTTTGCATTATCGCTGTATCACGGCTTGACTGCATCGGCAGAAATACTGTGTAAAATCCGTATTTCTCATACGCGTAATCACAGGCCATTGCCACTTCGCTCTCAAATTCGGGATCGAGGTTCTGCCAGCGTCTCACTGACACTCCGAGTATTTTACAGTTACCGTTTACTCCCTCAGCTGAAAGTATCTCTCTGCCTTTAGTCTCATCAGCAATATCTAAATTAAGAGCGGGGTCTGCAGTCACAATTACATTTGCATTGTCGACTCCTATATCACGCAATGTTTTATATGATTGCTCATCTCTTAATGTAATAAGCTGTGCTTTGTTTAATATTTTTCGGGTACGCTTTATATTTGATTTCTTTTCAAGCGGTCCTATTCCGTTAGAATACAGCATGACCTTAACTTTACACTTCAACGCTAATGATATTATCATCAAATAATACCAAAGCGATTTTGTGCTTGTCCTGTCTTGTATGAGTGTTCCCCCGCCTGAAATCAGCATATCGGCTGATTTCATATGCTTTACAATTTTAAACGGATTAAGGCGGCTTATGGCTTTCACTTTGTAATAGTTCATAGTTTCACGCGGATTAGCGCTTAAAACCACAATATTAGGACTATCTTTATATCTTTTTATATCCTCGATTATTGCTTTTAAGAGAGCGTCATCACCACTGTTTTTAAAACCATAATATCCCGAAATCAGTATTTCTTTATTTTTTTGAAGCGCCCAGTCATAGACTTTTATACTGTCCTCCGCCATACGACTTACCGAATATTCTCGCTTTATGAGTGCTCTTCCATACTGTCCCATTTCCTTTCGTTTTTCAACATCAAGGTTGAAGAAACTCAGAATATCGCTTTTTAAATCCTGCGGAGTTGACTGTTTGCAGCCTCTACAGCAAAAATTAGTATCTATTCCAACAGATAATTTTGTATCATCAAACAAGCCTATATATCCTTCATTTCCCGCTATTATAACAGGTTTTTCAGCCGCCATAGCCTCTAAAGCGGCACGGCTGACTCCCACAAATAGTCGACACGGCGCTATAAGTTTATTAATATCCGTTCTCGCTCCTGTAAGAGTTATCACTTCTCTTCCGATTTTTTTATTGACATTTTGCGTCATTGTCTTTATATTATCAAAGTCATCACCGGCGCCTACAACAACAACTCTCAAATTTTCTATTGTTTTATCAAGGTCCGGAACAATCTCTATAAGATGCTTTGCCACCAAACTCCTCGATTCATCAAGGCGACTTACATACGTAATCACCGTATCATCTTCATTGATGCTAAGTTCTTCTTTAATGTTTCCGCAATCTGTATCAGGTGAAAATTTATCTGTGTCAATTCCGTTTATTGTCACGTTTATGTCACCTTCAGGAATATGGTAATTATTCATCAGATATTCTTTTATATCTTCTGAAACCGCAACGGTCTTTTCACCCCAGTCGGTTATATATTTAAGTCCATATCTCGTATTAAATACCCAGTGAGCCGTAGTGACAAACGGAAATTTCATTTTTTTATGAAGCTTTCCAAGTATAAAGGACGGTATTCTCGCATGAGAATGAACTATATCTATATTTTCTTCTTTTACAATTTTTTTCAGTAAGTGTGTGGCTTTAATCATGTTAAAAGGATTCTTATTCTGCAGCGGAACATGATAATGCTTTATTCCGTTTTCCTCAAGTTCCTTTACATATACGCCGCCATTTGACGTAACTATAACATTAAACCCTTTTCTTTTAAGTTCTTTGGCAAGTTCTACAACATGAGTTTCAGCGCCGCCTATATTTAACTGCATCAGTGACAAAAGGATATTTGCTCCTTTTTTCAATTTAATCACCCGCTCTTTCATACATACTTAATTCTATTATAATAAAAAATTCCAAAAATAGCAAGTGTTTTAGCGATATAAGATTTTTATAATGCATTATTTAATTTTTTTTCATAATTTCATAATATAGAAGTATAAAAGAATTGATTTTTCCGTAGAATTATGATATACTAATCAAAACAATTCGGGGCTGCAATGGTTTCGACGGGGATGAGGAATCCCGAGTAGCGAGTAGTGCCTGAGTACCACTTAAAACTGCTCAAACTTTAAATATAAACGCTAACGATACAGAATTAGCTTACGCTGCCTAATTGCGGCGTTGTCTCCCCTGTGAGTACCACGGCATAGGGCAAGGCATAATATTAGTGGTGAATGTGAGTTAAGGGTTGTCCTGACCTTTTCCATGATTTAAGGACTACCGATAATATAGCTTTGGTTATGAAGCAGTATTTGAGGGAATTTTAATCATAACCTGCACTCGGAGAAACTTGGGTGGATTTGTTTTCGGACAGGAGTTCAATTCTCCTCAGCTCCACCAAAAAAGTGATATTATGAATTTCATAATATCACTTTTATTTTTATAAGAATACAATATGTTTTTAATTAGGTACTGTTACATTCTTCAAAGTAATCATTATACCTTCCGCGATTCCCTGCGCCGCTTTTTGCTGATATTCATCAGTCGTCATATTATATACTTCTACAGGGTTTGTAATGAATCCAACTTCCGCCAAAGCAGCAGGCATATTACAGCGTTTTGTAACCGCGTGTTCAGCAGTTTTCACTCCTCTGTTTGTTGACCCCATATAATACAGCATTCTGCTTAAAATATTCTTTGCAAGCTGCTCACTGCTTGTTCCGTATTCATCTCCGTTATTGGATTCCGCATAAAACACTTCTGTTCCATTCGCGTCAGGCGCGTTATCAACTGAATTTATATGAATACTTACAAATACGGCGGCATTTTCCTCATTAGCCTGTGTCGGACGTTCCACCAAAGAAGGGAGCGTATCGCCCGTACGAGTCATAGACACGGCATAGCCTGCATCTTCTAATATTGACTTGACTTTCTTTGTTATGTCTAAAGTAAGATTCTTTTCTAAAATCTCTGTACCGTCAAGATTTCCTATTGCTCCGGGATCGCTTCCGCCATGTCCCGCGTCAAGCACTATCAGCTTCTTTCCATTATACTGCGAGGTTGTGTTCGGAGCAGTTGATGCCGGAAGCGACGGTTTCTTTGTCGGTTCGGGCGCGGGTGTTGCTGTTTGTTTTTCATAAGTTGAAATACTGATTTCTAAAGTATTGTAGTCTGTCTTATTTACAGAATAGCTTTTCAGATTGTTCACATCTATAACAATTCTTGCTCTTTCATCATTATGTCCCATTCTAACCGAAGAAACTCCCGACTCGTTTATATTTAAGTTTTCATTAATATTTCCGAGTTGAGCTCCCTGCAAATCCACAACGACTCTTTCGGGAGAATTAAGAGTAAAATCCGAAAACTGCGGCATGTCCTCATCTGTTTCAACAGTTACTTTTACATTGTAATCATCAATAACATCATAAGCAACATCAATAACGTTCGGCACAACCGGCTGCGGAGTTGAAACTATCTCATCAACCCACGGTTCTTGATATTCATCAGATAAAGCGTAATCATCAGAATCAATAAGGATTGCGCCATCCTCAGAATCAAATTCAACATCAAGACCTATTGTCTCGCTGATAAATCTTACAGGAACCATTGTTTTTGTCTGTCCGCCGACTCTTGCAATAAGTTTCGGCACTACATTATCAGGTATATTGGTCTTCACACCGTTTATGTAAGCAACATTATCATTAATTCGCATCGTAATCAAGTAGTCGTCACTTATAACCTCTACTGTTTGGCTATCCAACACATAATTAACAGTCGCTCCGACCTCTTCAAAAATTTCTCTGACCGGCACAAGAGCGCGGTCGTTAAAGATAATCGGCGAAAGCGCCGCGTCTATCAGCTGATTGTTTACAACAAGCGCGTAAACTTCTCCATTATATTCGTGCGTTCCACCATCATACTCAAGCATCATTGTTTCTGCCGATGCAAACGCAGCACTGCAAAACAAAAATACTATGGCTGCTGTAATTGTTATGATAAATTTCCTCATTTTGCACATCCTCTCCTTTATTTTTCCTATACAATATTACAAATCATTCCGAGTATGGTATTTCAAAATGATCATAAGCTAATTTGGTAGCGATTCTGCCTCTTGGTGTTCTTGAAATGAACCCAAGCTGCAACAGATACGGTTCGTAAACATCTTCAATAGTATTTGATTCTTCCCCAATAGTTGCCGCAAGTGTGTCCAAGCCAACAGGTCCTCCGCCAAAGTTCTCAATCATTGTTTTTATCATTCTGCTGTCAATTTCATCAAGACCGAGTTCGTCAACCTCCATACTTTTAAGCGCTTGCGCCGCGACTTTGTATGTGATTTTACCGTCATACTTTACCTGAGCAAAGTCACGGACTCTTTTTAGGAATCTGTTTGCTATTCTCGGAGTTCCGCGTGAGCGTGACGCAATTTCTATCGCGCCTTCTTCATCTATTTCAACATCTAAAAGTCCCGCGCTTCTCATGACTATTTCCTGAATTTCTTCAACGCTGTACAGTTCCAGTCTGCTTATCACTCCGAAACGGTCACGAAGCGGCGCTGTCAAAAGTCCCGCGCGCGTTGTCGCGCCTATGAGCGTGAACTTCGGCAAATCAATTCTTATTGATTTTGCCGCAGGTCCTTTACCTATTATAATATCAAGCGCGTAATCCTCCATTGCCGGATACAGTATTTCCTCTACAGTTCTTGACATGCGATGAATCTCATCAATAAACAGAATATCGTGCTCGGACAAGTTTGTAAGTATCGCCGCAAGATCGCCCGCCTTTTCAATAGCAGGTCCCGATGTGATTCGTATATTTACACCCATCTCATTTGCGATAATGCTTGCAAGCGTTGTTTTTCCCAATCCCGGAGGACCATAAAGCAGAACATGATCTAAAGCTTCCCGCCTATCCAACGCTGCTTGTATATATATCTGAAGATTACTTTTAACTTTTTCCTGTCCAATATACTCTGAAAGAGATCTTGGTCTTAATCCGTATTCTATTTCTGCGTCTTCGCTTATAAAATCACTTGTGACAAATCTCTCATCCTCATCAAACAACGATTTATCCTCCTTACGCGATTATAAAAGGCTTCCAAGAGCCTTCTTTATTATCTCTTCTACTTCGAGCGAACCATCAATGCCTTTGACTGCCTTTTGCGCATCAGCACTGCTATATCCCAAAACCATCAGCGCGCTTATCGCCTCGCTTCTGTTATCAGAAGCAATATCCGCAAAATCATCATCCAAGGATATATCAAGTTCTTCGGTTTTAAGTTTATCTTTTAGTTCAAGAATAACCCTTTGCGCCATTTTAGGTCCTACACCCGATGCTTTTGTTATAGTTTTTACATCGTTTGTTACAACCGCAACAGCGAATTTTTCCGGAGTAACAACGGATAATATCGAAAGAGCGGCTTTAGGTCCTACTCCTGATACTGAAATCAAATGTAGAAACATGTTCTTTTCTTCGATACTTGTAAACCCAAAGAGATCCATAACATCTTCTCTTACATGCAGATATGTATACACGGTAATTTCTTGTCCGGCTTCGCGCGAGTCAGCTAAACTGGTCAGTGATGTATATATCATATACCCTACACCATTCGCGTCAACCACTATGTAATTTTCTCCTTTTTGTACCAAAGTACCCTTTATATAGTAATACATCTTATCTACCTCTCGTCTATATAATACAATATTATTACAATTATGTCAACCTCGAAAATGTTACAAAATTATTAAAAAATATATTTATTTTAAATATATTTTAAAAAATAGCCTAAAATATATGTTTATATTGCACATATATTTTAGGCTATTTCTTTCATTTTTATGGTTGCACTGCATAAAAATGCTATATTTCTGTATTTTTTCACACGTGTTACAATTATGTTACAAAAAACCACAATATGTTGTGCCTGTCTTTCTTTTAATACAATATATCGGTTCTTATTTTACTCTGTTTATTCCAAACATATTGTTCATTTTGTTGGAATGAGCGTGACAGATAGCAATCGCAAGCGCGTCGGCGGCATCATCAGGCTTTGGTATTACATTAAGACCTAAAAGCATTTTGACCATCGTCTGTATCTGTTTCTTATCGGCGCGTCCATATCCTGTAACTGACTGCTTTACCTGAAGCGGTGTATATTCACAAATCGGTATACCTCGGTTTGCCACGGCAACAAGAAGAACTCCCCTTGCCTGTGCGACATTAATAGCGGTTTTCTGATTTGAATTAAAAAACAATTCCTCTATTGCAACCGCGTCAGGCTTGTACTTGTCGAGATACATATTCATTTCCTCATATATTTTTTTCAGTCGCTCCGTTGTCGGCATACCTGCGGGTGTTGTTATGGCTCCATATTCAAGTGTTCTGAATTTATTTCCAACATATTCAATCACACCTATTCCCACAATCGCATAGCCCGGATCTATACCTATTATAATCATTTCGTTGTTTTCTCCTTTATTTTCGTCATTTTTGCTATTGAATATATATTATATATGTTGTATAATATACGGTATAAATTATATTTTATAATATTTTAGGAGGAATTGCAACTATGTCAAAGGAAAAAGTTGTTCTCGCCTACTCAGGCGGACTTGATACTTCAATCATTATTCCTTGGTTAAAGGAAAACTACAATTACGATGTAATAGCCGTATGCGGTGATGTCGGACAAGGTAAGGAAACCGATGGTCTTGAGGAAAGAGCAAAAAAGGCAGGTGCGTCAAAGCTTTATATCGCAGATTTAAGAGATGACTATGTTAAGGATTACATATTCCCAACTCTTAAGGCAGGTGCGATTTATGAGGGCAAATACCTGTTGGGTACTTCTCATGCAAGACCGATTATCGCAAAAAAGCTTGTTGAAATCGCTCATAAAGAGGGCGCTGTAGCAATCTGTCACGGCGCTACCGGCAAAGGCAACGACCAAGTTCGTTTTGAGCTTGGCATAAAGGCTCTTGACCCATCACTAAAAATAATCGCTCCGTGGAGAATTTGGGATATAAAATCACGTGAAGACGCAGTTGACTACGCGGAAGCGCACAACATTGAAATTCCTGTTACAAAGAAAGACCTATATTCGCGCGACAGAAACATTTGGCACATCAGCCATGAGGGTATGGATCTTGAGGATCCTGCAAACGAGCCACAGCTTGACAGTCTTTTAAAACTTGGGGTTTCACCTGAAAAAGCGCCTGACGCTCCAAAATACATCACAATCGGTTTTGAAAAAGGTGAGCCTGTTTCAATCGACGGCAAAAAGTATGACCCTCGTCCTCTTGTTGAAGAACTTAACAATCTTGGCGGCGCATACGGTGTCGGTATTGCTGATATAGTTGAGGACAGACTTGTAGGTATGAAGTCCAGAGGTGTTTATGAAACTCCCGGCGGTACTATTCTTTATACGGCTATACAGGAACTTGAATACCTTTGCCTTGACAGAGACACTCAGGCATTTAAGCGTCAGTCAGCTATAAAGTTTGCTGAACTTGTATATGACGGTAAGTGGTTCACACCGCTTAGAGAGTCAATGTCAGCTATGTTTGATGTTATGGACGAAACCGTTACCGGCGAAGTTAGACTTAAGCTTTACAAAGGCAGTGTTACTCCCGCAGGTGCAAAGTCACCGTATTCACTGTATAACGAGGACATTGCTTCATTCGGCGACAGTCACGAGCTTTACAGCCACAAGGACAGCGAAGGCTTTATCAATCTGTTCGGCTTACCGCTGAAGGTTCGCGCGATGATGAAGAAAAAGAACGGCTTAAAATAAGCATATAATTTCTAACAGAAAAAAACTCTTATTCCAAGAAGGTTTAAGAGTTTTTTTGTTTACATTATTTGATTTCAAGATTTTTAAGAGTAAATTCTATTGCTGCGACAGCAAATTCACTGAATGTTGTTTTTCGTCCCTCAAGAACTTGTTTTACCTGTTCATTGATTTTTCTTGGAACTGCAATTGTTTTGTGTACAACTCCCATATACTCAGGAAATACAAACTTCTCCATATCTCACACCTCCATTCAACATATTGAATGCAATAAAAACACACTGCCGAAGCAGTGCGAAAAAATCGCATACTCCTGTTGCACAACAAAATTGAACCGCCTAAAAAGGTACGTCAAAAAGAGAGTACGCGTTTTTGTTAAACTGTAAAAACGTACCTAGATTTAATCCTTGTCCAATTTTATTGTGCATAATTATTATATCATATCAGACATATTTTGTAAACCACATTTTTATTTTTCCTTAAAATATTTACTTTTAATGCAATTTATTGTATAATATTAGATAAATTAATGATTAAGGAGAAAAAACTATGGCAAAACTATGGGGCGGTCGCTTTCAGAAAAGCACCGACAAAAAGGTTGACGATTTTAATTCGTCTATACGCTTTGACAAGCGTATGTACAAACAGGATATAAAGGGTTCTATCGCCCATGCTACTATGCTCGGCAAACAAGGTGTAATACCGATGGAGGACAGCAATAAAATAGTAGCGGAACTAAAAAACATTCTACGTGATATAGATGACGGCAAAATAGAATTCGAGATTGACGCGGAAGATATTCATATGAATATAGAAAAGATACTTACAGAACGTATCGGTGACGCGGGCAAAAAACTTCATACAGGCAGAAGCCGCAATGACCAAGTCGCACTTGATATACGTATGTATCTTATGGACGAAACCACAGAAATCGAAGAAATGCTGCTTCACACGCTTAATGTTATAGCTGACCTTGCGAGCGAGCATACAGAAACTATCATGCCCGGATACACACATCTGCAAAAGGCTCAGCCTGTCACATTTGCGCACCATTTCATGGCGTATTTTGAGATGTTTAAGCGCGACCTATCAAGACTTGGCGATTGCAGAAAACGCACCAATGTAATGCCGTTAGGCAGCGGCGCTTTGGCAGGCACAACATATCCTCTCGACAGAAACTTTGTCGCAGCGGAATTAGGCTTTGACAGCGTAACTATGAACTCTCTTGACGGTGTATCGGACAGAGATTTTGTTATTGAACTTGCAAGCTGTTTATCTGTTATAATGATGCACTTAAGCCGCTTTTCGGAAGAACTGATTTTATGGTCGAGTCATGAATTTTCTTTTGTAGAAATGGATGACGCTTATTCCACAGGCTCTTCAATTATGCCGCAAAAGAAAAACCCCGATGTCGCGGAACTTATCCGAGGTAAGACAGGGCGCGTATACGGTCATTTGATGGGACTTTTAACAACTATGAAAGGTATTCCGTTGGCATATAACAAGGATATGCAGGAAGATAAAGAGCCTATTTTTGACGCTATAGACACAGTTAAACTTTGTTTGCCGGTATTCTGTGATATGATTGCCACTATGACAGTCAAAAAAGAAAATATGCTTAAAGGCTCAAAAGGCGGTTTTACAAATGCCACAGACGTTGCCGATTATCTTGTCAAAAAAGGATTGCCGTTCAGAGACGCTCATTCCGTTGTTGGTCAAATGGTATTCTATTCAATAGAAAATAACAAAGCACTCGACGATTTGACTATGGACGAATTCAAAAAATTCTCGGATATTATTGATTATGATATTTATGACGCTATAAGTATGGAAACATGCGTTAATGACCGTAAGGTTATCGGCGGTCCCGCAAAAGAAATTGTTGAAAATGCGATTAGAACCGCTAAGGAATTTTTAAATCAGCAGTAAGACAAAGGAGCAGTCACAATGACTGCTCCTTATTAATATTTTCTTTTAATTATCATATAGCAGAGCCAATATATAACTACCAGCGCACATAGCGCATACGCTATAATCTGTCCCACAAATTCCAAATGTATTGCATACGATACAATTGTTGCCCATCCCGCAAGCAATACGTATATACCAAATGCCAAGCTTCGCGCCTTCTCCCACAGCATTACATTTCTTTCGTCCTTTTCCGCAATTTCACGCTGTTCCATTCTGTTCTTATCGTTTAGTAACCTTACATACTGTACAACCCTCACAACACCGCAAACCGCAAATGCCGCACCAAAACAGGAACTCATTTCGCTACTAACTCTTCCTGTGAATTGCAGAAGTATAAGCGCCGCGCCTATTACTATATATCCGATTGCAAAATATAATCTCTTTTTTAATTTTTTTACGTAATCCATTTTATTCATTCTCCTTATTATCTTCAAAAATAAATAATTCCTCTATTGTCACTCCAAAATATTCGGCAAGATTATGTGCAAGCTGTAAGGAAGCGTTATATTTACCGTTTTCAAGCGATATAACGGTCTGACGCGTTACACCCACCATCTTTGCTAAATCATCCTGAGTGACTTTATTTTTCTTTCTAATCTCTTTTATCCTATTTTCCAAATCATCATCTCCTCATGATAATATGTATAGCATGCTTTACATTTTTATTATAGCACATTTTCCGAAAATGTCAAGTGTATTTTACATTTTATTTTAAATATTTTTCAAAAAAATAGTAACGCTGAAATTCAGCGTTACTAAATATTATCTATCGCCATCTGCCCGTAAGATATTTCTTCAAATCCCATACGCTCATATAAACTTATGGCTCTTTGATTATCCTTTACAACTTCAAGACGGAAACGTTTTGCAAAACTATATTTCTCAAATACAAAATTAAAATACTGCTTTGCGAATCCCCTGCCCCTGTATTTTTCATCAATATATAAATCCAATACCTGCGCGCATATTCCTCCTACTTCTGTCTCGTAATATGTTGTAACATACGAAAAACCGATAATTTCATCGTTTTCACAGAATACATATCCCGTAAGAGAATTATCACCGCTTATAGCTGCTTCAATATTCTTTGTTATAATATCCATCGGTACTTCATGGTCAAGAGCGTCACTTGAATAAAATACCTTTGACATTTCAAGCAGTTTGTCTATTTGACTCTTATTCATAATTTCAATATCCATATTAAACTCCAGTATTTGTAACATAGAAAAATCAAACAGATTTCTATTTGATAAGCGCCTCTTATTTTGCATTAACCGCCTATCTGACACTGCAAGCCCGAACTTTTCGCTACTTCAAGGAGTTTCTGCATATACTCGTTCGGCATTGGTTCAATATGACTCATTGCATATTCCCTGTTAAGCCCCTCATACTTACCCTGTCCCAAACGGTGATACGGAAGCAGGTGAAGCTTCTCAACGTTCGGAAGCGACGCCGCGAACTCCGCAATCGCGCGTATCTCCTCGGGAGAATGGTTAAACGTCGGTATAACAGGCACGCGTATTGTCAGATTAACCGCGCCCGACTCCGCAATTTTCCGCGCATTCTCTAGTATCAGCTCATTTGGCTGAGTTGTAAACTCCTTGTGTTTCGCGCTGTCCATATGCTTGATGTCCATTAAAACATAGTCCAGATACGGCAGATATTTCTCAATCGTTTCCCATTTGGCAAAGCCTGTCGTTTCAATAGCGGTATTTATTCCCACATCTTTGCAGGCGTGCAGTAAATGGGGCGCAAAATCAGGCTGTAAAAGCGACTCTCCTCCCGAAAGCGTAACACCGCCGCCGCTGCGATTATAATAGAATATGTCCTGCTTTATAATCGGCATCAGTTCCTCAACCGTCACATCCTGACCCATGATTTTTTCCTTGCCCTCAAACATCATGGGCTGTATGTCAAAGCTCTGCGACTCAGGGTTGCAGCACCAGCGGCACCGAAGAGCGCAGCCTTTTAAAAATACGATTGTGCGTATACCCGGGCCGTCGTGTATGGAATATTTTTGTATATCAAATATTCTGCCCCTCGCGTTTAAATAATTTTCCATATCAGCCTCCGAAGGTCTGTTCTGTTCTTGCAATAATATCGTCCTGAAGCGAGCGTGAAAGCGTTGTAAACAGCGCGCTGTAGCCTGCGACACGAACAACGAGCGACTTATAATTTTCAGGGTGCTTCTGAGCGTCTAATAATGTCTCTTTGCTGACAACATTGAACTGCATATGCATGCCCTTCTGGTCAAAATACGCTCTGATGTAGGACGCAAAGTTCTGCAAACCTTCCATACCGCTCAAAGCTGACGGGTGGAACTTCTGGTTATAGAGCGTGCCGTTTGACGCAATGCCGTGGTCAAGTTTTGCAACAGAGTTTGCCGCCGCTGTAGGGCCGAGTTTGTCAGAACCGCTTCTCGGGCCTACACCATCAGCGATAGGCGTATTTGCAAGTCTGCCGTCAGGCGTCGCACCTGTCTGCTCACCCAAAGGCACATTTGCCGATACGGGATAAAGTCCCGCATGGAATATACCGCCTCTGGGATTTTTATAGTTCTGCAATTCCTTAGTGTATACATACGCAACATCACGCGCGAACAGGTCAATTTCCTCTATGTCGTTTCCGTACTTGGGAAGCTCGTCAATCATAGCAAGAAGCTTATCGTAACGCGCGATGTCCTCAGCCGAAGACGTACCTGTAAGGAACATTCTGCAAATCTCCTCAATCTGCGCTTTTGTAACAGGCTTGCCCATAGACGCGAGGTTATTTACAACCTCAGCCGTTGCATTCTTAGCCGCCTTTGCAGGCAGACCGCGTCCGTAGTTGTGTATAAGCGCGTCCTTAAAGTCTGCCATTGAAACAAGCTTTTTCTCAAATACAAGCGTCTTAATAGCGTACAGTCCGTCCGTCATGTTTGCAATACCGAAGCCCTGCGGACCTGTAAAGTTATAGTGTGCGCCGCCCTCCTGCATGGTTTTGCCTTTTGCGATACAATCCTCTACCATACACGACACAAACGGAAGCGGACAACGTTCCGCGTGCGCCACGTCAATGGCGTTATCTGCATTGACCATCATTCTTATCATATATTTCATCTGCGCCTTATACGCGTCATAGAACTCGTCAAACGTTTTCATCTGTAATACGTCGCCCGTCTGCGGTCCTACCTGAACGCCCTTGTCGACACCGTTTGAGAACACCAGTTCCAAGGGACGGCACATATTAAAGAATGCGGCGTCATGCCAGCCGTCAGTCTTATGAGGAGCCTGAGGCTCAACACAGCCGATAATATTATAATCTCTCGCGTCCTCAAGAGTAACACCCCTGCTCATAAGCGCAGGGATAATAACCTCATCATTATAGTAAGCAGGCAGACCCACACCTGTTCTGGTAAGTTCGGCGCACTTAATCAAAAACTCGTTGGGCGTACCGTTCCAAATTCTTACCGAGAAAGACGGAGCAGGAAGCTGAGTATGCATTGAAGCCTGAATGCATAAAAATGACAAATCGTTTGTAGCGTCAAGCCCCTCCTCTGTCTGACCGCCGGCGCACAAATTCTGGAACAGGCTGTAGCCTGCGAACCCCTCTGCCGAAGCCGCGTCGCGAACCTTGTTTAAATCGTTCAGTTTTATCCATATGCAGTCGAGAAGTTCCTGAGCGAACTCTCTTGTAAGTATTCCCTTTTCAATATCCGACTTGTAATACGGATACATATACTGGTCAAAACGTCCGGGTGAAATTGAGTGTCCGCTCGCCTCCATCTGAATTAACATCTGCACAAACCAGAACGCCTGACACGCCTCATAGAACGTCGTCGCGCCGTTTTCGGGAATATTGGCGCAGTTTTTTGCGATTAAGAGAAGCTCCTGCTTTCTCACAGGGTCAGAGCATTTCTGCGCCGTTTCATAGGCAAGATTTGCATATCGGCGCGCGTAATTAATAGCGGCACGGCATGAAATCAGTGCAGACTCCAAAAACTCGTTGCGTCTTGCGTAATCGCCGTCATAGACATTGCATTTTGCCATTTCCGCTTCAATTTCAGCTATGTAACCCTTGTAACCTATTTTTATAACCTTGCCGTAGTCAACGGTAAGATGTCCTACGCCGTTGTAGAAATAGTTTCCGGGCGTGAACATATTGTGTTCTATCGCCAAAGCCGCCTCGGGAGCCATATACGCCGAAGCAAGCTCGCTTGTGGTCTTGCCCTTCCAGTATGGGTACACTTCCCTTAACGTCTTTTTCGTTTCCTCGGAAATATGGAACGGGTCAGCCTCTCTGAACTCAACCGTGTCAAATTCAGCCTCCAGCCATTCATACGAATACTCGGGGAAAACCTGACAGCTTCTCGGCGATTTTGTCGCACTTCCGACAACAAGCTCGTGGTCGCGAATGGTAATCGGAATATTTTCAAGTATGTGCTCAAACGCAAGCGCGCGTCGCTTTACTGTAGGCAATCCCTCAGTCGCCTTATAACTCTCTGTAAGCAGAACTGCGCGGTCTGCCTCAATTTCAGGCATCTTCGCGAATAAATCGTCTAAAAGATTCTGTATTCTATCTGTCATGGGAATATCAGTAGTATTAAAAGTTTTCATGCTCTTACCCTCATTCTATAATTCTATATAGTATATAAACTTAATAAGATTATACCACATATTGATTTAATTTTCAATACATTTGTACAAAGATTGGCGAATTTAATTAAGAAGATTTTTCGGTTATTTCCCCGGCTCTTTTTAGAGCCTCGTCAATGTTGGCGCAAAAATTACATTCACCGATTCGCTCGTATATATGAGATTTCTTAAACACTCCCATAGGCTGCTCGTTTACATGCGATAGTATAAGTGTGATGTGTCTTTTTTTACATGAGCGCAATATTGTTTCTATACTATGTATGGCTGTCGCGTCAACCGCAGGGACAGTTCGCATTCGTATTATAACCGCGCCATTTGTCTTCGCTGTTTGAATAACACGAGCCAGTTTGTCAGCCGCTCCAAAAAACATAGGTCCTGTGATTTCGTAAACAAGAGTATTTTTAGGAACCTCCTTGCGATGTATACTGTCAGGGTCGTTTTCATCAATACCATATTTCCATCCATGCACATTTGTGACATCAGCCATTCTTTTCATAAATAATATCGATGCAAGCACAAATCCCGCGCAAATTGCAATAACAAGATCAAAGACTACAGTAAGAACAAACGTTGTTATTAAAACAGCAATATCACTTTTGGGCGCGGATTTTGTAAGCGTGACAAACTGTCTCCACTCACTCATATTGTATGCCACCACAAACAATATCGCCGCTATCGCCGGCATTGGGATTAACGCTGCATACGGCATTAAAACAATCAAAACGATAAAAAGCACTATAGAATGCACAATGCCTGCAATAGGTGTTCTTCCTCCGTTTTTAATGTTTGCCGCTGTTCTCGCAATCGCTCCGGTCGCCGGTATACCTCCAAACAAAGCCGAGCATATATTACCCATACCCTGGGCAATAAGCTCAGTATTGGAATTATGAGTTTTACCTATCATTCCATCCGCCACAACGCACGACAGCAAAGATTCTACAGCAGCCAAGACCGCGATGGTAAAGGCATTTGGTAAAACAGCTTTAATCATAGGAAATGAGAAAACAGGCAAATGAGGTATTGGCGGCGCGGAGGAAATAGTATACAAATCTCCTATTGTATTTACATTCAAGCCACACGCTTTCACTATCATGGCGCAAACTATAACAGCTATGAGCGAAGGCGGAATACGCTTAAAAAATTTTGGTATTATTATAAGTATTGCAAGCGCCAAAATGCCGATAAGCGCCGCTTGAATATTTATTGTATGCAAACATCCGCCTATTTCCTTAATTTTATCAAATGTTTCAAGCGGCGAATTTACAAATGTTAATCCCAAAAAATCTTTTATCTGTCCAATGGCAATAGTAATGGCTATACCGGCAGTAAATCCTGTTGTTATTGTATACGGTATATAGCGTATGAGACTTCCAAGTTTAAAAAATCCCATAATTATCAATATAATGCCCGCCATAATCGTCGCCATCACAAGTCCTTCAAATCCATGAGTTGCGACAATTCCTCCTACTATGGACGCAAACGCCGCTGTAGGACCTGCAATCTGCACACTGCTGCCACCAAGGAAAGAAATTACAAAACCGGCTATAATAGCTGTGTATATACCGCATTCCGGTCTAACCCCTGACGCTATAGCTAATGCTATTGACAGCGGCAACGCAATAATAGCAACTATTATACCTGATATAATATCTTTTGCAAGCTGTTCCTTTGAATAATTTTTAACCGACGAAAACAATTTTGGCTGAAATGTTTCTTTTATGGACATATGCTTCTCCCCCCATCATTCTGCTTTTGTTCTTTAAAAAAGTAACCATTTCACTGCGTTTCCCAAAAAAAGCAGCGAATCCTATGGATTCGCCGCAATATGGCACCCCCGACGCGAGTCGAACGCGTGACTAGCCCTTAGGAGGGGCTTGTTATATCCACTTAACTACAGGGGCAAACTGCATTATATATTCTACCACAACAGGAAAAAAATATCAAGTACTTTGTAAGTTATGTGTCTATCTTTTTTGCCGCCACAACAAATCTTTCGTTTGAATTATGAGACGCGCAAGTCGATAGTGTAATCAGCCTGTCTCCGTATGATGCGGTTATGCCGGTATCATACCGGGATAAGTCCATTATCCTTTCAGTATATTCATTAAACTGCTCAACCGTTTTAATATCGCTGTACTCATAATACTTAAATTCATCTTTATCGCCCACCTTTGTTGAAAAAACAGATATTATCTCGTATTTACCTTTATCATAAAGCGTGTCATAAAAAATGTATTTGTGCTTTTCATAAAACTCTCTGTTTTCATATTTCAGCAAAGACGCAAACATCGCTCCGTTTTTCATATTATGCGCATATATTATGGTATTTAAGGAATCATCATTGCTTTGATAGTCAGCGAACGGCACTCCGCTGTATTGATAATTTTTATAAAAGTCTTTATGGAGATAAAAATCATTGTCCGAATACCGTACGACGGGATAATCTATAGCTGTATCGGCAATTCGAATCCAACCTATCATATCACTGTTTTGTTTATATAAGTCATAATACATATCCAGCATACCATTTTCGCTGCGTTTTACTTCATATCCTCCCGACGCGTCTTCTTCCCCGCGCTTTTTCTCGACTATACTCCTAAGTTCATCATACGTATTTTGAGATACTCTACTATCATAAAAGTACTTTCCAATCACTGCTACGCACGCTACAATAACCAAAATCAAAAGGATCTGTATGACGGCAAGTTTCTTCTTCACCTCATACACATCCTTTCCTGGTTTTAATTCTTTCTTCTCTTTTTTATCTCAATCACTGCAAAAACGCTTAATGCCGCTAAAGCTATTACTGATATTACACCTATAGATACCACATCTCCGGTCTTAGGATTGCTTTTCTTGTTTGTTTCAGATTTTGACGCGGATGAGGTGGTTTTAGGGGTGTCTGTTCTTTTAGGTTTTGATGTGACTTTAGCTGTGCTGTACGGAGAAAATTTAATCTCCGAATCAGTTTCAACTCGTTCACCCTCATTGAGATTTATTATGTATTCACTAACTCCTTTTGCTTCATCATCATTCTTGTTCTTTAAAGCAACCGTAGATTTTAACGCTCCGTCTTCAGCGTATACATGAACTTTTCCCGAACCGGTCATCGTATACCTTCCCGGTTCTATATCCTTACCGCAAAGGTATTCACCCTCGGGAAGTATTATATCTCCGTTTTTTTCTTTTGAAAATGACGACTTATTATCCGCATTTTCAGAAGCTGCGATTTCGCTTTGGTTCATTTCATCAGCATTGTCAACTGTTTCAGACATAATAATCCAGTCTAATTTCTTTGCGCTCTCAGCAACTGAATCATCCTTCAATGATTTGTTTACCGATATTGTAATATTAAATATTTTGCTTTCAAACATGCTTTCCTGATTCATCTCCCCCAAAGGAATATCCTTATATTCCATCCCCGATTCCTTTTCTGACGGCTCATCTTCATAAGAATAGACCACATTTCCTTGAGAATCTGTAATTCTGATGTTATAATAATTGATTGACAAATAGTCTTTATCCGAATATTGATTTGCCGGCTCAGGTTTCACATCTGATTCTATATTCGGCAAAGCCAATCTAAGAGTGAGAGAAACAGGCGAACTATCCGCGTTTTCGCTCGTGATTGTTAAAGTCTGAACTATAGAATCCTGTTTTTGCAGACCATCAAGTTTTGTCATTAAAGTTTTTATAGATGCCGACGATGACTTTACTTGGTCAGATTCATAAGTATATGTAATTGGTTTTGAATCAGGGTCATTATTTTTTACTGACACTTTAGAAAGTGATGCAGCTGAAGCAATCACTGAAGATGACACTGTCATAACCACACAAATAACCATTATAAGTATTTTTCTCATGTATATCTCTCCTTGTATTACTCATTAAATATTATTTTATCACAAATTCTTTATTTTGTCACTATATAATTGTTAAGTTATTGTTACAAATCATTTTTCCTTGTTAATAGGGGCATTTTATGATATAATTACTCAAGGAAATTTTTATTCGGAGAGAGAAAATGTTAAAATACGAAAAACTGTCACAAGAACTACAAAACAAAATCAATCAAGAAATTTTTGACGGCAACGGCTTTTTAGACCCTGCAATACGCCGTAATCCAACTCGCGACAAAGCCACGCTATGGCGTGGCGCTTTTGTTCGCGATGCCGAAAAAATTATGCACAGCCCCTATTATAACAGGTATGCGGACAAAACGCAGGTGTTTTCTTTTTATAAAAATGACGACATATCCCACCGCGCTCTGCATGTGCAGCTTGTTTCCAGAATTGCAAGGAATATAGGCAGACTTCTTGGTTTAAACCTTGATTTGATTGAATCCATCGCTCTCGGTCACGATATTGGCCACACACCTTTTGGTCATGCCGGAGAACGGTTTTTAAACGATTTGTATCACGCAAATACAGGCAGATTCTTTAATCACAACGTCCATAGCGTGCGCGTACTTGACAAAATATTCAATCTCAATATCAGCCTGCAAACTCTTGACGGCATTTTATGTCATAACGGTGAGTTTGAGTGCAAGGAATACTACCCGTCCAAGTTATCGGATTTTGACGAGTTTGATGAAAAGGTTGAAAAATGTTATATTGATAAATCCGCGATAAAACAGCTGATTCCGTCAACACTTGAAGGCTGCGTGGTCCGCATATCAGATATGATTGCTTATATCGGCAAGGACAGACAAGACGCTATAAAAACAAAACTAATCGAAAGCGAAGACATTTTCAGAGAAAATGAAATAGGAAAACACAATGCCACGATTATTCATAATCTTATAGTCAATATTATAGAAAACAGCTATGGCAAAAACTACATCCGGCTTGATGATACTCATTATAACGCGCTTAAAACAGCAAAAAAGGATAACTACATAATTATATATCAAAACAGCAAAATTGCCAACACGTACGACACCAAAATACTCCCTATGTTTGAAAAAATATATGCAAGGCTGCTTAGCGATTTAAAACACAGCACATACTCCTCTCCGATTTATAAGCATCATATAGAATATGTAAATACAGCAAATCGTTTTACAGGCTATAATTATATTGAAAATAGCAATTGGGATGAAATTGTTGTAGATTATATCGCAAGCATGACAGATGACTATTTTATAGATTTATACGAATATCTGTTTAATGAAAAATCACCAATAAAATATGTTTCTTATTTTGATAATGTTTAAAAAACAGTCATTTTTGTAAGTATTTAAAAAAGTATAAAATTTCTATTGAATTTTTTAAAGTTTTAGTGTATAATATAGTTAACATTGTTTGAATACAATGTTACGTTCATATATAACAAAGCCACCGATTCTTAAAAATTGGTGGCTTTGTTGTATCATAACTTATTTTTTACCCAATTCCTTTGATTTCTCCATGCAGTCTTTCATAGCTTCAATAATACTGCTTCTGAATCCGTTCTTTTCAAGTGATGCTGTAGCATCTATCGTAGTACCCGCCGGAGAACATACCATATCCTTAAGCACTCCCGGATGCAGTCCCGTTTCTATGACCATCTTTGCGCTTCCAAGAACCGCTTGCGCGGCAAAGAGATAAGCCTGTTTTCTTGGCATTCCCCCAATGACAGCCGCGTCAGCCATTGCCTCAATCATCATAAACGCATAAGCGGGCGACGAACCGCTTACAGCAGTAACCGCATCCATCAGGTTTTCAGCTACTACAGAACCTTTTCCGAAGCTATTAAAAATATTTAAAACAATCTCTGTTTCCTTATCCGATACATTTTCATTCGGAGAAAGAGCCGCCATTCCCTCTCCCACTAAGGCAGGAGTATTCGGCATAACTCTGATAAGTTTAATTTTCTTGCCGAAAGCATTCGTAAGCATTTCTATCGACTGTCCCGCCGCTATCGACACAATCAACGTATTTTCAGCCACGCTGTCTTTTATTTCATCTATAACCGAATAGATGTACTGTGGTTTTACACATAAAAACAAAACATTTGAATTTACCGCTGTTATTTTATTGTCAGACGTTGTCTGTACAGCGTATTTTCCCTTAAGCCATTCCAAGCCTTCTGCGTCAATATCCGAAACAATTACTTGTGAAGCGTTTATCACTTTGTTATCCAGCGCTCCGCAAAGAATTGCCCTGCCCATATTTCCGTTGCCTATAAATCCATATTTCATTATAATCACCCTCTTATAAAACCTATCTCAACCCGGTCGGAGATTGGTCTATTTTCTTTTTTATATACAACAAATACCGGACGAATGCTACGCCCGGTACTTATTTTTGATTAGATTGGATATGTTTTGTTTTCCATATCTACTAAATCAGCGTCTATTTTATATTTCTGAGCGCGTCTGTATTCAAAGAATTTAACCGCTACCTGACCAAACAGCGCATATGACAATACGTCCTCATCCTGTTCAATCCATTCCGCGCATTCTTTTCTCATCTTATCAAGTTCCGGCTCTAATGTATCCGCATAACGACATGTAACACGCTTTTCGTCTCCGATAATCTTCTTGACAATTTCATCTGAAATCGGTGCAGGTGTAGCGCCGTACTCACCTCTGACGATACCCTTTGTCTCGTTCGGTATCATCTTATATCTCTCACCCGTGATTACGTTCATAACAGCCTGTGTTCCGACAATCTGAGAAGACGGTGTAACAAGCGGCGGATAACCAAGGTCGGCTCTTACTCTCGGTACTTCCTTAAGCACTTCCGCAAACTTATCCTCAGCGCCCATCTGCTTAAGCTGAGATACCATGTTGGACAGCATACCGCCCGGTACCTGATATTTAAGCGTGTTAATATCAACACCCATAACCTTTGTGTTAAGCAGTCCGCTGTCAAGATATTTTTGTCTTAGCGGAACAAAATACTCTGTGATTTCTGTAAGCGCGTCAAGGTCAAGACCCGTGTCGTACTCCGTACCCTGCAAAGCCGCAACCATAGGCTCTGTCGGAGGCTGTGACGTACCCATAGCCAACGGAGACATTGCACAGTCAATTACGTCAACACCTGCCTCAATAGCTTTCAGATATGTCATTGACGCGACACCTGATGTATAATGAGTATGAAGCTGAATAGGAATTTTAACAGCCTGCTTCATCTTCGATACAAGGTCATACGCGGTGTACGGAAGAAGAAGACCCGACATATCCTTTATACAAATCGAGTCAGCGCCCATATTTTCAAGTTGCTTTGCCATATCAACAAACTTTTCGTTTGTATGATAATCAGACAAAGTATAACATACCGTAGCCTGAAGGTGTCCGCCTTCTTTTTTACAAGCATTTATCGCGCATTCAAGATTACGCACATCATTAAGCGCGTCAAAAATTCTCAGAATATCAATACCGTTGGCTATTGACTTCTGTACAAAATACTCAACAATATCGTCGGCATAATGTCTGTAACCAAGTATATTCTGACCTCTGAAAAGCATTTGAAGAGGCGTATTTTTTGCCTTATCCTTAATCTTTCTCAATCTTTCCCACGGATCCTCGTTAAGAAATCTCAAACAAGAATCAAAAGTGGCTCCGCCCCATGCCTCTAAAGAATGATAACCAATCTTATCCATCTTTTCAACGATGGGAAGAATATCTTCTGTAGTCATTCTTGTCGCTATAAGCGACTGGTGAGCGTCTCTAAGGACTGTTTCGGTAATTTCTACCGCTTTATTTCCTTTTGCCATTTATTTTCACTCCTTTATTATCTTAATTAAATATTACTGAACATTGCAAGGAATACACCTGCCGCAACAGCACTGCCTATAACTCCCGCAACATTCGGTCCCATCGCGTGCATCAAAAGGAAATTCGAAGGATTCTCCTTTTGTCCGACTGTCTGAGACACTCTCGCCGCCATCGGCACGGCACTAACACCCGCGCTTCCGATAAGAGGATTAACCTTGCCTTTTGTAAGCCAACACATAATATCGCCAAGGAACAATCCACCTGCTGTAGAGAAGCAAAACGCTATAAGTCCAAGCACGATAATTCCTATTGTCTGCCATGACAGGAAGCTTGAAGCTGTAGCCGTAGCACCCACTGTCACGCCAAGGAACAATGTTATTATATTCATAAGTTCATTTTGAGCCATCTTTGAAAGTCTGTCAACAACACCTGACTCCTTCATCAGATTACCAAGCATAAGACAACCGACCAGTGAAACAGCGTCAGGAATAATTAAAGCAACCACTATTGTTACTATAATCGGGAACAAGATTTTCTCCGTCTTTGAGACCGGTCTTAACTGTTCCATAACAATCATTCTGTCCTTTTTACGAGTCATAAGCTTCATAATAGGAGGCTGAATAACAGGTATCAGTGCCATATATGAATATGCCGCAACCGCTATTGCGGGAAGCAATGCCGGAGCGAGTGTTTTTGTAACGTAAATAGCGGTAGGTCCATCCGCGCCGCCTATAATACCGATAGACGCTGCCTCTTTTAGTCCAAAACTTATTGATGGAACAAGCGCGCTTAAAACAAGCGCTCCGATAAATGTAAAGAATACTCCGAACTGCGCTGCCGCACCAAGAAGAATACTCTTCGGATTAGCAATCAACGGGCCAAAATCCGTCATACAGCCAATTCCGATAAAGATAAGCGGCGGATAAATCCCAAGTTTGACTCCCAGATAAAGCAAGTCTAAAAGTCCGCCATGTTGGCATATATATCCGACATTTATATATTTTCCGTCCGTCATATACTGCGGATCCGTAAAGAATTCGGTGTGCATCATAATCGCGTTTGAATCTTTTAACATAGGCAAATTTGAAAGAAGCATACCGAACGCAATCGGAAGCAGAAGCAGCGGCTCGAATTTTTTTACTATAGCAAGATACAGAAGTACGCACGCTATCGCAATCATAATAATTGTTTTTACAGCGGTTACAATGTCTCCGCCGCCCTGGAAAAACAGCGCGTAAAATCCCGTATTTTGCAAAAAGTTTGAAAAGCTTTCTAACACTTTTTTGTCACCACTTTCTATAATTTACTGCATTAGTTTACAGAAACTATCACATCGCCGCTGTTTACGCTGTCACCTGCTGATACGCTTATTCCGGCAACTGTACCGTCAACACCCGCAAAAATCTCATTTTCCATCTTCATAGCTTCCAAAACAGCCACTAATGTGCCTGACTCAACCTTATCTCCCACATTAACCTTTACTGACACGATTGTTCCGGGCATAGGAGCCTTAACCTGCTTAGCACCCGCAACAGGAGCAGCCTTTGGCGCTGAAGCCGCTTTAGGCGCAGCGGCAGGAGCCGCTGAAGGAACAGGAGCTGAAACTACCGGCGCAGATGTCTGCGCGCCGCCGATTTCCTCTACATCAACCTCATATGTTTTACCATTTACTGAAATATTGAACTTTCTCATTAGATTTACCTCCTTAGAATCTGCTATTTATTGTTTCAGTTACACCCGCCTTATTCCAAGCAGGCATCTTATTATCAATTCTTCTGTACGACTTAATTTTCAAATTATAAGTCGAGGTATTAAGACTTGCCGCAACTGCCGCCGCAAGCACTGCTACCAACTCAGTTTCATCGACATTGTCATCTATAACCGGAGCTTGCTGCTCCTGAACTTTTGCGCTTTGAACAGCTACTTGCTGTGCTTTTGGCTTTTGTCTGAATATCAATTTAAACAGCATAAGCACAATCATTAAGATAATCAGCACTGAAAAAACTATGGAAAGCCCTACCAAAGTAGTTGTTCCTCCTGTGACAAGAGCGTCACTCAAAGACACGTTTTGTCCTGTCAATAATCCATCTGAATACATATCAAAAATCTCCTTTCACTCATTATACAGGAAGATTTCCATGCTTCTTTGCAGGTCTTGACTCACGCTTTGAAGCAAGCATCTCAAGAGCCGCTATTATTCTCGGTCTTGTTGAGTCAGGCTCAATAACATCATCCACATATCCGCGTTTTGCGGCTTCATAAGGAGAAGCAAACTTATTTCTGTATTCCTGAATCTTTTCATTTCTTGTTGCAACCGGATCAGAACTCTCTTTAATATCCTTTTTAAATATGATATTTGCCGCGCCGTCCGGTCCCATAACAGCGATTTCAGCCGTCGGCCACGCCATTACCATATCAGCGCCAAGATTCTTTGAATTCATGGCTATGTAGGCGCCACCATACGCTTTTCTCAGTATTACATTAATTTTAGGAACTGTCGCCTCAGAGAAGGCATACAGAAGCTTTGCTCCGTGTCTTATAATTCCGTTCTGCTCCTGCTCAATACCCGGGAAATATCCCGGCACATCAGTAAGAGTAAGAAGTGGAATATTAAAGCTGTCACAGAATCTTACAAATCTTGCCGCCTTATCAGATGAGTTAACATCAAGTGAACCCGCCATTACCTTAGGCTGATTTGCAACAATACCGACAACCTGTCCGTTCATTCTCGCAAAACCAACAACAATATTCATAGCGAAGTTTTCCTGAACCTCGAAGAAATCAGCATTATCAACTATTTCCGCAATCACCTTCTTGACATCATAAGCCTTATTCGGCTCATCCGGAACTATTGAAGAAAGATTTTCAGACAGACGGTTTATTTCATCTGTTGAAGGCTCATATGGTGCTTCTTCAAGATTGTTTGACGGAAGATATGATAACAATTTTCTTATCTTCGCAATACATTCTTCATCATTTGCCGCTTTAAAATGCGCCACACCTGATTTTGAAGTATGCGTTGCCGCTCCTCCCAATTCCTCGCTTGTAACCGTTTCACCCGTAACAGAACTGATTACCTGCGGACCTGTGATAAACATCTGACTTGTATTTTCAACCATGAAAATAAAATCTGTTATAGCCGGTGAGTACACCGCTCCTCCGGCGCATGGTCCCATAATAACCGAAATCTGAGGAATCACACCGCTGCTTAAAGTGTTTCTGTAAAAAATCTCGCCAAAACCCGAAAGAGCGTCTATGCCCTCTTGGATTCTTGCGCCGCCGCTATCATTCATTCCTATTATCGGCGCTCCCATTTTAGCAGCCATATCCATGACTTTACATATCTTCTTCGCGTGCATTTCGCCAAGAGAACCGCCTATCACAGTGAAATCTTGGGCATAAACATATACAAGACGTCCGTCTACCGTTCCGTAGCCTGTGACAACTCCCTCTCCCGGTGCCTCCACACAGTCCATTCCGAATTCATTGCATCTGTGTGTCACAAAAGCATCAATTTCAACAAAGCTGCCATCGTCTAAAAGAGCGTTTATTCTTTCACGAGCAGTTAGCTTGCCGCTATCATGCTGCTTTTTGATTTTTGCTTCACCGCCGCCATTATTTATAATATTTCTGCGGTATTGAAGTTCAGTCAATTTATCAACTGTTCCCATGATTTAACCTCCATTGTTTATAGTTTTAGAGATAAATTTCCAAAAAAATATACCTAAATTATATTATACCTTAAAATATATTTTTTTTCAATCATTTTTTGGTACTTTTTTCACAAATTGTCATTCAAAAAAATCATGATATTTATGTCACAAATTTGTATATGATACACAAAAAGCGATGAACAAAGTTCATCGCTTATAAAAACATTCTTTTAATCATAATCGGTTTTATACCGGCAAGTCATAAATAAAACTTGTTTTACTTGTTCTTTAAATAATTAATCTCATGGCTCGTCAGGTATCTCCATCTTCCTAAAGGTAGATTTCCCAGTTCCACTGTGCCGATTTGTATCCTTTGCAGCGCCGTCACTGTGCATCCTATCGCTTCAAACATTTTACGCACTTGACGATTTTTACCCTCATGTATAGTTATTTTTATCATTGTGTGTCCGTCAAACGCGTCAAGTATCTCAGCCTGTGCCGGAGAAGTCTTATAGCCGTCTATAATCACTCCGCTCTTGAGTTTATTAATTCCTCCTTTTGTCACACCGCCCTTAATTGTCGCGATATATGTTTTATCAATATGAAACTTAGGGTGAGTGACACGATAAGTAAAATCACCATCGTTTGTCATTAATAGCAATCCCTCTGTTTCATAATCCAATCTACCTACAGGAAACATCCTGACATCTCCCAAATCCTCGCGGATAAGGTCCACAACAGTAGGACGTTCAAATTGGTCTTTAGCCGTGGATACATATCCGACAGGCTTATTGAGCATGATATAATATTTTTTATTTTTTATTTTGATTTCTTTCCCGTCAAGCGCGATTAAATCAGCGCCTATTTCCACTTTGACTCCCTGTTCTATAATTTTTTCGCCGTTTACACTGATTCTGCCGTCCTCTATAAGCTTTTCAGCCGCGCGCCTTGACGCTGCTCCGCTCATTGCGATGTATTTTTGTAATCTTACTATTTCTCCCATGTTTATTTCCTTTCTTCTAAAAATGTAACGCTCTTTTCAAAAAACGTGCCGTCATATCCCAAAAACTATTTTTCATCAGTATATTATCATTTCCAAAAATATTTTCTTCTGAAATTATATCAACATTTCCGATTGTATGACCATCGCATTTTATTTCAATATATCCGACTTTTTCGCCCGCGTTTACCGGCGCTGATAAATCCTCGGCTATATGCGAAACAACCTCAATATTTTCTCTTATGTTTTTTTTTAGCGGAACAATAAAATCCTCAGCCGCAACAAACGAGTATTTCTTATCATTTAAATTTGCGGTCTTTATTATTGAGTTCTTTTCCACAGCTTTTTGAGGATAATGCTCTGAAAACGCATAATCAAGCATTTGCGCGTGATCTTTCCAGTCATCAGGCGCTCCAAGAGTAACCGCGATAAATTCCATATCATCTCTCATCGCGGAGGAAACAAGACATCTTCCGGTTTTTTTTGTATATCCTGTTTTTATTCCCGTCGCTCCGTCATAGAGCGTCAGCATTTTATTGTGATTTGAAAAATACAGTACTTTATCAGAGTTTATCAGCTTAGTCTGATATTTTTTTGAAGACACTATTTCTCTGAAATTCTGATTACTCATAGCGTACTTAGCCAGCATTGCCAAATCTTTAGCTGTTGTATAGTGCTCCGGGTCATCCAGTCCGCTTGGATTCATGAAATGAGTATTGTTCATTCCGATTTCACGAGCCTTTTCATTCATAATCGCCGCAAACCCTTCCGCGCTTCCGCCGATATGCTCAGCAATCGCCAATGCGGCATCGTTTCCTGAATTAAGCATAAGTCCATATAATACATCTTTCATGTATATATTATCACCCTCATATATGTATGCCGCCGAGCCTTCCTGTCTTCCCGCTGATGCGCTGACAGATACAACCTCGTCCATTTTGCACCTTTCAAGTGCAACAATCGCCGTCATAATTTTAGTGGTGCTTGCCATTGGACGGCGCTCATCAATATTTTTAGCAAAAACCGTTTCTCCCGTCACAGCGTTTATTATGCACGCGCTATCTGCGCTGTCTGCCATCGCCATAACTTTTATCGACGTACAAAGAAGAATAAGCATAACTGTGGTAATTATTCTCTTCATTAATCCACATCTCCAAAACTAACTTGATTTCTGTTTTAAATTTTGATTGACAAATCGGTTTAAAGCTGATATAATATATCTCGTCTTAAAAATGCGAGGGTGGCGGAATAGGCAGACGCGCACGTTTGAGGGGCGTGTGGTTTAACCGTGCCGGTTCAAGTCCGGTCCCTCGCACCAATTTGCGGTAATCCTTTTGGATTTGCCGCATTTTTGTTTTTATAGGTCTGCCTTTTGTTGTGCCTCTCCTCCTGATTGCGCTTATTTATATATTAGATTTGTCTGCACTAATATATATATTCTAACACAGCATAGAATATTTATCAACATTTTTCATTTTTTTTGAAAAAAAGACTTGACATTTTATATTTTTAGTGTTATTATATTATCCGTTGATTATATTGCGGATTTGTGTAAAGGTAGCACTAACGACTCTGACTCGTTCTGTCCGGGTTCGAATCCTGGATCCGCAGCCATTTTCGGAGTAAGCTTTGCTTACTCCGATTTTTTTGTTTTCTCACAAAATACAATTTATTATCCCTGTTTGAAATTGAATTTTACTATTTTTATAAAATCTGTTATTCTCACGGACACGTTATATTACCGAAAAGGCATTTGCGAAACAAATATAACGCAAATGCCTATACTTCATATTATTTGTCTTTGCTATTCCTCTTTATTCTTCCTCTTCAAACATGGCTCTTGCAAAATCATCAGAGTTAAATTCCTGCAAATCTTCAATTCCTTCGCCAACTCCAACAAATTTAACAGGTAATCCTTGTTCCTTAGCTATAGATATAACAATTCCGCCCTTTGCCGTTCCATCAAGCTTTGTAAGAATAATGCCTGTAATCTCCGCAGCTTCAGAAAACAGTTTCGCCTGACTGACAGCATTCTGTCCCGTTGTGGCGTCAAGCACAAGAAGAGTTTCCTTTGCGCTGCTTGGAAGTTCCCTCTCAATAATACGATTTATCTTCGCAAGTTCCGCCATAAGATTCTTTTTATTATGAAGTCTGCCTGCTGTATCGCATATAAGAATATCCGCGCCCCTCGCTTTAGCCGCCGAGCACGCGTCAAATACCACTGCCGCCGGGTCACTGTTCTCCTGATGTTTTATAATATCACATCCGCACCTCTGTGCCCATATATCAAGCTGATCTATAGCAGCCGCGCGAAATGTATCTGCGGCGGCAAGTAATACTTTCTTACCCATAGATTTATAGTGAGATGCAATTTTACCTATACTGGTGGTCTTTCCCACTCCATTTACGCCTATAACAAGTATTACCGAAGGCTGTGTTGACGTGTCTACAGACGAATTATTTTCTTTTAAAATATCACTAATAATTTCCTTCAATTCACGTTTCACAAGATTTCCATCCGTAATATGCTTTGACTTTACGTTATTCCGAAGTTCTTCTATAATGTATTCCGAGGTTTCAACTCCTATATCCGCCATAATCAATGCTTCTTCAAGATTTTCAAATAATTCTTCGTCAACCTTGACAAAAACACTGAATACATTATTCACCTGTTGAGCAATAGACTCCCTTGTTTTTGAAAGTCCCGCTTTTAGTTTATCAAATAATCCCATATTAAACTCCTAACTGACCATATCTTCAGCCACATCATCTATATGCAGCGACAACAATTTTGATACTCCTTTTTCCTGCATGGTGACACCATACAATATGTTTGCCGCTTCCATAGTTCCTCTTCGGTGAGTGATGACAATAAACTGAGTCTGTTCAACATAATTTTTAAGATATGTAGCAAATCTTGAAACATTAACATCGTCAAGAGCAGCGTCTATCTCGTCCAAAATACAGAACGGCGCGGGTTTTACACGCAAAATTGCAAATAATAACGCAATGGCGATAAAAGATTTTTCTCCTCCTGAATATAAGTTAATATTCTGTAATCCCTTACCCGGCAGCTGCACTTCTATTTCAATACCGCTCTCCAAAGAATTATTAGGCTCAGACAAGTAAAGTCTGCCCTTTCCTCCGCCAAAAAGTTCCTTAAACACAAAACCAAAACTCTCATTAATTTGAGCGAATTGTTTATTAAAGTGCTCCTCCATCAGTTCTTCCATTGATGATATAATCTCATTCAAATCGGCTTTTGACTTGTCAAGATCATTCTTCTGCTCCGTCAGGAAGTTGAAACGTTCCTCAACGGATTTATATTCCTCGATAGCATCAATATTAACGCTTCCCAACGATTTTATCTGAGATTTCAATTCCGAAAGTCTTGCAAACGCTTCTTTCTCATTCTCTACCTCCGTTTTGATTTCATCAGCCGTATTGTATGTAAGTTCATAATCTTCCCACAGTCTCGCAAGAATATTTTCTATGTCGGAATTTAGTTTTTCCCGTCTGTTTTCTAATCTCGACAATTCCTGCTGAAGATTAAGCAGCTTATCCGTCAAATCCTTATTTGAGTTCTGTATTTCTTGAAGAGTGTCAACGATTTTTTTCTTTTCCTCTTCAGTCTGAGCGATACCCTTCTTTATTTCCTCAGACAATTTTGCTGTGTCTTCCATATAATGGGTTTTGTTATTTATCTGAGAATACAACTCGTCATTCAATTTGCATAAACGCTCTTTATCCTGCTCCTTAACGGCTATTTCCTCTATACCCGTTTTTATATCAGAGCGCACGTTTTCTATAGTGTCATTAATTATCTTAACATCCTTTTGCAGCGCGGCAAGCGTCATAGTTTTATCCATTATCTCTTTAGATGCCAGTTCTCTTTCCTCGGAAATCCTGTCAAATTCAGCAGTAAGTTCATCCGCTTTTTGCTGCATTTGATTAGATTCATTTTCCGCGTTTCTGACATATTGCAAAAGTTTTGCAATATCCTCCGATGACTCTGAAAGTTGTTTTTCAATCTGCTCCAATTCGCCGCGGTAATTTTGTTCTGTGTCACTTCCTGAAACAAGAGATTCTTCAAGATGTTTTTTTGTAGATTCCAGTCTCAAAATTTCATCTTCATATTCTCTGACAAGCGGTATATATGAAGACAGCTGATTATTAATCATCTTAATATCGTCTTCATTTTTTTGCTTTTTGTCCAAAAGTTCTCTTATCTGAGCGGTAATAGATTTTATCTCAGATGCAAGAGTTTTTATCTCTGCTGCTCTTGACAAAAATCCGCTTTGTTTATTTACGCTTCCTCCGGACATTGAACCTCCGGCATTTAAAATATCACCTTCAAGAGTAACCACTCGGAATTTATATCCAAATTTACGGCTCATTGTGATAGCGTTATCCACATTATCAACCACTACCACTCTGCCAAGCAGACTCTTTATGATTCCATCATATTTTTTATCATACTTTATCAGAGTGTTTGCTATTCCTACAAAGCCGTTTTCTGCGCTTATATCACGCGCATTATCCAATTCTCTGCCTTTTACCGATGTGACAGGAAGAAATGTCGCTCTGCCCGCGCTATTTCTTCTTAAATACGCTATCGCTTCTTTTGCGTCTTCTTCGCTCTCCACAATAATGTTTTGAAGACTGCCCCCAAGCGCGCTTTCAATGGCAGTCACATATTCTTTTTGAACGTCTATAAGTCCTGAAACAGTGCCGTAAATCGCCAGTTTCTTTAGTTCTTCGGATTTTAAAACTGTTTTTACACTCTTTGCGTATCCCGCATAATCATTTTCCATACCTTCGAGAATCTTTTTCTTCGATTGTTTTGAATTATAATCTACATTCATTCTGTTAAGATTGTGAATGAGTTCATCATATTCGCTTTTTAATTTGTCCATATTCTCGTTGTGACGCGATACGGTATCTGACATTTTACTTAATTTCTCGGATTTTTGAGATATTTCCTGAGTGCATTTTTCTATATCCTGCTTCATGTTAGACACACCCGCATGGAAGTTTTTAATCTCACCTTCAACCACTTCACGTCTTTCTATAAAGCTGCTTCTCAATGCCTCAACACCGCTTATCTGCGCCTTTTTTGAAGATACTTCGTTAAGTTTCTCAATAATATTGCCTTTTAACTCCTCAATTTCTGAGGCAATTTTATCCTTTTTTTCTGTTATCTTATTCTGTTCAAGCTGTGCTGAATCGAATTCTTTCAGTATTTCCTCAACCAAGGACTCTTTTTCGCGTATTTCACCCGATAATTTTTCAATATTTTGTTCTCTTTCGCCATTTCTTTCTTTGATTGAATTTATTTCGTTGTTTATTCTTTCAATCATCGCATGATTATTCTTGATATTATTTCCGGATATTGAAATTTCATTTTTGGCTTCCATACCGCTTGCCTCAGCTTCACGAAGCTGTTTATTCTTTTCGGCAATTTCCTCATCTTTCGCCTTGCTTTCATTATAAAGCGCGGTTATCTTTTGCTCTGTTTCCGATTCTGTTTTTCTTAAGTCTTTCAGTTCATCTTCCACGCTGCTGTAAAGCTTGTCCGTCTCGGAAGATAGCGTTTTATTCTTGTCTATAGTAATAAGTCCGAGGTTTACGTCGAGTTTTTTATATTCCTCATAAAATGTAAGATATTTTCTTGCTTTTTCGGATTGACGTTTAAGCGGTGTTCTCTGCGCTTCAAGTTCTGTCGTTATATCGTTTATCCTTACAAGATTTTCTTCTACTCCTTTTAGCTTTCTCTCCGCCTCTTCTTTTCTATACTTATATTTCGAAACTCCCGCTGCCTCCTCAAAAAGACTTCTTCTATCCTCCGCCTTTGTTGAAAGAATTTGGGACACATTTCCCTGACCTATAATTGAATATCCGTCACGTCCAAGACCGGTATCCATAAAAAGTTCATGTATATCTTTTAATCTGCAATTTACTCTATTTATTTGGTATACACTCTCTCCGCTTCTGAAAAGACGTCTTGTAACGACAACCTCATCAAAATCAATATCAAAAATATGCGCGCTGTTATCCAGTACAAGACTCACTTCAGCAAAATTAACAGGCTTTCTTGTTTCAGTTCCGGCAAAAATAACATCCTGCATATTAGAACCACGCAGTGACTTAGCGCTCATTTCGCCTATAACCCAACGGATAGCGTCAGATATATTACTTTTTCCGCTTCCGTTCGGTCCGACAACAGCTGTCGATCCATCTACAAAATCCAAAACTGTTTTATCCGCAAATGATTTAAACCCCTGCAATTCCAGTCTTTTTAATAACAAGTACATCTCACCTCTCGTTTTTTTAAATGTTCATCCGAACAAATTCTTATATCAATGTTTTTCTCATTTTTAAATTTAAGTATATTGGAACGTTTGTTTCCTACCGCCTTTGACACCTCAGCGGGATTTACAAAGACTTCCGCGCTTGTACAGCCATCCAACGGCAACTCTCGGCATATTAAATCATAATAAATACTGCTTTCCACCAATTCTCTGAACGCGCTATGCACAGGTCCGGCTACAACGCTTCCACTTTCACATATTTCACCTGTAGACTGCAGTCCGACTCTTATAACATTTATATCGCTTTCTTCAAATTTAAGCATTAATTGCTTTGCCAAACTCACCGCATCCTCTAATGTCTGAGGTTTATACTTTTTTTCGTAATACATTTTTTCCAAAAAAGTATCTTTAATGGTAAGCGTTGGATAAATCCGAACAAAGTCCGGTTTAAGCGCGATTATTTCGTCAGCCGTATATAATGACTTTTGCTCCGTATCACCCGGAAGTCCCGTCATCATCTGTAAACCTATTGAAAACGGATATTTTTTTATCAATCGGACAGCGTTTATAACATTCATTCTTGTGTGTCCTCTATTTGACGCTTTAAGCACATTATCATCCATAGACTGTACTCCAAGTTCAATAGTTGTCACACCGTATTTTTTTAGATTGTCAAGTATATCGGTATCAATATAATCAGGTCTTGTAGATAGTCTGATTCCGTCTATAAGTCCTTTTTGCAAAAATTCTTGAGCCACCGATAAAAGAGCGCTTTGCTCGTCAATCGGAATCCCTGTAAAACTACCACCAAAGAAAGCCACCTCGATTCTTCTATTGCTTTTAGGAAGAGTTTTCAGATGATTCTCAACAGTATCACGCACATCAGAAGGCATAACCTCCGTCTGTATGCCTGTAATCCTCTTTTGATTACAAAAAACACAGTCAAACGGGCAGCCTCTATGCGGAACAAATATTGGTATATTATATGTTTTCATTACTTTTTACCAATATTTCTTAACGCTATGTGAGCCGCGTTTTGTTCAGCTTCTTTTTTATTATGTCCTTTCCCGCGATTCTGCGGAACATTATCTACTAAAACTTCAACTTCAAAAGTCTTATTATGATCCTGTCCTGTTTCAAGAACTGTTCTGTAAGTAACCTTGCCCTTGTCACCCTTCTGCAAAGCCTCCTGAAGCATTGTTTTATAATCAGTATATCCATATCCCATTATTACATCATCAATGGAATCACGCATCAAATTTATAACCCATTTCCTTGCAATCTCAATACCTCCATCAAGATATATTGACGCAAGAACAGCTTCAAAAGCATCGGAAACTATAGACGGTCTTTCCCGTCCTCCTGTCATTTCCTCGCCCTTTCCAAGCCGAATAAACTTGTTTAGAGATATTCTTTTTGCAACCTTGCTCAGCGAATGTTCGCATACCAATGTCGCGCGATATTTCGATAACCTTCCTTCATCTGTAGCTTTAAGTTTTCTGAAAATGTAATCACTTATTATTATACTAAGTACCGAGTCGCCAAGAAATTCAAGGCGCTCATTACTCTCCTTTTTACACTCGTTCGCATATGAACTATGCGTGAGAGCAGTTTCAAGCAGTTTAGGATTTTTGAAAGTATACCCAATTCTCTCTTCAACATTTTTCATATTATTTCCCTTTCCTATATGACCTGCTCTAAAAAAATGAATTTTTCAATTTTTAGAGCAATCCACATAAATTAACATTAGAGGGTGCCTCAAAAAGAGGCATCCTCTATACATGTTTCCATATTTAATTAGTCTTCATACTTCTTTAGCACTATTGCCGCATTGTGACCGCCAAATCCCAAAGAATTTGACATCGCCACCTTAACCTCATGCTTTCTGCCCTCATTAGGAACTATGTCCAAATCACAGTCAGGGTCAGGTGTTTTATAATTTATTGTCGCCGGAATATATCCCTCTTTTATAGCAAGCGCGCATATTATAGCCTCTACACCGCCGGCAGCTCCCAGCAAATGTCCTGTCATTGACTTTGTAGAACTTATAGCCACGTTCTTTGCGGCATCACCAAGCACACTCTTTATCGCCTGCGTTTCAAAGCTGTCGTTGTATTTTGTCGATGTACCATGCGTATTGATATATGTTAAGTCCTCAGGTTTAAGTCCCGCATCCATAATTGCTAGTTCCATAGCTTTTGCGCCGCCTTCTCCGCCCGGGATAGGACTTGTGATATGGTACGCGTCATCAGTTGCTCCATAACCTACAAGCTCGCAATAAATATGCGCGCCTCGTTTTTTCGCATGTTCCAGTTCCTCAAGAATAACAAAACCTGCGCCTTCGCTAAGAACGAATCCGTCACGGTCAGCATCAAACGGTCTTGAGGCAGTTTTAGGATCGTCATTTCTCGTAGACATAGCTTTCATACTGCAAAAGCCTGCAAATGATAACGGACTTACAGCCGCTTCCGCGCCGCCCGCGATTATAACGTCATTATGCCCATGCTGAATATGTCTTAAAGCATCGCCTATCGCATTTGTACTTGACGCGCAGGCTGTGACAATATTTTCATTTATTCCCTTTGCGTTAAACTTAATCGCAATTTGAGCCGCGCCCATATTTCCTATCATCATAGGAATGAAGAACGGACTTACGCGTCCGGGTCCCTTTTCCAATAAAGCATTATGCTGCTCTTCTAATGTATTAATACCTCCGATACCCGAGCCGGTTATAACTCCAACCTTCCAAGGGTCTTCTTTTTCCATATCAATACCCGAATCCGCAACAGCCTCACTCGCCGCAACAACCGCAAGCTGAGTATATCTGTCCATTTTACGAGCTTCTTTTTTCTCAATATATTCGGTAGGATCAAAATCCTTTACCTCACCCGCAATCTGTGTTTTAAAGCCCGACGCATCAAAATGTGTTACTGTGTCTATGCCGCACTTTCCGGACTTGATTCCGTCCCAAAAAGACTCTACATTATTTCCAATAGGCGTAACGGCACCCATTCCGGTTACAACAACTCGTCTCATTTATTTGCCTCCTGTTTTATCTTTGTATCTATGATTAATTTAATTACTATTTTAAATTTATCGAATTTGCGCCCTGCATTGGTTTTGCCTCCGCAAGGCGCTAAATACGAATCTTACGCATGACTTTTGATATATTCAACTGCGTCGCCTACTGTGCTGATCTTTTCTGCGTCTTCATCAGGGATTTCAATATCAAATTCTGTTTCAAGACCCATGATAAGTTCTACAACATCCAAAGAATCTGCACCCAAATCGTCAACAAACGATGCTTCCATTGTTACTTCTTCAGCCTCAACACTAAGCTGGTCAACGATAACGTTCTTTACTCTTTCAAATTCCTCCATTATATTCTTGCACCCCCTTTCGGTATTAATTATATAAATTCACAAAGAATTATATAGCTTATTCTACTACATTACCAGCCCGCCGTCAACATTTATTACCTGGCCTGTCACATATTGTGACATATCCGATGCTAAAAATGCTACAACGTCCGCAATATTGTCAGTTTCGCCGAATTTTCCAAGTGGAATAGCGTCAAAATATTGTTTCTTGACTTCGTCAGTCAGAACATCAGTCATAGCGCTGCGTATAAATCCCGGAGCAACAGCGTTGCATCTGATACCTCTCGAAGCAAATTCCTTCGCCGTTGTCTTGGTAAGACCTATCAGTCCTGCCTTTGAAGCAACGTAATTTGCCTGACCCGGATTTCCCATAACACCTACTATTGAAGCAATATTGATAATTGCTCCGCTTCTCTGTTTCATCATAGGTCTTGCAACTGCCTTTATACAATTAAACGCGCCCTTAAGATTTATATCCATTACAAGATCCCAGTCCTCCTCAGACATTCTAATCATAAGACCGTCTCTTGTAATACCCGCGTTATTAACAAATATGTCTATTTTTCCGAATTTATCCATAGTTTCGGATATAAGCTTATCAACGTCCTCTTTTTTTCTTACATCGCCCTTGACAACTATTGATTCCACGCCAAGCGCTTTAATTTCTTCACAAGTTTCATCAGCGTAATCAGATGAGGGAATATCGTTAATTACTATATTTGCTCCATATGATGCAAGTTTCAGGGCAATAGCCTTGCCTATTCCTCTGCCGCTGCCAGTTATTATTGCTGTTTTCCCCTTTAACATATTATTAACTCCCTTCATTTATTCATTAAGACCTTCAATAGTCTTCTCAAGCGATGCCATATCCTCTACATTGAAAACCTTAACATCTTTTGAAACCTTTTTGATAAATCCACTGAGCGCTTTTCCCGGACCAACCTCAACAAAAGTATCAACACCATCCGCTATCATTCTTCTTATTGTCTCTTCCCATTTTACCGATGAAGAAACCTGCTTTATAAGAAGCGGCTTTATATCTTCTTTAGATGGCACATACTCCGCTGTAACATTAGTTATCACAGGAATCTGCATGTCTTTTACTTCTACATTTTCAAGCTCTTTTGCAAGTTTTTCTCCTGCTCCTATAAGCATTGAGCAATGGAACGGCGCTGATACCGGCAGTTTCATGGCTCTCTTTGCGCCCTTTTCTTTAGCGATTTCGCAGCATTTTTCAACCGCGTTTACTTCACCTGATACAACTATCTGACCGGGACAGTTAAAATTAGCGGGAGAACACACTCCAACCTTTGAAGCTTCCTCACAGCATGCTATAACAGCCTCCGCGCTCAGAGCGATTATTGCCGCCATTGCGCCCTCACCTACCGGCACTTCCTCCTGCATATACTTGCCGCGCTTTTTAACAAGTCTTACGCCATCAGCAAAATTCATTGAGTCGGACGCGATATGCGCTGTATACTCTCCAAGACTAAGCCCTGCCACAACGTCAGGTTTAATTCCCTTTTCCTGTAAAACTCTCAAAGCCGCCACGCTCATAGTAACAATCGTTGGCTGAGTGTTTTCAGTAATCATAAGAGTTTCGGAATCACCGTTCCAAATCATATCTTTTATATCAAATCCAAGCGCTTCACTCGCATCGTCAAAAACCTTATCAGCAACAGGAAAATTTTCGGCAAGTTCCTTACCCATTCCTACAGCCTGGGCACCCTGCCCAGCAAATACAAATGCTAATTTACCCATAATTTTTCTCCTTATTTAAGTTTCGCGTTTATAGCTTCTATAACCGCTTCCGTACCGTCAAAATAATCCTTTATAATCTCCGCGCATGGCTTAATTTCGTTTACCATAGCAGCTGACTGACCCGCCATTAACGAACCCATCTGAACATCGCCTTCAGCGAATGCCTTCCTGAGTCCGCCCACACCAAGAGCCTCGATTTCTTCAAAAGACGCTCCCGCTTTTTCAAGTTTATCATATTCGCGTGTCAGCTTATTTTTGAGAGCTCTTACAGGCGCTCCCGTGCTTCTGCCCGTTACGACAGCGTCCCTATCCTTAGCCTTAATAACCGCCTGCTTATAATTCTCGTGCGCTATACATTCTGTTGAGCAAATAAAACGCGTTCCAACCTGAACACCGTCTGCTCCAAGCGCGATTCCCGCAATAACTCCTCGGCTGTCCGCAATACCGCCTGCGGCAACAACAGGAATCTCTACAGCGTCCGCCACCTGCGGCACAAGCACCATTGTAGTAAGCTCTCCTATGTGTCCGCCCGCTTCAGTACCTTCCGCAATAACCGCGTCAGCACCGTCCTTTTCCATCTTCTTTGCCATTGCAACACTTGCTATAACCGGCATTACTTTTATCCCTGCCGCTTTTAGTAAAGGTATGTATTTACCCGGATTTCCCGCGCCTGTGGCAACACCGGTAGGTTTTTCCTCAATTATAACCTGCATTACCTCTTCAACAAATGGCGACATCATCATGACATTTACACCAAAAGGCTTGTCTGTAAGAGATTTTGCTTTGCGGATTTGTTCACGCACTACATCAGCCGGCGCGTTTCCCGCTGCAATAATACCAAAGCCGCCTCCGTTTGAAACAGCAGCCGCCAGTTCAGCAGTGGCAACCCATGCCATTCCGCCCTGGATAATGGGATACTCGATTCCAAGTAATTCGCATAATCTTGTTTTCATGTTTATAATCATTCCTTTCAGTAAAACAAATACATTTTATCTAATTTTTTACCATTCAAGAAGCGCGGCTCCCCATGTCAGTCCGCCTCCAAAGCCTACAAGCACAATTTTGTCGCCTTTTTTTATTCTGCCTTGCTCTAAAGCCTGAGAAAGCGCCACCGGTATACATGATGCCGAAGTGTTACCGTATTTTTCGAGGTTTAAGAACACCTTGTCGTTACTGATTCCCATTCTTTTTATCGCGCTGTCTACTATTCTGTAATTTGCCTGATGCGGAATAACAAGCGAAATATCGTCCCATGTAAGACCTGCCTGTTCAACAACTCTTTCGCTTGCGTCAGCCATCGCTTTAACCGCAAACTTCATTACTGCCTGACCTGCCATCCAAAGCGTATCTTTTTTATGACTGATTCGCTTTTCGGTTTCCTCCTCATCATTTCTATACGCAAGACTTGTTATTGCTAAACCGCTCGCTCCGTCAGCGCCTATATCAGTAGAGATAATTCCTTGTTCTTCGCTTGCCGATACAACTGCCGCCCCTGCCGCGTCACCAAACAATACACACGTTGCTCTGTCTTTATAATCAGTCGCTTTACTTAGCGTGTCGGCGCATATAACAAGTACATGCTTGTATGTGCCGGTCTGAATAAATTGTTTGGCTATCGTAAGTCCTGTTACAAATCCGGAACATGCCGCGTTATAGTCAAAAGCAGCCGCGTTTACCGCGCCAAGATTACTTTGAACGATACATGAGCAAGCCGGAGTAAAATAATCAGGAGTAACTGTTGCAAGAAGTATTAAATCAATTTCCTCAGGAGTCAGCCCCGCGTTTTCAATAGCGCGTTTTCCCGCTATTATCGCCATATCCGTCGTATACTCATTATCAGCGGAGATATGTCTCTCTTTTATCCCCGTACGTCTTAAAATCCATTCATCACTCGTGTCCACAATGCTTTCCATATACGCGTTGTCATAAACCTTTTCGGGAATATATCCTCCGACCCCGGTTATCTTTGCATTAATCATTAACTTGTTCCTCCATCAGTTTATATTATTTACTATTTCGTCAATCACATTTGTTTCAACGAATTTTTTCGCCTGATATATCGCTGAAAATACCGCTTTGCTGTCAGATGAGCCATGCCCTTTAATAACAGGTTTTTTCGTTCCTAAAAGCGGCGCTCCGCCATATTCTCTATAATCCATGGTCTGTTTGAAATCATCCAAACCTTTCATTACGAACAGCGCGCCTATCTTAGTCAGCAGTCCTTTCATAAATATGTCTTTAACTTTTTGACTTACGACATGTCCCATACCCTCTACAGTTTTAAGAATGACATTTCCCACAAAACCGTCACAGGTTATAACATCAGCCGTACCCTCCATAACATCTCTGCCTTCAATATTACCGATAAAATTAACAGGCGCTTCCTTTAACAGCGGGAATGTTTCCTTAGTAAGGTCATCGCCCTTGCCTTCTTCCTCGCCGTTTGACATAAGCCCGACTGTTGGATTTACAATGTTAAGCACATTTTTCATATATATGCTGCCCATAATACCGAACTGAACAAGATTTTCCGCTTTACAGTTAGTGTTTGCTCCTGCATCAATAAGCATCTTGGGACCTTTAGCGCTTGGCAGAAGTGTCGCCAGCGCCGGACGCAATACACCTTTAATTCGCCCTACTATAAGTAAACCGGAAGCCAAAAGCGCGCCCGTGTTTCCCATAGACAGCATTGCGTCACCTTCTCCGTTTTTCAGCATATTCGCCGCCACAACAACAGAAGCTGTTTTTTTACTTCTTACAGCCTTCGCAGGTTCTTCATGATTTGATATTACATCATCCGCGTGGGCGATAGTGATTTCATTCCCTTGATAACCATATTTCGAAAGTTCTTTTCGGACAATATCCGTATCACCCACAAGAACAATATCCACTCCAAATTCCTTAACCGCTTTTACAGCAGCTTCAACCGGTGCTGACGGCGCGTTATCTCCGCCCATAGCGTCAATTATAATTTTCATTTATTCCTCCGAATATTTTCCGTCCGGCACAAGCAGACTGAATTTCCCGCGAAAAACTTCATTCATGTTCGCCTTTATAACAACGCGCACTATAAATTCTTTTTCCTTCACTCTCATAACATCAGACTTTGCAATCAGCCTTTCACCCGCGCGAGCCTCATGAGTGTATTTCACATTAGCTATTTTTATAAGCGCGGCTTTGGCATTTATAACGCTTAATGCAAGATTTTCAGCAAAAGCGTATATATACTGGCTTTTTACAATATCTGTATTTTCAAACACCATTGTTTTATCTGTCTTCAAGACGGATATACCGTCTCTGAACAGATTCAAATCCAATACTTCTCCTACTGCCGCTTCTCCCATGCTCATACCTTCCTCGGCAGCGGATTTAATTCTTTCCCGATACTCGGCTATTCCAAGTTCGGCTCTGTCAAAGCGAATTGTTGAAACGCTCACATTACAAGCCTGAGCAAGTTCCTCATCTTTTAAAAACGGATTTTGTTTTATCTGTCTGAGTAAAAACTCATGACGCTGCTTTTTTAGCACTGTCCTCGTCATATATGAGCGCTCCTTTCTATGATTTTCGACATTTTAACAATTATTATTAGTATCAGGTACTAAATTATCAACTCTAATGATTATATACTATCGTTTTATCCTTTGCAACATTTTATTAGAAATTTGCTCAAACATTGTTAATATTGCAAAAAGTACAAACCCAAAATATGGTCAATTTTACTTCAAAAGATACAAAATATGGTGTTGACGGACTGTTTTGTTATCAGCTGCCAACACCATATTATATATTATTCTTCAGTTACATCACTGCACTTATGACAGCAGAACTCACATTTACTGTCTTTATCAGATTCGCCGTTGCGTCTCTTATAATCCTCAATCGCGGACTGTATAGCCTCCTCCGCAAGCACAGAACAATGAATTTTTTCCTTCGGAAGTCCGTCAAGAGCCTCCATAACCGCCTTATTTGTAAGAGCGAGAGCCTCGTCAACAGTCTTTCCTTTTACCATTTCCGTAGCCATTGAGCTTGTCGCAATCGCCGCTCCACACCCAAAGGTTTTGAACTTGACATCTTTTATCACATTATCCTGAATATCCATGTATATTTTCATGATGTCCCCGCATTTTGCGTTGCCAACCTCGCCGACAGCATTGGCGCCTTCTATTTCGCCTACATTTCTCGGATTAGCAAAATGATCCATTACTTTTTCACTGTACATATTTATTTATCTCCTTTCTCCACACCTTCATATAAAGGCGACATTTCTCTAAGTCTTTGTATGATAGGAGGAAGTACTTCTATCAAATAATCAACTTCCTCTTCAGTTGTATCCTCGCCCACGCTCAACCTTAAAGAACCATGAGCGATTTCATGAGGCAAGCCTATAGCAAGAAGTACATGCGACGGGTCAAGCGAGCCTGACGCACACGCGCTTCCGCTCGAAGCCGCTATGCCTTTCATATCAAGCATCATAAGAATAGACTCACCTTCAACATATTGAAAAGAAAAATTTACGTTATTGCAAAGTCTGCCCTCATCCTCAGGACCGTTCAGCCTGCAATACGGAATACTTTTCTTAATACCTTTAATAAGACGGTCACGCATTTTTTTCATATGTGCCACGTTCGCATCAAGATTAGATACAGCAATTTCAAGAGCCTTGCAAAGTCCCGCGATTCCTGCAAGATTTTCAGTCGCCGCTCTCTTGCCTCGTTCCTGGCCGCCGCCGTGTATAAGATTATCAATACGGATACCGTTTTTGATATACAGCATACCTACACCCTTTGGTCCATGGAACTTATGCGCTGACAGTGACATCATATCAACACCCATCTCCTGTACATCTATCTTCATATGTCCAATAGCCTGTACAGCATCAGTATGAAATATTATCTTATGCTTTTTAGCAATCTGAGCAATTTCTTTGATTGGTTCAATAGTACCTATTTCATTATTTGCAGTCATAACAGAAATAAGAATGGTATTATCCGTAACAGCCGCTTCAACCGCTTCCGGTGTAACAAAACCATATTCGTCAACATCAAGATAAGTAACCTCAAAGCCATGCTTTTCCAGATATTCGCACGTTCCGAGAATCGCGTGATGCTCTATCTTAGTTGTTATGATATGATTGCCTTTGTTTTTATTTGCAAATGCGATTCCTTTTATCGCCCAATTATCAGCTTCACAGCCCGACCCTGTAAAATAAACCTCGTTTACATTAGCCGCGCCTATATTTTTCGCGACGCTTTCACGCATTTTATAAAGAGCCTGTTCCGCATCTCGTCCCACTTTATAAAACTTTGAGGAAGCGTTTCCGTATATATCTGTCAAATACGGCAACATTGCGTCAAGAACCTCTTTTTTCAACGAGGTCGTCGCATTATTATCCATATATATCGAATTCATAAAACCATCTCCTATATATATTAAAGTTGAACGTTTGAATAACTGTTCACATATATTTTACTTTATATTTCCTACTTTGTCAATAGGTAATGATATCTTTCTTAAATTATTCCAAAAAAAATATATATTTATTGTCTGCGTATATATTATTAAATATTCAAAATTATTACTGTACTTTTTCTTCTGTTTGGTATATAATAGCTTTTAAGAATACGGGGTGATTGAATGATAGCAGGTATTATAGCCGAATACAATGTTTTTCATAACGGGCACAAATATCAGATAGAAGAAATCAAAAAACGCGCTGATGCTGTTGTTGCTGTTATGAGCGGAAACTTTGTGCAGCGCGGTGAAATAAGCATTACTGACAAATGGTCCCGCGCGAAAGCGGCTATTATCGGAGGAGTTGACCTTGTCATAGAACTTCCGACATGTTACGCGCTCAATGCCGCGCCAAATTTCGCCGCCGGCGGTGTTAACACGTTAAATCTTCTCGGAATTATCGACACTCTTGCTTTTGGTTCGGAATGCGGGGATATAGAAGAACTTTCGCGTGCCGCGCATCTTTTGGAAAACGAGTCGCCTGAAACATCGCAAAACATAAAAAAATATGTGTCGGACGGACTAAGTTATCCGGCTGCGTTATCAAAATCATACAGCGGTTTGATAAAGAGCGAATTACTTTCAGAGCCTAATAATATTCTTGCGATTGAATATATTCGTGCGCTAATCAAAAGCAAAAGTTCTATAAAACCTGTCACCATAAAGCGCCGCGCTGTAAGTCACCATGACAGCAGCATTGTATCAGGCATAGCAAGCGCCTCTAAAATACGGCAAATGCTTCTTGAGAACGCGGATATTGACAAGCTTATTCCGTATAGTTTATCCGACATCAATTTTACAGCTCCATACTTGCTCTCTCGGATTGACAGCGCAATCATATCAAAAATGCGCTTATCAGATCCTAAATATTTGCGCGGCATAAATGAAATGAACGAAGGTCTTGAAAACAGAATTATAAGCGCCGCGAAAAAATCGGATAATTTTTCTGACCTTACAGAGAATGCAAAAAGCAAGCGGTACACAATGAGCAGGATTCGTCGCGCAACTCTCGCGTCTCTCATTGACTTTCAAAAGGACGTATACTCGCCCATACCCGAATATATACGCGTACTCGCCATGAACAAAACAGGAATGGATATATTAAAAAAAGCGAAAAAGTATTGCGGCGCACCTATTATAACAAAAGCGGCTGATTTTAAAGAAGGCTCGCGTATGTTTAAGCTGGACATACGTGCGACAGATATTTCGTCGCTGTGCGCTCCCTTTACGCATATGCGCCAAAGCGGAAAAGATTTTACAACATCGCCGATTATATTATAATTACATTAAAAAAACATTTTACAAAATTCAATTTTTAGGTTATACTATTTATATTATCCAAAAGAGGGGGATTTTTTCATGAAAAACGATAAAAGAGGCACTTTTTCCGGAGGAATAGGATTTGTTCTTGCCGCTGCGGGAAGCGCGGTTGGTTTGGGGAACATTTGGCGCTTCCCTTATCTTGCCGCAAAATACGGAGGCGGTATATTCCTTTTATTTTATATACTATTGGTTGTAACCTTCGGCTTTACGCTTATGGTAGCAGAAAACGCGATAGGTCGTAAAACAGGAAAGAGCGCGCTTAGCGCTTTTGGGAGACTTAGCAAAAAGTGGGCATTTATCGGCATTATCGCAACGCTCATTCCTATGATTATTCAACCTTATTATAACGTCATCGGAGGTTGGGTAATTGAATATGCCGCAACTTATTTAACCGGAGGACACGCTCTTGCGGCAAGCGATGATTTCTTTTCAAATATGCTCGCCTCGCCCATGAGACTTATCATTTTCCAGTTTATATTCTCCGGCATAACAACTTTAGTTATTTTAAGAGGTGTGCAAAAAGGTGTGGAGAAATTCAGCACAATACTAATGCCCGTTCTTATCGCTCTCGCAATATTTGTCGCGATATACTCCATTACGCTGCCGGGAGCAATTACAGGTGTAAAATATTTCTTTGTGCCCGACTTTTCAAAATTCTCGCTTCAAGGTGTTTTGGCGGCTATGGGACAGATGTTTTATTCTCTGTCACTTGCCATGGGTATTATGATTGCCTACGGCTCATATCTGCCAAAGCAGTCCAATCTTGAAAAGAACGTGGGAAAAATAGAGATTTTTGATACCAGCATCGCTATTCTTGCGGGACTTATGATTGTCCCCGCGGTATTCGCATTCTCAAACGGTGACGAAAGCGCTCTCGGAAAAGGCGCAGGTCTTATGTTCCAAACTCTTCCTAAAGTTTTTGAAAATATGGGTTGGTCAACAATTATTGGCTCATCATTTTTCATTCTTGTCTTGCTGGCGGCTCTTACATCCTCTATTTCAATTATGGAGGCTATAGTTTCATCGCTTTGCGACCGTTTTGACTGGAATAGAACAAAGACAACTATAGGCGCCGGAATAGGTTCATTTCTATTGGGCATTCCGCCTATTCTCGGATATAGCGTATGGAAGGGTGTGACTATCGGCGGCAAGAATATTCTTGATATGATGGATTTCGTAACAAACTCCGTTCTGATGCCTGTATGCGCGCTTCTTACTTGTATATTTGTCGCATATGTTATCGGAGTTAACGTCATTCATAAAGAGGTTAAAATTTCATCCGAATTTAAACGTCAAAAAATGTTCGATATTGTAATAAAATATATTGCACCTGTACTGATAGTAGCCATACTCATTTCTTCAATACTTGAAGCTATGGGAATTATAAACTTCTGATTATAAAAAATGAGAGTTCACTTTGTAAAGTGAACTCCCATTTTTATATATTATTTAATTACAACTCTGTGGAAGGTCTTTTTACCCTTTTTAATAATCATACCCTCGTCAGTTATCATGTCCACCGTAACGACTCCGTTGACATCATTATATTTTGCGTCATTGATTGAAAGACCGTTCTGCTGAACAAGTCGTCTTGCCTCGCCCTTTGACGGCAAAAGTCCTGTCTTTACGAGCATATCCAATACGCCCATTCCGACAGCGTCAGGGATAACAGTCGTTGGCATATCCTCAGATACACCACCTTTGGCAAATACCTCCTCGGCGGTTTTCTTTGCCTTTTCCGCCTCATCTTCACCATGTACAAGCTTAGTTACCTCATATGCAAGGATTCTCTTAGCCTTGTTAAGTTCTTGTCCCTCCCATTTTTCCATTTCACGGATTTCCTCCATCGGAACAAATGTAAGAAGTTTTAGGCACTTTATAACATCTGCATCCTGCACATTTACCCAATACTGATAAAAATCATACGGCGATGTGCGTTTCGGGTCAAGCCATACAGCGCCCGATGCGGTTTTGCCCATTTTCTTGCCCTCGCTGTTGGTAAGAAGAGTAAACGTCATACCATAGGTCTGTGTTTGGTCCTTTCTGCGGCAAAGGTCAATACCTGCAAGGATATTGCTCCACTGGTCGTCCCCGCCAAGTTCAAGTTTACAGTCATACTTTCTGTTAAGCATAAGGAAATCGTATCCCTGCATAAGCATATAGTTAAACTCTAAAAATGAAAGTCCCTTTTCAAGACGCTGCTTAAAACACTCGGCCGTAAGCATTTTATTTACTGAGAAGCATGCGCCTATATCTCTTATAAACTCAATATAATTAAGATTTAGCAGCCAATCAGCATTATTTACCATAATAGCATTACCATCTGAAAAATCAACAACTTTTGAAAGTTGCTCTTTAAAACATTCGCAGTTATGGTTAATTGTTTCGGTAGTCATCATTGAACGCATATCCGTTCTTCCCGAAGGGTCGCCGATATGTCCCGTACCGCCGCCTACAAGCGCAATCGGACGATGTCCGAAGTTTTGCATGTGGCGCATTACAACCATCTGCAAAAAGTGTCCTACGTGAAGGCTGTCTGCCGTCGGGTCGAAGCCGATATAGAACGTGACTTTTTCCTTTCCTAATAATTCTCGTATTTCCTGTTCATGTGTTGTCTGGGCTATTAGTCCGCGTTCCAGCAAAACATCATATACATTTTGCATATTCATATTCCTCCTTCTGTAGTGTATTGCCGATGAGTACGGCAACCTGTTATATTATACACCATAGATAGAGATTTTGCAAGAAATTTTTACCCTATTCAATATTATTCGAGCCAAGCAGACTATGATATTTTAAATAGTCCTGCGGGTTTGTGCTTATAATGCGTTCCACAATACCGTCTGCAATCTCCAATGTTACATTATTATACATCTTTATATGACGCTGACGTATCTGTGTTTGGTCGAAAAATACCACATCTGTCGGTACAACAGAATAAATCATTTGCTTTCCCTCCCCTTTCCGATTAACTCGTACAGTTTTTGAAGCGAGTTTTTAAGTCCGCCCATTTCGTCAATAAGTCCGCACTCAACCGCCTTTGGCGCAAACAGTATGCTCCCGACGTCATTCGCAATTTCCTCTGTCGTCAGCATAAGCCGTTTAAATTCCTCCTGCGATATTTTGGAATTAGCCGTTACAAACTCTGTGATTCTTTCCTGCATATTCTGAAAATACTGAAACGTCTGCATAACTCCTATTACCAGTCCGTTCATTCGCAGTGGGTGTACTGTCATTGTAGCAGTCGGGGCAATAAAAGAATAGTCAGCCGATACTGCAAGCGGCACGCCTATGCTGTGTCCTCCGCCCAAAACAAGAGACACTGTCGGCTTACCCATGCTTGCAATCATTTCAGCAATGGCAAGACCCGCCTCGACATCTCCTCCAACTGTGTTTAAAATCACCAAAAGTCCGTCTATTTCAGGGTCCTCCTCTACTGCTATAAGCTGAG
>CAJUEZ010000014.1 GCA_910585485.1 uncultured Clostridia bacterium
AAGCATTGAGTTTAGTTCCTGATGTAGTAAGCTGCAAACCAAGCTTACCCTTATTTGCGTTGAATACAGTCCAACCGGCGCCATCATTAGCAAACTGCATATCTGCCGAGTATATAACATCTTCGGTTGTATTAGCCGGGAATCCTACAAAATCATAAGCGGCTGTAACATTATAATAAGCTGAACCGTCCCAAGAACCTTCCTTCAAAGTCGCGCCTGAAATGTATTCCTCACACGCTTCCGCTGAAACAAATGTGTCGGTATACTCATCTTCGTTACCCGTATTCATGTTCGCAGGAAGAACCTCAATCTGATACGAGCCTGATACACTTCCTGATTTATTCAATGTTTTTACAGTGACAGTCTGCGGAACAGCGTCTTCTGTAACGCTTAAAACTCCGTCAGTAATTGTGATATTATCGTTGCCAAGTTCTCTTAAATTGCCGGCATTATATACATTCCAGAAAAGATCTCCCTCGCCCGGAGTAACTTCCGCTCCATCTTTCATCGCCTTAACAGTCAGCGTTACAGGCAAGCCAACTCTTACCGTTGATTTATCCGCCGAAATTTCAACCGCGTCATATGTATCAGTTGAAGTATCTATGGCATCTACTGTAATTGTTTTTGAAGCGGATACTCCGCTTTCCGCCGTCGCGCGGACATTAATAGTCTGCGCTGTTGCGTTTCCGCCGATTGTAAGAAGTCCGCTTTCTGAAACAGATATATTCTCATCATTAAGAACCTCGCTGTTATCCTCATTATATACTTCCCACGTAACAGCCGGGTTTGTGATATACTCACCCGCTCTTGACGCGCTGTAGGTGAACAGCATAGACTCGCCTGCCGACACCACATCCGCGTTGCTGCTTATTTCAAGAGCATCAGCGTTTAATTTGTATATACGCATATTATCAACGCTTGTATTTCTCCATACGTCTATATGAGACGCGCCGTTATTATTTGACGCTGACAAATTTCTTAACGGAATTGACGGCTGTTTTAATAAATACTCCATTGTTCCGTCGTCATTGTACTTCCATACGTACATATCAATATTAGCGTCAGGCGCGCTGTAGCGTCCGACTAATGTGATATGATACCAGGCAGTTGTATCAATCGCGACGCTTGTTGTTGTAAAATCGTTGCTTGAACGTTGAATAGCAAGTTTGCCGCCATTATTTTTTATAAGTCCCGAAATTTTAGAATCATTGTCCGAGCTGACAAGAAATCCTGATCCGTCCACATCAAATCTTATGTCAAGAGAAATCATAATATCCTCTTTAGTATTTGAGCCATAAGTAAATTCAGACTGGAAATGATATTCGTCTTTTGAATTGTTATATGTAGAATTTCCTGCCGTACCTGTCTTAATATATTTTGTTCCGTCCGGAGCGTTCTCTTCAATCGTGAGATTTCCTAATCCGCTCTCCTCACAGGTATGCTCTGCAACAAGCGTATCATATTTTGATACTAATGCCGCGTTCGGCGCGTCCTCAGCAAAAGCAGGAACAACAGCCATACCTGACATCATGGACAAAACTAAAATTGCGCTTAAAATTTTCTTTTTCATTGTTATCCCTCCTTATTCCGCTTTCATATCTACCGCACCGCATATCGGCGTTATCACATCTTTATTCCAAAGCATAACCTTAATGTTATTTGTAGGCTTAAATGCCGCTGACGGCTCATAATCATTATACGCTCCGATTGTAGTAAGCTTTACGTCCTTCATATCAACACTATTCAGCGTACCGTCTTCTTTATAGCTTGCGAAAATCAATTTTCCTTCTACTGCATCCAACGCTATAACTCTTGCCACACCGTTTCCATACTCAAGAATTGCTCCTGAATTTCCCGGAACAGCCGCGACTATATTAGATGTTTTGGTATTCACATTCATTGAATAGCTTACTCCATCAAGATAACCCAGCACAGCGCCTATATCAACAATAAGTTCATCACCTTTTGCCGTAATCTCAGCATTAAGCAGATTCTTTTCTACACCCTGATTAATAAACAAGGTTGTCGAGCCATTCTGAATATCAAGCTGAGTAATACCTTCTTTAAGTCCTCCCGTTATCGAAATCATCGGAAGTTTACCGTCTGTATAAGAAGGAATATCACCCTCTGTCTGAATTGTATACTCAATTTTCGGATTTACAGTCTTCAAAGCTTCAAGTGTCTTCACAGCATCGCAAAGTACACCGGTTGTAGTATCAGGACGATACGGAGCCTTTGTATATCCGGCAATCTCTTTGCCGTTAAGCTTTATCGTATACTTATCAACATCTTCGTCAGGGTCAATAAGATATGTATTTCCGCCGTCTGCAAAATCTGCCGTAAATACAGCCGCAAGAGGCTTTAGAGGATCCGATTCCTGAACTATTATCTCATTAATTGCATCGGCATCACGCGTACGCTGCATCTCGGTTGTAAGTCCGCCTGAAAGTTCAAGAGCCGTTGAGTCTACATACGCTGTAACAGCCGGCTTTCCTTCAAGAGATGCTGAAAGTGTTATACGTCCCGCTTTTCTTGTTGAACGTACAAATATTCTGTTTGTACCGCATTCAGCGTAGCAATATTCTTTGTTTGTTGTAATTTTGTCACCAACACCGCTGTTATATCCGCCAAGCAACACACCTTCGCCGTTTACAGACAGATTAACTTTATCATATGCCAAAGGACATGTATTTCCGTCTTTATCAACTATAGCCAAATCAAAGTATGCAATATCGCTTCCGTCAGCTATAAGTCCGTCAGGACCCGCAACAGGAGTTAATTTAATTGTATACGCTTCACCAACCGTTGAAATGTCATCCTCAGCGATAACTTCATTTTTTACATTATAAGCGACAGATTTAACTGTGCCTGATTCTGTAACGTCCACATTAGGGAATGAGTATACGAATGTGCTGTCAGGCTTGGTTGATGTGCCGACAAGTCTGTCATTTACATAAAGTTCAACCTTTGCCAATCCCGGAGAACCTATAACATATACCGTTTTATTCTTAGGGTCTCTCTGCGCCTTTGTTCCTGTCTTTTCCCAGTATTGGCCGTTAAAACTCTTCTCGTCATACCAATAGTTTCCGTTTTCTTTATCGCCCTTTATATATTGAGGATAATTCCAGTGACCTACTATATGAACCTTCGGTTCTGTTGACTGCGCCGCTTGTAAAGCATAGAAAGCTTCCTTCTTAATTCTTACCGCGTCAACCTTACCAGATGTACGGCAATTTTCACTGGCAGTATTTCTGTTGTGCATATTTGAGTCAGACCATACCATGATAGCCGCCGCCGAATAATAGTCATTACCTGATGAGCCACCTACGCGGTCGCTGTAGAACTCATTATACGCTTTCGCGTCAACAACAGCAAAATCCTCTGATGTCAGGTCATGCACATCGTAATTATCTTGCTTTGCCGCTCCTGCGCCGAGCCATTTGTTATCATAGTCATAATCAGGCGGTGAGAAATCATCCCATACACGTCTTGGAGCCTCTTCACGCGCATATTCTGTTTCCATTATAGGCATATACTTATTTGCCGTTTTCATCGAGGCTTTTGCGCCTGCCGCATGTCTGTTAAGCATTGTTCCAACATATTCCGCGGCTTTAATCTGATCTACGCTGCTCAAAGTACGGCAACCGGAAAAACGTCCGCCGTTAGGGTCAAGCGCCGCCTTCATGTTAGTCATTTCCTGCTGGTGTTCGGCAGTAATAGCATTATTACCCGACTCCCAAAAAATGACTGACGGCGAGTTTCTGAAATAAATCATAGTGTCACGCATAGCTTCCATACGCTGATCCCACGCTCTGCCATCTGTGTCGCCCTCTTTGTCTCCGGCAGGAGCCGCGGATACAACACCGTACTTATCACCTGAACGAATTGCGTTCGGTTTCGGTGCAACGTGCATCCAACGGATAAAGTTTGCGTTTGATTCCTTAACCATACGAATATCATCGTCTGTCAGCCAATCGTTTGCAACACCTATAACAGCCCATTCGTTTGTTGAACGCTGAGCGTAGCCTGTCAGCCATACGGGTCTGTCGTTTATTTTAAGGCCACCATCATTTATATCATACTCAACCTTTCTGAAACCAGTGGTTGTCTTCTGAACGTCAATGACTTTTCCTGATTCATCTTTAAGAATAGTATATACATCGTACAAATTAGGAGCGTCAGGACTCCAGAAATTAAGATTTTCAGCCTTCGCGCTTGCCTTAATAGTTGTAACGTCAACAGTATCAATACTTGTAGCTGCCGGAGTTTCCGCATACGCGTCATCCGGTACTGTTGATAAAACTTTCTTATCTGTATCTGTAGCAGGTGTAACAGTAGTAAGTTCACTTTCAAAGCTATATCTCAGATACGGTTTCTTTGTATGGTCCGCGTCAGGATCGGTAGAATCCTTATTCGGATCTACATTCTCAACAACGTTTACCTCAACTGTGAACTGCTGCGCTCCGCTTATTGCCTGCGTTGTTTCATTTCTGATTTCAGCTTCTACATTAATTGTGGCTGTCTTCTCGCGTATGTCAAAATCGGTCGCGTATATGTAATTACCTTTTGTTTTAAGGTTATTATAAAGCGGCAATGTCTGATAAACATTATTCTTAGCATAAAGGTTTATATTACCCGTAAGTCCGCCTTGTACCTCATTGAAATCCTTTGTATTCCACTGATAACCATTACCGTCAGCCGCGCCGGGCGCGCTTCCGGGTCTTGTTTCATGCGTTACCTTTGTGGCGTCGCTCTGTCCTCTATCAGAAGCGTTATCTGTAGCAACGGCAATCACGTTATCCTGTCCAACTTTTATGTAGTCGGTAATATCAAATCCTACAGGTGAAATACCCGCTTCATAATATCCGACAATATCACCGTTCACATATACGTAAACAGACTGTCTGAACGCTTCAAATTCAAGAAACAGTTTTTTACCCGCGTCTGTCTGCGGCACTGTTATATGCTTTCTGTAAAACATAAAACCACGATAAAGACTCGCTTCACCCGCGTCATAACAGTTACCGTCAAATGAGTCTTCAGCATTGATCGGATGCGGCACTGAAACAGTTTCCCAATCGCTGTCATCATAGTCTACATCATAAAAATTCTTTCCGTCCTTCGCAACGCTTGCCGCAGCCGAAGCCAACGGATATGTCGCGCTGTCAGACGCTTTCTTGAATTTCCAATCAATATTCATATTATATGTAACTGATGGATTTTCAGGCGCTGTGTACTCCACATCGGCATCACCCTCTGCGTACACAGGCATTACCGCCATTGACAATATCATTTGAATAGCCAACAGCAGCGAACAAAAAACACTTAGCTTTTTCTTCATTGTTTTTCCTCCTCTTTCTTTTTACGATTCTAAATAACCGATTTTTCCGTTATTTTAATTATAACATGCCACAAATAATTAATCTTTGCAATCCTTGTTAAAAATATTGCAAATGTTGCTATTTTTATTCAATTCACACAAAAAAAGAACCAAATTCAACCTGAATTTGGTTCTTTTGGAATATATTCTAAATTACTTAGAAAGGTTAGCCTTTAACTTTGCTAATTCGTCAGCCATTTCCTTAGGAAGCTTATCTCCGAACTGAGCGAAATACTGCTCAATACCTGTATTCGGATCCTCAACATCCTTAATCCACTCGTCATGGTCGATTGTAAGAAGTCCCTTAATGTCAACATTCTCGTCCTCAAGACCTGTCAAGTCAATGTCCTCAGGCTTTGGAACGTATCCGATAGCAACCTCGTCAGCGTCAACCTTACCAGCACATCTGTCAAGAATCCAAAGAAGTACGCGCATGTTGTCACCGAAACCAGGCCACATGAAGTGTCCCTCATCGTCTTTTCTGAACCAGTTAACGTGGAAAATCTTCGGAGCCTTATCGCCAAGCTTCTTGCCCATTTCAAGCCAATGTCCCCAATATGATGCCATGTTGTAACCTACGAACGGCTTCATAGCCATCGGGTCACGTCTTACAACACCTACAGCGCCCGCTGCAGCGGCTGTTGTTTCAGATGCCATTGTAGCGCCTACGAATGTACCGTGCTGCCAATCTCTTGACTGATATACAAGCGGAGCGCACTTAGCGCGTCTGCCGCCGAATACGATAGCTTCAACAGGAACACCCTGCGGATTTTCAAATTCCTTTGAAATACACGGACAGTTTACAGCCGGCGCTGTGAAACGTGAGTTCGGGTGAGCAAGGTTATTGCCTGCCTCTGTATACTCAACACCGTTTACCTTAGCGCCCTTCCACTCTGTTGCGTTTACAGGCGGGTTCTTGTCAAGACCTTCCCACCAAACTGTCATATCGTCGTTATTTATAGCAACATTTGTAAATATTGTATTCTTCTTTGTAGACTCCAAAGCATTGAAGTTTGTCTTTACAGATGTACCCGGAGCAACACCGAAGAAGCCTGCTTCAGGGTTAATAGCGTAAAGTCTGCCATCAGGACCAATGTTGAGCCATGAAATATCATCGCCGACTGTCCATACCTTGTAGCCTTTTTCCTTCAAATATTCCGGCGGAATAAGCATTGCAAGATTTGTCTTACCGCAAGCTGACGGGAATGCGGCACAAATGTACTTAACCTCACCCTGCGGGTTTTCAAGACCTAAAATAAGCATATGCTCTGCCATCCAGCCCTGCTTCATACCAAGATATGACGCAATTCTAAGAGCGAAACACTTCTTACCAAGAAGCACGTTACCGCCGTAAGCTGAGTTGATTGACCAGATTGCATTATCCTGCGGGAACTGAACGATATATCTGTCATCAGGATTTACGTCCTTCTTAGCGTGCAGACATCTTGTAAATTCACCGCTGTCGCCAAGCTGATCCATAACCTTCTGACCGATTCTTGTCATAATAGCCATATTAAGTACAACATAGATACTATCTGTAAGCTCGATACCAATCTTTGAGAACGGTGATCCTACAGGACCCATTGAATAAGGGATAACATACATTGTTCTGCCTTTCATTGCGCCGTTGTAAAGAGCCTTTAATTTAGCATACATTTCATCGGGAGCCATCCAGTTGTTAATAGGTCCGGCTTCCTCCTCAGTCGGAGTACAGATAAATGTTCTGTCCTCTACGCGGGCAACGTCATTCTCCGCTGTTCTGTGATAATAACAGCCGGGAAGCTTTTCTTCATTAAGCTTAATCATCTCGCCTGTCTTAACTGCTTCCGCCCTTAAAGCTTCAAGCTGTTCCTCGCTTCCGTCAATCCAAACAATTTTGTCCGGCTGACACATAGCTGACATTTCATCAAGCCATGCAAGAACTGTCTTATTTTGTGTCATGGTAAAAATCCTCCAATACTTAATAAATTTATACAGTGTTATTTGATAACATTGTTTCCTTTTATATGTCCAAAATTAGACATTTATATTATAGCATAAAACTCGGATTTTTAAAAGAAATTATTTTTATTTTCTATATTTTTTATCATATAATTCATAATTAGGAGATTTTTCTCTTCTAATATGACGATTTTGCACAAAAAAATGAATACTTTTACATTTTTTGAATGTGTTTTCTCCTGCGTCTATACGCATATTTACACTATATGTTGTGTTTTATCTTGAAATGTAAAAAATTTAATGATATACTTAAATAAAGAAAAGCTTTAGGAGGGATTAATGTGAAGGAACAAATCTATACAATTCCTGTAAACGAGGTATATGACACCGACTGCGAATGTCCGCTGTGCGAACTTGAAAAACGTTTGGAAAGAGAGACCCTTGACTATGCTCTCGGCGCGGCTATGATGGAACCCGATTTCAGACTTCTTTCAAACGAAAAAGGTTTCTGCAATCATCATTTTGCCATGCTGTTTGATATGACTAACAAGCTTGCTCTCGCCCTTGTTCTTGACACTCATCTGGAGGAAATCAGAAAAAAGCTGTCTCTCCTGTCTAAATCGGCAAAGTCGCTCGAAAACGCAAAAGGCGGTCTCTTCAAAAAATCAGGCGCTTCGGATTTTAACGAAAAGCTTTCAGGAGAACTCACAAACATCTCGCACGGCTGTATAGTTTGTGACAAGATTAATTACACCATGGAACGATACGCGGATGTTCTTCTTTATATGTGGGCGAATGACGAAGTCTTCCGAAACAAATTTGACAAATCAAAGGGACTTTGTCTAAAACATATGAAACTCCTATGCGACACTGCCCTGAAATCACTTCGTGACAATCAGGCAGCGCCGTTTTTATCCGCAATGTACTCCAAACAAATTTCAGAACTTGAAAGGATTCAGGAGGATATTCATAAATTCACATTAAAATTTGATTACCGCAATAAAGACATGCCGTGGGGCCCGGCGCAAGACGCGCCTATTCGCGCCATCGAAAAAATATCCGGTTTTATAAAAAACGACGCTGAACAAAAAAAGAATTAATAGGCGCTTTCACATAAACATATCCTCCGCGTTACGGCGCGTAAATCATATAGTTCAATCATATGACAAAAAACAGATAAATTTATGCTTAAAAAATATCGTGAATAATACATTGAAGGTTGATATATCCGACCTTGAAGCGATTGTAAAGGAAAACAGTGCCGTGCCGATCGCAAAGGCTTTGAATGTAACCGCTAAGAAAAGAGTATGGAATAGAAGCATATCAAGCCGAAGAAATTAATGGTAAAACGAGTACAAATGTTAAAAAGTTCATTATAACTGTATAAGGGCGATTGAAATATCTGACCTTGACAAGTTACCGACTGCTAACATGTCAGTAACTACACGGCAAGGAGTAGGTGTTCGGTATACCGCACTTGCCATTTGAACACAAAAAAGTGTCCTTATTGGTTCAAATCCAATAAGGACACTCGGTATGGTAGCGGTAAGTGGACTTGAACCACTGACACCACGGGTATGAACCGTGTGCTCTAGCCAGCTGAGCTATACCGCCATAACAACGAATATTATTATAAACGAAAAAATATTATTTGTCAAGTGTTTTTTTACCTTTTTTCTATTATTTACATTTCATTTTACACTAATTCGCCTTACCGGCTCTTTACCGCATGTTTTCCTATGCGCCAAATGTCCGTATAATCAGTAAAAGGCTGCCAAAGGCAGCCTATAATTCTATGAAAGCATCAGTACAATTTCAAGCGCTATGATTATCGCGCTTAAAATGCTGACAACTGTGACTCCGAGAACGCATTTCTTCTTCAATCTCGCAAAATTTGTTCCAAGATCCGATAATACTTTTTTGGTGTTCATCTGTGAATTTTTAAGATCAAACACGCTGTCATTTAATTTAGAAACTGAATTTACAGCTTGTTTTATATCAGATATATTAGTTCCGATTTCATTTACAGAGCGCTTTATATCCGAATAGTTTCTCTCATGATCCCCCATGCGCTGAGTGTCTTTTACCTCCATAGCGTTAAGCTTTTCTAAAAGATCGCTTATCTTTTTTGAAATGGAGTAAATCTCAGATGAAACCGCGTGAACATTGCTGTCTACCTCGTCAAACCTATCTGACATATCAGATATTGCCTCACCGACATTTTGTTTCTTTTCAAAATTATCGTCTGACTCATTATCTGCCGTGTTACTGATATTAGCGTCGCTCTGCATTTTTGCGGAGTCACGTGTGGTTTCAGTTTTTTCGGATTGCTTTGCAAATAGTCCGCCGTTTTCTTTCTTGGACTTAAATTCATCCATTTTGCTGACAACCGTATCCTTTATATCTCCGGCGGTCTTCTTAAATCTCTCTATAACATTTTGTATATTGATTGTCTCATTGAGATTTATTTTCTGCGTATTTTCTACCGGTTCCGCTTCCTCGTCAGCGTCAATTTTTATATCGGAATTTTTCAGAAACTCCTGATATTCCTCCTCTGTACCCGTGTAGAACGCGTCCTGACCGTCATATGACTCTATGTTTATATCTTTTTTATTCATAATGTCACCCTTTTCCTATGAATTTCCACAAAATATCCGCGCCTACCCCAAGCGCGTTTCAAGAATTTATCAGTCGTTAAATGATTGATTACTACTCTTATTATTCACTATCGTCACTGTATAACTTTTCACCGCATTTTGAGCAATACACATCATCAACATGATTATATGAGCCGCACTCAGAACATCTTACAGTCTCCTTAAGTTCGGCAAGACGTTCTTTTATCTCCAGCATTTCCTCCATAAGAGCGTCTACCTTACCGCATTTTTCAGCAAGTTCCTCTGTAATCTCCCCTGTTTTTTCATACTCCTCATAAACAGTTTTTCCCATTTCTGTATATATATCGTTCACCTTGCCTTTAATCTCACTTATGGCAAATTTAAGTTTGGTCTGATTAACAACGTTATTTGTCTTATCAATAACTGTTTTCGTAAGTTTTACAGCCCCATCCTTCGCTTTGCTTGCATGAACCTTGATTTTGTCAAGTACTTCTTCCATCTTAATATCTCTCCTCTCGCATTATTTATTCCGATTTTTTTATATTGTTTATATTATATCATATAATATACCGTTTTTTTATGACATTTGTATTATTTTTTCGTTTCATTATGGTATTATACATTACAAAAAGGGAAAAGGGACTGCTTTTGCAGTCCCCGGATTGATTGTGGAATACAAGAACTTTATATTCCATAATTATTATATCCCCTTTTACGGAAAATTTCAATAAAATTATCAATCTCCGTATGCCTTTTTCATTATTTCCTCAATTTCAGTAACAAGAGGCAACTTCGGATTGGCCGTTGTGCACTGGTCTTCAAAAGCCTTGTTGGCAATATCGCTAACCTTTGACATATACTCTTCCTTGCTTATTCCGCATTCAGCGAAGCTTGAAGGCTCATTAACCTCTTTCATAAGTTCTTTAATCGCTTTTATAAGACTTTCAACGCCTTCCTTTGTATTCTTTGCGGGAAGTCCTAAAAATGCCGCGATTTCCGCATATTTCTCATCCGCCACAAACTTATTATACTTAGGGAATGACACAAACTTTGACGGAGCCGACGCGTTATACTCAATAACATACGGCAGAAGCACTGCATTAGCGCGTCCGTGCGGCACATGATACTCTCCGCCTATTTTATGTGCGATTGAGTGATTCAAACCCAAAAACGCATTTGTGAACGCCATGCCCGCGATACAGCTTGCATTGTGCATTTTCTCTCTCGCCTCAGCATCCTCCGCGCCATTTTTGTACGCTCTCGGAAGGTATTTGAATACTAACTGAATCGCCTTCATCGCAAGACCATCTGTATAATCCGATGCCATAACAGAAACGTACGCTTCAATCGCGTGAGTAAGAACATCAAGACCGGTATCAGCCGTTGCTGATTTTGGCAGACTCATTACAAACTGCGGGTCAATAATCGCTACATTAGGAGTTAACTCATAATCCGCCAAAGGATATTTCATATTGTTTTTCTTGTCTGAAATAACCGCGAAACTTGTTACCTCACTACCCGTTCCCGAAGTTGTAGGAATTGCTACAAGCTGTGCTTTATTACGCATTTTCGGGAATTTGAACGCTCTCTTTCTTATGTCAAGGAAACGAAGTCTGAGTGAATTGAAGTCCACATCAGGATGCTCATAGAACAGCCACATACCCTTAGCGGCATCCATTGCGCTGCCGCCTCCAAGAGCGATAATAACGTCAGGCTTAAATTCGTCCATCATTCTCGCGCCGCGCTGCACTGTCTCTATTGACGGGTCAGGCTCGACATCTGAGAAGATTTCACAATGAACATGATCAGGTCTCTTTCTCAGATAGTATAAAATCTTATCAACATATCCCAAAGACACCATTCCCGGGTCTGTTACTATAAATGCTTTTGTTATATTAGGCATTTTCTCCAAATACTGTATTGAGTTATTTTCAAAATAAATCTTATCGGGAACCTTGAACCACTGCATATTAACTCTCCTCTTCGCCACTCTCTTCTGATTTATAAGATTGATTGTGGTAACATTTCCGCTGACACTGTTGCCGCCATAGCTGCCACATCCCAAAGTCAATGACGGCATATTAGTATTATAAATATCTCCGATTGCTCCATGTGATGACGGGGAGTTGACAATTAATCTGCTCGCCTTCATTGTTGAGGCATATTTTTGAATAACTTCATCATCATTAGCGTGAATAACCGCGCTGTGTCCCATACCGTGGAACATTACCATTTGTTCGGCTCTTTCTATTCCCTCGTCCGCGTCCTCTACTATGAAATATGCCAAAACAGGACTTAGTTTTTCTCTTGACAACGGATATTCAGGTCCCACACCTTCAAGCTTTGCAAGAAGAATTTTAGTGTCGGCAGGAACTTTTACTCCGGCATTTTCAGCAATCCATGCGGCGCTCTTTCCGACGATATCAGGATTTACCGCGCCTTTTTCACTGTTTATGCAGTAGTCTCCGACTTTCTTAATTTCATCATCTTTTAAGAAGTAACAACCGTACTTCTTCATAAGCTTTTCAAATTTAGACGCAATCGCTTTATCTACAATCGCCGCCTGTTCAGAAGCACAAATCATACCATTATCAAATGTTTTTGAAAGAATAAGGTCATTTACAGCTTGCTCAAGGTCAGCGCTTTTATGAATATAGCACGGAACATTACCCGGTCCAACACCCAGCGCCGGCTTACCTGTTGAATATGCCGCTTTTACCATTCCGCTTCCGCCTGTCGCAAGAACTGTTGCAACTCCGGGATGATTCATAAGAGCGTTTGTCGCCTCTATAGAAGGATATTCAATCCACTGAATACAATTTTCAGGCGCGCCTGCCGCAACTGCCGCATCAAGCACTACCTTTGCCGCCGCCACACTACACTGCTGTGCCGAAGGATGGAATCCGAATATAACCGGATTTCTTGATTTTATACATATAAGCGCTTTGAAAAGCGTTGTTGATGTAGGATTTGTAACAGGAGTTACACCACATACCACGCCTACAGGCTCAGCGATAATTTCATAATCCTCAAGGTCGTTTTCCGCAATAATTCCAACTGTTTTTTCGTTCTTGATTGAGTGATACACATACTCAGTCGCAAACATATTTTTTGTGATTTTGTCCTCATATACGCCTCTGCCCGTTTCCTCGACAGCCATTTTTGCAAGTTCCATATGTTTGTCAAGTCCTGCAAGGGTCATCGCTTTGACTATAGAGTCAATCTTCTCCTGATCAAGCTGCATAAACTCCTCAAGCGCCGTCTGCGCTTTTTTTACGTAGCCGTCTATCATTTCGTTTACATTAATTTCAGCCATAATAAGCCCTCCTGAATTGTTTAATAATTCACATACTAAAAGATTGATAAAATTTTATCGTTATTTTTTTATCAATCTTTATGCTAATATTATACGTTATTATCTTTATTATGTCAATGACTTTTTTCTTCATTTTTTATTATTTGTTGATAATAGATAAATAATGTATAATTGATATTCTATTTTTTGGATTGTACTATAATATATTAATTATTATTCAGAAAATTTATATCCGTTATCTTACCCACTAAGACTACCACATCTGTTTCTTTGAAAACATACTCGGGAGACGGAGATATATTTACGTCATTATCATCAAGCTGATTTTTTATTGCGACTATATTCACGCCATACTTTTTACGTACTGATAATTCAGCAATACTCTTCCCTATCCAGTTGTCGGGAACCATACTGTCAGCTATGCTGTACTCGTCTGACAAATCTATTATATCCATGAATTTGTCTGATACCAGTCCCGCGGCAGTTTTCACTCCCGCCTCCTGCTCCGGAATTATAACGTTATCCGCTCCGATTTTTTTAAGAACTTTTTTATGCTGATTATCTTTTGCCTTGCATACAACTTTTTTTACTCCCAATTCCTTAAGTGAAAGAGTTATCAGCACACTGTCAGTTATATCATGTCCCATCGCAACTACAACACAGTCGCAGTTTCTTATTCCCAAAGCCTTCAAGACGCTTTCTTCTTTCGCGTCGCCGCACACTGCCCTCGTGGAATAATCAGCTATTAAATTGACTTTTTCCATACATTTATCAACAGCTATAACTTCATATCCCATATTGAAAAGCTTCATTGCGACGGCTGTTCCAAATCTTCCCAAACCAATTACTGCAAATATTTTCATAACTATCTCCTATCCCACTATGAAATTCCCCTCAGGGTATTTTATACCCTTTGATTTACCTAAACGCGACATAAACGAAACGCTTATTGTCATTATTCCTACTCTGCCAAAAAACATATATATAATCAGCAATATCTTAGTAAATACAGATGCCGTTTCCGAAATTCCCACCGACAGTCCTACAGTGCTGTAAGCTGACGCTATCTCGTACATTGAATCAAGTGTCGGCACATTGTCAACAAAGGCGACAAGCATAGAGCCTGTTACCGTCAGCACAAGCCACAGCACTAAAAGAGACATTGCGTGAAGTATCGTTCTGTGTCCTACTCTCCTTCCAAATATAACCACGTCAGGACGTGATTTCATAACAGCGCAAAGCGTCAGTATAACCAGCGCGAACGTGCCTATTTTTACACCGCCTGCCGTTGAGCCGGAAGCACCTCCTATCATCATGAGGATAATGCCCCACACCTTTGAAAGAGGCGTTAGATTGCTTTGTCCCACCGAGTCAAAGCCTGCCGTCCTTGTTGTAACGGACTGAAAAAACGATGATAACACTTTTTGCCCAGTCTCGCTTTTTCCTATCGTTTCAGGATTGTTATATTCAAGAATAAAGTATACCACGCTTCCCAAAACCAGGCATATAACGGTTACTATCAAAACCAATTTGGAATACATGCTCAGTTTTTTATGCGACCTTTTTTTCAGCACGTCTTCCCACACGATAAATCCGAGTCCGCCGATTATAATAAGCGCGGCAAGAGTAGTCAAAACAAGCGGGTCATGACTATAAGAAATAACGCTCTGTCCGTCACCTATTATATCAAACCCCGCGTTACAGAAGGCGGATATTGAATGGAAAATACCAAACCATATTCCTTTAAGAAATCCCACTTTCGGAATAAAGCTAAAAGATAACAGTATTGCCCCGGCAAGTTCAACACATGCCGTTATACACAGTACATGCTTTACAAGCTTTACTACACCTTCAAGGCTTTCTATGCCCATAGACTGCGCTATAAGCATTCTGCTCCTGAGTCCTATCTGTTTATTTGACAGCAGGAACGCAAGGCACAAGATTGTCATAAAGCCTAATCCTCCAAGCTGTATCAGCACAAGAAGAACCGCCTGTCCGAACACGCTGAAATACGTTCCCACGTTTACAAGCGACAATCCTGTCACGCATGTAGCTGAAGTTGATGTAAATAAAGCCGTCAAAAACGGTGTTGCCTTGCCCGTTCTTGAAGACATCGGCAGCATCAGCAATAGCGCGCCGACAATTATAAGCAAGGCAAATCCCACCGCTATCCGCCTTGCCGTATTTATTCTTTTTCTGAAAAATGTAAACTTTAAAATATTAATCACTTCTTTATCTTGCTATTATGATTTTTTCCACATATATGGAGAGAATAATATAAGTATCGGATAAAATTCCAATCTGCCCACAAGCATTCCTATAGACAGCACTATCTTTGACAGGATAGAAAATTCGGCAAAATTACCGGTTGGTCCCACGCTGCCAAGTCCCGGTCCTATATTATTCACAGTTGCCAACACTGATGTCACGGTTGTCGCAAAATCCTTATTATCCAAACTGACAATAAGAATTGATAATCCCGTAAATATCATATATACAACAAAATATACCAACACACCGTAAACTATGCCTTTTTCTATTCTTTTGCCGTCAGCTTTAACTGAGAATACGCTTCTCGGACTGACAGCCTTTTTCACAGCGTTCACAGCAATTTTCATGAGAATGACCACGCGAATCACTTTAATTCCACCGCCTGTTGAACCTGCGCATGCCCCTATAAGCATCAGCATCACCAGTATAATCTGAGAGAACATCGGCCATACCGCAAAATCCGCGGTCGCATATCCTGTAGTTGTCATGACTGACGAAACCTGGAAGAAAGAATATCTGAATGCGTTCGCAAATGTATGATATATCGGCATTATATTAACGGCTATCAGCACAGCAGCGCCAAGCATAAACCCAATATACCACTTCACCTCGTCATTGTTTTTCAGATGTGTAAATTTTCGTATCAACATGATATAATACACATTAAAATTCAAACCGAACAGCATCATAAATATACCTATAACATAGTCAATATACGCGCTGTTATAATAAGCTATCGAATTGTTTTTTATGCCAAATCCGCCTGTTCCAGCACTTCCAAAGGTATGCACAATACTATCAAACAGCGGCATTTTGCCAAGGCGCAATAATATTATTTCGAGAATTGTAAGCGCTATATATATCATATAGAGTATACGCGCCGAAAACTGCCACTTGCTTGCAAGCTTGCCTACGACAGGTCCGGGCATCTCAGCGCGCATCATATATGTGGCGCGCGTATCCTTAGATGAAAATATCGCCATCGCAAAAACAAGCACACCCATACCGCCGAGCCAATGCGTAAAGCTTCTCCAAAAAAGCAAGCTTTTACTCATTCCTTCCACATTGGCAAGTATTGTCGAGCCGGTTGTTGTAAATCCCGAAACAGTCTCAAAGAAACAGTCAATAAAATTCGGAATTTCACGGCTGATATAAAATGGCAGCGCTCCTACTATAGATATTACAATCCAGATTAACGCTACAATAACCATTCCCTCTCTTACAAAAAGACTCTTATCTTCGGGAGGTTTTATCGAAACTACGGCGCCGATCGCAATCGACACTATTATCGGTATAGTATACGCCATTATAATTCCCTCTCCGTAGTATACAGAGAGTCCCATGGGAATCAGCATAGTAGCCGCTACCGCTATTAAAATACGCCCCATGGTATAGGCTATCATCCTATAATTCATATACTTTCCTTTCGTATGTTAATAATATCATAAAATAATTATGCCAGCACATCTGTCAGCGTGGTAAGATGATGTGTTGTTACAACTATGACAGTATCTCCTACCTCAAAAGTGCTGTTTCCATCAGGCAAAAACATTTTATTATGTCTCAGTATTGCCGCTATAAGAACGTTTTCTTTCATTTTTATCTGAGAAAGCGTTTTACTCGTCAGTTCTGATTCTTTATTTACTATAAACTCCATAGCTTCCGCTTTATTATTAACTATTCTGTAAAGAGTTCTCATCTCGGTATCCTGCGCCGATTTCATCGCTCTCGCATATCGGATTATCATATTTGCCGTTATATTTTTAGGTGTGACAATGCTATATATACCTGTGTTTTCCATCAAATCCGCAAAAGAAAGCCTGTTTACCTTTGCAACAATTTTATCCACGTTTCTTGATTTCGCATACATGGATATTATCATATTTTCCTCGTCTATGCCTGTAAGCGCGACGACACTGTCAACTCTGTCAATCCCTTCCTCCTCCAGGACATGTCTATCGGTTCCGTCACCGCATACCACATCAGCCTTAGGCAGATACTCCGCAAGTTCCTGACAGCGGCTCATGTTGTGCTCAATAATTTTCACTTTCATTCCGCTTTCAATAAGAAGCTTTGCAAGGTAAAAAGAAATTCTTCCGCCGCCTATTAATATAACGGTTCTTACCTTCTTTTGTATGATTCCTATTTCTTTCATAAACTTTGTCAAATCTCCGTGAGAAGCCGTTATATGAAGCTTGTCTCCGCCTTTTATAACAAAGTCTCCGTTTGGTATATAAACTTTTCCCTCACGCTGCACAGCGCAAATAAGAACTTTAATTTTATATTTCTTATAAATTTCATACAGCGCATAATTGCAAAGGGCGCTGTCCTCTCCAACATTAAATTCTATAAGTTCTATGCGTCCCTTAGCAAAGGTTTCGGCATTTATAGCCACGGGGAATCGTAATATTCTTGATATTTCATCAGCGGTCGCATATTCCGGATTTACAATAAGGTTTATGCCAAGCGCGTCTCGCATGAAATCAAGCTGTTTAAAATACTCTCTGTTTCTGACTCTTGCGACGCACCTGTTTGCGCCCATTTTCTTTGCCATAACCGAACATAAAGCATTATATTCATCATTGTCTGTAACCGCAATAAACAAGTCAGCCTTCTTTATTTCCGCTTCGCCGAGAATTTCAATATCCGTTCCGCTGCCGTTAATGCACATAACGTCAAAAGATTCCTCTATCTTCTCGCATATATGATTTTTTATATCAATAAGGACTATGTTATCTCCCTCATTGGTAAAATCCTCAACCAATTTTCTTCCGACTTTACCGCCTCCTACAATTACAACTCTCATTTTTCTTCCCTTTTCTCTCTTGTCATAAGATTAAGCACGGCATCTCGCGCATTCGCTCCGTTATAGAGTATATTATAAGCCTCCTCAACTATCGGCATTTCCACATTATATTTTTTCGACATTTCATATGCCGCCGATGCGGCATTTACTCCTTCCACAACCATATGTACATTATCAAGAGTTTCCTGCAGGCTTTTTCCCTGACCCAAAAGTATTCCCGCTCTACGGTTGCGCGAGTGCATACTCGTACAGGTTACTATCAAGTCTCCCACTCCTGAAAGTCCCATAAAGGTTTCCTGTTTCGCTCCCATAGCTTTGCCCAAACGCGCAATTTCAGCTAATCCGCGAGTCATTAAGGCAGCCTTTGTATTATCGCCGTAACCCAAGCCATCACTTATACCGGCGCAAAGCGCTATTACATTTTTAAGCGCACCGCCAAGTTCGACACCGATTACATCCGAAGAAGTATATACTCTGAACATATCACCCATAAATATGTCCTGTATAAACTTTGCCGTTTCAAGGCTTTTTGACGCGACAACATTAGTCGTCGGAAGCCCCCTTGAAACCTCCTCCGCGTGTGACGGTCCGCTCATGACTGAAACCTCCGCCTGAGGTATTTCCTGTTTATACACTTCAGAAAGTCTTAATAGAGTTCCTTCCTCAAGTCCTTTTGATATGTTTACTATTTTTTGTCCATCAGCCACAAACGGCGCAAGCTGTTTCGCCGTTGTGCGCGTTGCGGGCGAAGGTGCCGCAGTTATGATAAGTTCCGCCCCGTCCGTACACTCTCCCATATCATGCGAACAATATATTGTTTCAGGAAATTTTACACCGGGTAAAAACTCTTTATTTTCTCTGTCACGTGTCAGTCTGTCCGTTTCCTCTTGTATCCACGACCATAAGTATACGTCGTTGCCCTTAGTGGCAAGCAAAATAGAAATGGCTGTTCCCCAGCCGCCTGAGCCGATTACCGCAATTTTCATGATATACCTCCTACATTATATATCGTTAGTCTGAGCCAATCCCCACATATCACCACTTTTTGCCGAGGGCGGTACACGCGTACAGCACCATCGGCTTCAAAGCGGCAATCTACGAACATTACTCAGACTTTTTAAAGCTTAACTTATTTTCTGTCCCGTTTAATAATCTTTTTATATTTGCGTGATGACGCGCGATTAAAAGTCCGCCTATTATAATTACGCATACAAGCTGTATTACATTATATTCATGCATTATAAATGCTTTTACAATTTCAATTACTATAAACATCGCTCCGCCTATGATTGAGCCAAGCGACACATACCGCGTTATTGCCATAATCGCAATCGCGATTACTGCCACAATAAGACCGACTTTCCAGTTAAGCATTAAGACAACACCCAAACTTGTCGCAACGCCTTTTCCGCCTTTGAAACCGAAGTATAGGGGGAAGTTATGTCCGAGTATTACGCATACTCCTGCTATGTATGACAGAGCAACATCATTAATCATCATATCAAAATGCGTGTTCGGATACATCATGTCACTATGCCCTAACGCTTTCCCTATAAATACTACAATAATACCTTTCAAAACATCAAGCAAAAGCGTAATTACACCCATTTTTTTGCCGTATGTACGGAGCATATTTGTTGCTCCTGCATTTCCGCTTCCGCTCTCGCGAATATCCTTTTTGCCAATCATCTTTGACAGTATAATTGAAAAGTTGATTGAGCCGATTAGGTATGAAACTACTGCCACGGCAATTATTATCAATACTCTCATATTAAAACCTCCATATTCAAGTCCGAGATAAAATCGTTCAGATTGCCGTTTTGAAGACGACGCTGCCGTACGCGAGTACTGCCCTCGTCAAAAAATGGTAATATGGGCGATTTTAGACGGACTACATCTTTTTCTCGTTTTTTTCTCTTATAATAAATTTAATTGGAGTTCCCTCAAAGCCAAATGCCTCACGTACCTGATTTTCAATAAATCGCAGATACGAATAATGGAACAAATCTCTTGAATTTGCGAACAGTATAAATGTCGGCGGCGCAACGCTCGCCTGTGTTCCGTAGTAGACCTTTAAGCGTCTGCCCTTATCTGACGGCGGTTGCTGTTTAGCCATTGCCTCATTAAGCACATCATTCAGCATACCAGTTGTAATCCTGCGCTTATGCTGCTCATTGACCTTGTTAATCATTTCAAGCAGTTTATCAACTCTCTGCCCTGTTTTTGCGCTGATAAACACAATCTCCGCATACGACATGAACGCAAATTCCTCACGCACGCGCATAGTGAAGTTTTTCATGGTCTTATCGTTCTTTTCGACAATATCCCACTTATTTACCGCAAAAATACAAGCCTTGCCCTGCTCGTGAGCATAGCCTGCAACTTTCGTGTCCTGCTCGGTTATACCCTCGTTTGCGTCAATCATTATAACGCAGACATCGCTTCTGTCAACAGCGGCAAGTGAGCGTACAACGCTATAGCGTTCGACATTCTCGTCAATCTTACCTCGCTTTCTCATTCCTGCCGTGTCGATAAACAAAAACTTATCGCCGTTTTTCTCATAATGCGAGTCAATCGCGTCACGCGTAGTTCCCGCGATGTTACTTACAATTACTCTGTCTTCACCCAAAATCTTATTTATAAGCGAGGATTTGCCCGCATTCGGTTTACCGATTACCGCAACCTTAATCTCGTCCTCGTCCTCGTCGGTATCCGCGTCCTCAGGGAACATATGCGTCACCTCGTCCAAAAGGTCACCCACACCCAAGCCATGCGTTGATGAAATCGCGACAGGGTCTCCCAAGCCTAGGTTATAGAACTCGTAAAACTCAAACGGAGGATCGCCCGTGTTATCCACTTTATTTACAGCCAGAACGATTTTCTTCTTCGCTTTGAGAAGCATTTGCGCCACGTCCTGATCGTTTGCGGTAATGCCATCCTTAACGTTCGTCATAAGTATAACAACATCAGCCATTTCAATCGCAAGCTGTGCCTGACGGCGCATCTGAACAAGTATCTCGTCCTTTGACGCAGGCTCAATACCGCCCGTGTCAACAAGCGTGAAATGCTTGTCAAGCCAAGTCGCGTCCGCGTAAATTCTGTCACGCGTAACACCGGGTGTGTCCTCGACTATACTTATTCGCTGACCCGAAATTTTATTAAAAAGCGTCGATTTGCCGACATTCGGTCTGCCGACTATTGCTACCAATGGTTTCATTAAAATTCTATCTCCTCATCTAATATCTTTTCTATAAATTCATATCCGTCGTTTATAACGGGAATAACCGTAACATTCAATTCGTTCTCCACGTCTGAAACTGTAGTGTCGTCAAGAAATATGTTGTCGTCGTCACGGAGCATGCTGTGTGGAATTAAGAGTATACCGCTCTTTATTCTTCCCCTCAACTGTTTTATTATATCACAGCCGCAAACTAAGCCTGACACAGTAACACCGCCGCCGAAAAAGTCATTTTTCACCGCGTAAACGTCAATTTTAACGCCTTCGCATGCGTTTTCAATTTCTCTGGCAATCTCAGATATAAACTTATGCGCAATCTCGCCCGTGGCTATCGAAACATGCCTTGACCGTTGTTTTTTCGGCAAAAGCCTGAGAGCGCCGTAAAATTCCTCCCTCATGCTCGCTATCAGCCCGACACCATTTTCAATCTGCGGAAAGCCCTCGTACTCGTCAGCCTCCGGCACCGGCAAATCAGCGTCCATATAGAACTCGTCCGAAAGGTACACAAGCCTTGTACCGAATTTCTCCAGAAATTCCGACTGTATCGCCTCGACAAACTCAATCGTTTCTCTGCTCGTCTCTGCCGTAAACGGTTTTAGCGGATACAGTCCTTCTCGGTAACGCGTAAGTCCTACAGGAACTACCGAAATGCTGTTTACATACGGATAGAGCGCACCCAAATCATCAAGCGTTCTCCGCAAATTTTCACCGTCGTTTACATCGGGACAGAGCACAATCTGACAGTTCATGTAGATTTCGTTCTCTGCAAACTTTTTCATTATATCGTAGCATTTGCCTGCAAAACGGTTATTGAGCATCATGCGACGAAGTTCGGGGTCTGTCGCGTGCACGCTGACGTTTATCGGCGAAACGCGCATTTTTATAAGGCGGTCAATTTCCTCGTCCGACATATTGGTAAGCGTGACGTAATTGCCCTGCAAAAACGACAGACGCGTGTCGTCGTCCTTAAAATAAACGGTCTCGCGCATGCCTTTGGGAAGCTGGTCGATAAAGCAGAAAATGCACTTATTTGTACAGCTTTGCGCCTCGTCAATAAGACCCTCTCCAAATTCAATACCCAAATCCTCGTAGTCATTCTCAACTGTTATCATCTCTGTTGAGCCGTCCTTTTTAAGAACTTCAAGCGTAACCTCATACTCAGCCGTCAGATAACGGTATTCAAGAATGTCATGAAAATCACAGCCGTTAATTTTTACGAGTTTGTCACCCGCTTCAAGCTTTGCCTCAGACGCTATTGAGCCCGGCTCGACATATGCTATTGTTGTGTCCGACTTCCTCATGGCAATACCTCACTACATTATATTCCATTTTACATTATCCCACATTATCCCAAAATAATCAAGAGTTTTATAAATAAAAAAATCACATAGGTAAAACCCATGTGATTTTATCCGTATTTTTCCGCGAGCACAACTCCTATAATTATCATTGTTCCGCCGAAATACTGTACAAATGTCATTGCCTCTCCGAGGAAAACTGCTCCCAAAATCATAGTTGTTATGGGTTCAAAAGCGGATATTATTCCGGCGGTAGAAGCGCCCTCATACCGCACACCCGCTTGAAAAAGCGGTATTGCTCCGAGGGTTATGAGAAATGAGATAATTGCCGAAAAAATCCATGCTGTGCTGTTCATTTCATTAAAAACAATACTCTCTGTCGCCGCGCCAAAAACAAACGTTCCAAAACTCGTGATTATCATCATATAAAATGTAAGCTTTACGTAATCCATTTTATCCAAACCCGAATGGTCCATATATATAACATAAAAGCTGTAAAAAACTCCCGACAGCACCGCAAGAATCACTCCGATTTTATCCGCCGCAGTATTTAAATCAACAAAAAGGAATATTCCGAGCGTTACAAGCATAACAGCCGCAAGTTTTGCTTTTGTTATTTTCTCTTTGTATATAAGCGCTGATACTATAACTATTATTAGAGGATATATAAAATGCAGCGTTGTGGCAAGTCCCGTCGGAATATAATCATACGCAGCGTAAAGCGCTATAATTGATAATGAACCTCCCACTACTCCGAGAGCTATAATATTTCCAAACTCTTTTTTAGTAAGACGAAACGACTTCCCTCGTACTATCATTAAAACGAACAGAAGCGGAATCATCAGAGATGTACGTAAAAAAGTAAGCGTAATCCCGTTGACCCCGCACTTATATGCTATTTTCGCCAGCATCGGCGCAAGTCCGTAAATAAAAGCTGACAATATAAGACATATTTTGCCCTTCGACAATGAAATCACTCCCAAAAGGGCTGTTAAAGCGTTTCAAGCTCCTTCGCCCATATATTCACGGAGGCATCGGACGGCATGCGCCAATCGCCTCTCGGAGAAAGAGCAACACTTCCCACTTTCGGTCCGTCAGGCAGACACGAACGCTTAAATTGCTGAGCAAAAAATCTTCTGTAGAACACCTTCATCCATTCAAGTATAACCGTTCTGTCATATACACCGTCAAACGCAATTTTCGCAAGACGCAGTATTTTAGACGGTCTGAACCCAAAGCGCATAAGATAATACAGAAAAAAGTCATGCAGTTCATAAGGTCCTACAATATGTTCTGTTTTCTGAGATATTTTTCCGTCTTTGGGAGGAAGCAGTTCCGGGCTGACAGGCGTATCAAGAATATCACGCAAAGTTTTTTTCAAAATCTCATTGTCCGTACGCTTTGCTTCATAATCCACAAGATAGCGTATAAGCGTTTTGGGAACTCCCGCATTCACAGCGTACATAGACATATGGTCACCGTTATACGTTGCCCAGCCAAGCGCCAATTCTGACATATCACCTGTTCCGATTACAAGCCCGCCGTTTTGATTCGCAATGTCCATCAAAATCTGAGTTCTCTCTCTCGCCTGCGAATTTTCATACGTCACATCATACACTGACGGGTCATGACCTATATCCTTAAAATGCTGATTAACCGCGTCCTTTATATTAACCTCTATAAGAGTCACACCAAGAGAATCCGCAAAATTAACAGCATTCCCATGCGTTCTCTCAGTAGTGCCAAAACACGGCATCGTGACAGCGATGATATTTTTCCTGTCAAGATTAAGGCTGTCAAAAGCTCTTGCGGTCACAAGCAGCGCAAGGGTTGAATCAAGTCCGCCGCTGACGCCTATCACCGCGGTTTTTGAATGAGTATGGTCTATTCGTTTTTTTAGTCCCATAGACTGAATGGATAATATATCCTCGCTTCGCTTTTCTCGTTTTTTATCATCAGACGGAACAAACGGAAGTTTGTCGATATATCGGGTAATATCCGTTTTACCCTCTCTCATGTCAAGCAAAACCGTAACATAATTCTCGTTGTCAGTCAATTTGTAAGTGTTACTTTTTTTTCTCTCTCCTACCAGTCTTTCCAAATCAAGTTCACTATATACGCATTCATTTGTAAAACGCTTGCTTCTGTTAAGAATCGAGCCATTTTCAGCGATTATATTGTCACCTGAAAAAACAACGTCTGTCGTGGATTCCCCATAACCCGCGGATGAGTAAATATATCCGCAATACAATCTCGCGGACTGGCTCTTTAGCAGCATTTCCCTGTACTCGTCCTTTGCTATAATCTCATTACTCGCCGATAAATTAGCTATAACAGTAGCACCGGCAAGCGCGTGATTAACAGACGGCGGCGCCGCTGTCCACAAGTCCTCGCATATTTCAATCGCTAACACGAAATCTTCACATGCCATTGTTTTAAACAGTATATTCGCTCCAAACGGAACTTTCTCTCCGTTTATATCAATATAACTTACTTCTCTTTTTCCCTCTGAAAAATGACGCATCTCATAGAACTCGGAATAATTAGGTATGTTCAGTTTGGGAATAAGTCCTTTTACGTGCCCGAAATTCACCACAGCCGCGCAGTTATATAATTTCTGATTCACAACATAAGGAAGCCCGATTACGGCTGTTATATCAAGATTCTCGCTTTCCCGCGCAATTCTTATAAGACTTTGCTTTGCGCTATCTAACAGATTTTTCTGCAAAAACAAGTCACCGCAAGTATAACCTGTCACGCAAAGTTCATGGAATACGACTATCTTCGCCTTATTTTCAGCCGCTTGCCGCATCGCCCTTATTATGTTTTCAGTATTATACTCGACATCAGCAACTTTTATATCTATCGTTGCGCTTGCACATTTTATAAATCCGTCTTTCATTCTCTGCCTATAACTCCTTTATTTCTTTATCTTGTCCCAATACAGCTTTGCTGCCATCTCAGTTTTATTGTCCCCATATTCGTAATATTTAGTGTCCCTTATGTTGTCAGGAAGATATTGCTGTTCCACATAATGTCCCGGATACGAATGAGGATATTTGTATTCCGTTCCGTGTCCCAATTTTTCCGCTCCGCCATAATGCGAATCTTTAAGGTGTTCGGGAACATCGCCTGTGTCTATTTTCTCAATATCCTCCATCGCGCTGAATATTGCCTTTGCCGCAGAATTTGATTTCGGCGCTGTCGCAAGCAAAATCACCGCCTCGCTCAGCGGTATCTGAGCCTCGGGAAGTCCTATTTGCAGGGCGCTGTCCACGCACGCTTTTACAGTCACAATCGCCTGCGGGTAAGCAAGTCCAATGTCCTCCGCGGCAATAACAAGCAGGCGCCGGCATATACTTTGTAAATCTCCCACTGAAATCAATCTTGCCAAATAATGAACCGCGCCGTTAGGGTCAGAGCCTCTTATAGATTTTTGAAACGCACTCAATATATCGTAATGGCTGTCACCATCACGGTCATATCGCATAACTTTCTTCTGTGTAGCCTCAGCCGCAATTTTGGCTGTTATGCTGATTTTCCCTTCGCTGTCAGGATGAATCGCGAGGAATGCCAATTCCAAAGAATTTAAAGCTTTTCTCACGTCGCCTCCCGATGAATATGCTATATGCGCTATAGCATCGTCACTTACATTTACTTCAAATCCCGAATAGTCTGTCTTTTTCAGTTCTTCAACAGCACGGCGCAAGGATTTTTCAATGTCCTCAGGCTCAATAGGTTTAAACTCAAATATTACACTTCTCGAAAGCACCGCATTATATACATAAAAATACGGATTTTCCGTTGTGCTTGCAATTAAGGTTATTTTCCCGTTCTCCATAAATTCCAACAAGGACTGCTGCTGTTTCTTGTTAAAATGCTGTATTTCGTCAAGATAAAGAAGAACTCCATCCATCGCGAGAAAACTGTCAAGCGTGGACACAATATTTTTTATATCCGCCACGGATGCCGTAGTCGCGTTAAGGCGGTGCAGAGTTTTCCCTGTTTTTTGCGCTATTATATTTGCAACCGTGGTTTTTCCGACTCCGCTCGGACCGTAAAATATCATGTTTGGCACTTCATTATTTTCAAGTACGTTTCTAAGAATCTTACCCTCGCCTATAAGATGCTGCTGTCCCACAACATCGTCAAGTGTTTGAGGACGGATTCTGTCAGGCAATGGAGTTTTCATTATTCTTCTTTACCTCTTTTGCAAGTTCTTCCACTTCCTCCTCGGAAACAGTCGTCATCGCAGTTCTCTTGCATTCTGATATTTTGTCTATATATTCCTGAGCCTTCTTATAATTATTTAGTTTTACAGCAATCTGAGCGCCGTGATAATAACCCTCAAGAAATTCCGGAGCGTGTTTTATTACCGCGTCAGACAGTTTCTCCGCCTCTTCATATCTGCCGCGGTTATAATAACACAGAGAAAGGTTGTCTGTTATATCCCTATCTTCATCGTTATATTCATAAGCTTCCTCACAGAATTTCAATGTGTCCTCAGACGCGCCGTTTTTTAAAAGCTTAAAATATCCAAGCATTCCGTAAAGCGTTGTGTTTACATAATTTCCTCCGTCAAAAATTTCTTCGGCTTCCTCAATCGCCTCGTCAAGCCTGCCCTGCTTGTAATACACCATACATCTCTGTTGTTTCGCGACATTTTTCTTTTCCGGTGTGATACCTTTTACACGTATAATCGGATCAAGGATTTTTTCCGCGTCATCCGCGCGACCTGTTCTTAAAAGCAGGTACGCGTAAGAAGATTTAAGTTCTATTTTGGTTCTGCCGGTATCATATGCCTTCTTATACCACATAACAGCGCCCTCGTCATCACCCGCGCTGAATGCCTGATTTCCTTTCATCGCGTAATACGACGGAATAAAATGATAAATCCCGAATAAAACAATAGCGGCAATAATACCGATTCCAAGAAAAGTGTTGAATTTAAACGCAAACACTATAACAATAATTCCTAAAATTAAATAAAGAAAACTCATTTTCCAATCCTCCAATATTATATACAGAATAGGGAGGCATTTAAGCCTCCCGCAGTGTGTTAAAATTCAGCAGTTCCGACTGTTCTTGGGAACGGAAGCACATCACGTATATTAGATACTCCGGTGATGTACATAACCGCTCTTTCAAATCCCAAGCCAAATCCGGCATGCTTATTTGTTCCGTACTTTCTAAGATCAAGATAGAAACCGTAATCTTCTTCTTTAAGTCCAAGTGCCTTCATTCTCTCAACAAGCACATCATAATTCTCTTCTCTTTGGCTGCCGCCTATAATTTCACCTACTCCCGGAACAAGCAAGTCCATAGCCGCAACCGTCTTCTTATCATCATTAAGCTTCATATAAAAAGCTTTTATCTCTTTTGGATAGTCAGTTACAAACAGAGGTCGTTTGAATACCTGCTCTGTAAGATAACGCTCGTGTTCCGTCTGTAAATCACAGCCCCACTCAACCGGATAATCAAATTTAATCTTACCCGCTTTTGAATCATCTTCAAGTATCTTCACCGCTTCAGTGTATGTCACATGAGCGAACTCGCTGTTTACAACATGCTTAAGTCTTGCAATAAGTTCCTTATCTATAAACTGATTGAAAAACTCCATTTCCTCAGGGGCATTTTCAAGACAATAATTTATGATGTATTTCAGCATATCTTCTGCCAGTTCCATATCATCCTGCAAATCGGCAAACGCTATCTCAGGCTCTATCATCCAAAATTCCGCCGCATGGCGCGTAGTATTTGAATTTTCAGCGCGGAAAGTAGGACCAAATGTATATACATTTCTAAATGCCATACAATACGTTTCAACATTAAGCTGTCCGCTTACTGTCAAATTAGCCTGCTTTCCAAAGAAATCCTTTGAATAATCCACATCACCCTTATCTGTCACAGGAAGATTTTTCATATCCATAGTTGTCACCTGGAACATCTCGCCCGCGCCCTCGCAGTCACTCGCTGTAATAATCGGTGTATGAACATATACAAAGCCTCTCTCCTGGAAGAAGCTGTGAATTGCGTAAGCAATCATTGAACGCACTCTGAATACTGCCGAGAAAGTATTTGTTCTCGGTCTTAAGTGAGCGATTGTTCGAAGATATTCAAAACTGTGTCTCTTCTTCTGAAGCGGATAATCAGGTGTTGAAGCGCCGTCAACTTTCACATTCTCCGCTTTAAGTTCAAAAGGCTGTTTCGCTTTGGGCGTCAAAGCAAGGATTCCTTCAGCGGTTATTGCCGAACCTATATTCAGCTTTGCGAGTTCCGAGAAATTGTCAAGATTATCCGCTTCAATCACTATCTGCAAATTCTTGAAAAAGCTTCCGTCATTAAGTTCAATAAATCCAAAATTCTTTGAAATTCGGATATTTCTTATCCAACCTGACACCGTTACTTTCTTCTCACCGTATTCGTCCGTTTTTCTGTACAAACTCTTTATAACTGTTTTCATAGTTCTAAATTTTATCCTTTCGATTTATAGTAAATTAATTCTGTGTTTTTTACATTCCACGCGCATATCATCCGGCCATACCGAAGACTGTACCTCGCCTATATGCGCCTTTCCAAGCATAAACATACAAAGTCTCGACTGTCCTATTCCGCCGCCTATTGTATAAGGAAGTTCCTTATTTACAAGCTTCTTATGAAATTCCATTTCAAGACGTTCCTCGCAGCCATCAATCTTTACCTGCGAAACAAGCGAGTCTTCATCAACTCTTATACCCATACTTGAAAGTTCGTATGCCATATCAAGCAAAGGATAATATATAAGTACATCACCGTTAAGTTCCCAGTCGTCATAGTCAGGCGCTCTGCCGTCATGTTTCTTACCCGATTTAAGTTCCTTGCCTATCTGCATTAAAAATACTGCCTTTTTATCACGCAGCAGCTTATTTTCTCTTTCCTTCGGTTCAAGGTCAGGATACATATCCTCAAGTTCCTGAGTTGTTATAAACGTAATTTCCTCAGGAAAATTATTTGCGATGTTCGCATACTTGCCGCATACTCTACTCTGAGTAGATTTCATAGCGGTATAAATTCTTCTGACAAAGTCCTTTAAAGTATCAAGGTTTCTGTCAGACTTATTTATAACAGCTTCCCAGTCCCACTGGTCAACATACATGGAGTGAAGATTGTCAACCTCCTCGTCGCGTCTTATAGCGTTCATGTCTGTATACAAACCCTCTCCGGACTTAAATCCGTATCTTCCCAAAGTCATTCTCTTCCATTTCGCCAAAGAATGTACTATTTCAAGATTTGCTCCGCCTATACACGGCGCGTCAAAACTTACCGGTCTTTCAACACCGTTAAGATTATCATTTAGACCTGTCTCAGGACGCACAAAAAGCGGAGCGGATATTCTTTGCAGATTAAGCGCCGCGATTATTTCATGCTGAAATGTATCCTTTATGAATTTTATTGCTCTTTCCGTTTCTCTGCCATCAAGACTCGGATTATAGTTTTCAGGAATTATAAGTGACATTTTTTATTCTCCTTTATCAATTATTTCAATACTGTCCAGCGTCTGCTTGAAATTCTGACGTATGGCATCAAGATATTCCCTTCGCAAAGCATCGCGCTCGGCAATTTCCGTTTCGGAAAGTCCGACCGTTTTTGACTTCTTGGCAAGCTCGTTAATTCTCTCTATTTTCCTTCTTTCCAAAAGATTACCTCCTCAAGAAAATATCACTATTCCTATTGTAACCTATTTCTATAAAAAATTCAAGTAAAACATGCGGACAAAATGCAAAATTATTTAATTAATCATAATATATATTACAAAACATTGAAAGGAGGAACTCACAATGGGAGAATGCTGTGAAAGAAATAACAGCTGCAATGGCGGCTGCAACTTTGATCTTGATATGATTCTTTGGGTTCTTATCATTATCGTTATCGTTACATGTATGTGTGACTAATTCTACAACCTAAAAACAAAAAGCGGCTTCCGGCAGGAGAGCCGCTTTTTATCTGCCTTTTTGACTTCTTTTTTTGCCTTTTTTACACCTTAATTGTCTATAAATTATTTTTTATGGAAAAATTTTGAAAAAACTCTTGATTTTATTTACATAATATGGTAGTATATTACATGTACTGGAAATATTTACATATTACTGGTTATTGATAAGATTTTGTTATATATAAGATAGGAGGACTAATTTTATGAACAAAAAAATATCTGTTCTGATTGCGGACGATAACGAAGACGTAACAAGCGAGCTTTCCACCTATATCAAGGGTGAGACAGATATGGAGGTTGCCGCCGTTGCCTACAACGGCGAAGAAGCTTATGCGCTTATACTTGAAACACATCCTGATGTTGTTATTTTAGATTTAGTAATGCCCAAGCTTGACGGGATAGGCGTGCTGAAAAAGCTGCAAAAGTCACCTTTGATCAAACAACCCAAGATTGTTGTGTATTCCATCTCTTCCATTGCAATAAACATGGCCGCGTCTGTGAATCCGAGCGTGGTTTACTGTCTTTTAAAACCTCAAAGCAGTGAAAGAATATGCGAGGTTATAAGAGATATAACCTCCGTTACCGCAAAAGTTTCAGCCATCCCCTCCACAGCAGTATCCGCATCGCTTCCCGATAAAAATACTGAAGCGGATCTGGAAACGGTTGTTACAGATTTCATTCACGAACTTGGCGTACCCGCACATATCAAGGGCTATCAGTATATAAGAAGCGCTATAATGATGGTCGTTGAAAATATGGATTTACTTAATTTCATAACAAAACAGCTATATCCTGAGATTGCGAAAGCGTATAACACTACCGCAAGCAGAGTTGAAAGAGCAATCCGACATTCTATAGAGGTGGCATGGAGCAGAGGAAAGCCTGAAATAATGAACGAGATTTTCGGATACACGATTCATACAGGCAAAGGAAAACCGACTAATTCCGAATTTATCGCTATGGTTGCTGACAGAATACGTCTTACTCGCAAATAATAACTTTAAAAGCAAAAAACCGCGGCACATGCCGCGGTTTTAATATTTATCGCTATTGTCTGTTTTTTCTATGATTTATTTATCCAACAAAGCCCTGTCGTTTGCAAATTCTTCACCGCTTAAATCAGCAAATTTCTTTAACAAATCATCAACTGTCAGCTGTTTCTTCTCATCACCGCTCGCGCTGTAAATAATTCTTCCCTCGTGCATCATTATCAGCTTGTTGCCGTGCGCGATTGCGTCTTTCATGTTGTGAGTAATCATAAGCGTTGTGAGATTACCCTCTGTAATAAATTTTTCCGAAAGGTCTAAAACAGTTTCAGCAGTTTTCGGGTCAAGCGCTGCCGTATGCTCATCCAAAAGAAGCAGTTTAGGCTTTTGCATTACCGCCATAAGCAGTGTCAAAGCTTGTCTTTGTCCGCCTGAAAGAAGTCCCACCTTACTCGAAAGACGGGTTTCAAGACCCAGTCCGAGCATTGACAGCATCTCTTTATACATTGCGCGTTCTTTATTGGTTATTGCCCATTTAAGTCCGCGTTTTTTTCCGCGGCGGAACGCAAGCGACATATTTTCCTCAATCCACATATCAGCGGCTGTTCCCATCATTGGGTCCTGGAAAACTCGCCCGAGATATTTTGCTCTCTTGTGCTCGGACAGACGCGTAACATCAACATCATCAATAACTATGCTTCCGCTGTCTACTCTGAACACTCCGCATATACTGTTTAAAAGAGTTGACTTTCCCGCGCCGTTTCCGCCGATTACAGTGGCGAAGTCGCCTTCATTCAATTCTAAATCAACGCCGTTTAAAGCGCGCTTTTCATTTATAGTTCCCTTGTTAAAGGTTTTATATATACTGTTAATCTTAAGCATCAGACAGCCTCCTTTGTTACTTTCTTCTCCGCCATCTTACGCTTCCAGTACGGGATTCCGAGGAATACCGCGACAACCAGCGCTGAAAACATCTTTAAATCGTTTGCGTTAAGTCCCATACGCAATACCAATGTGATTACTATATAGTAAATAACACCGCCCATAACCGCCGCCAAAAGCTTCAGCGCAAAATTTTTGAATATCCTATCAAAAATAACCTCGCCTATAATAACCGCGGCAAGACCTATAACTATCGCTCCTCTTCCCATATTTATATCCGCAAAACCCTGATACTGGGTTAAAAGAGCGCCTGATAAAGCGACAAGAGCATTTGAAATTACAAGTCCTATAATTTTGTTTCGCTCTGTGTTTATGCCGTTTGCTCTCGCCATATGCTGATTACACCCTGTCGCACGGAGAGAATGTCCCATCTCTGTTCCGAAAAACCAGTACATAACGGCAATTATAATTACCACAAAAACCAATCCAACAACGATTGCGCTCTGTAAGTATCTCAAAGAAATAAGAATCTTATAGTTGTTGCTTGATAACGGAATATTTGACCTCTGTGACATGATTTTTAAATTTACAGAATAAAGTATAAGCTGAGTAAGTATTCCTGCCAGAATCGCCGGGATTCCAAATTTAGTATGAAAAATTCCCGTTATAAGTCCCGCAAGGCATCCTGCCACAAGCGCCATCAGCATCGCAACCCAAACATTCATACCCATAGTCATGCTTACAACCATAACCGCTCCGCCCGTCGCCATTGAGCCGTCTACGGTCAAGTCCGCAACGTCAAGAATCCTGAATGTAATATACACGCCCATTGCCATAATGCCCCATATGATTCCCTGAGCCACCGCTCCCGGCAATGCGTTAATAAGTCCAATCATTTGTTTATTCTTCCTTTCCTAAAAATTGCAATGAAGCGATCCGCCCCATTGCAATTTCATACATTATGTTAAAGACAGTTGAGTATTATTAAAGTTCCTCGTAGTCTTCCGGTACAGCAATCTGAAGTTCATCAGCGCGTTCCTTTACATACTTCTTTGTAAGCTGATCAGCGTATTTAATATCCATATTAGCAGGATCAGCGCCGTTTACAAGAATCTCATATGCCATTTCGCCGGCAACTTTTCCTATACTGTAATATGAAATTGAAAGAGTCGCGATTCCGCAGCCTTCGCAAATGCCTTCCTCGCCTGTTATTACAGGAATTTTTGCAGGATTCGCGATATTAGCGATAATTTCCGTGTTTGAAGCGGCAGTATTATCTGTCGGTATATAAAGAGCGTCACTGTTATCACACGCGGATTGTGTAACCGCTGCAACATCGTTTGAATCCGCAAAAGCGTATTCCTTGCATTCATATCCAAGCTTTTCAAGTTCAGATGAAACTATATCCACCTGATACTTTGAGTTAGCCTCGCTTGAGCAATAAAGAAGACCAATTTTCTTTGCTTCGGGAAGAAGTTCCTTAAACATAGCAGCCTGTTCTTCAAGCGGAGCAAGGTCAGCTGTACCTGTGATATTCATTCCTGTCTTTCCTGTCCAGTCTTTTATATCAAGAGCTGTGGCATAATCTGTGATGGATGTTCCGACAATAGGAGTTGTCGCGGTTGCCGCAGCTGCAGCCTGAAGCGCGGAAGTAGCGTTAGCAAAAATCAAGTCGTCTCCTGAAGCGATAAACTGATTTACAATAGTCGCGCATGTCGCGCTGTCGCCTGACGCATTCTGAAGGTCAAACTTAACGTTATCGCCCAATTTTTCTTTTAAAGCATCCTGAAATCCCTCTGTAGCCTTATCAAGAGCAACGTGCTGAACAAGCTGGCATAAGCCAATCTTATATGTTTTGCCTGTTTGATTTGTGTTTCCGCAGCCGGCAAGCATAGTCGCCGCCAAAGTTCCTGCTGTCAGAACAGCCAATAGCTTTTTAATTTTCATTGTTTTTTCTCCTTTTCCACATAAACTGCCGTTATCCACCACGCAGCCTATTTTTTATTTATATAATATATCATGATTTGTTCAAAATGTCAAGGTTGTTTTTTACATTTTGAGTTATATTATGCAAATACAACAAAAAAAAGAAGAGACATAGTCTCTTCTTGCTTTTATATATACGCTATACCGCGTCATACAGCCTCATAATTGTAGCGATTGACTGCTCGTTTGTATAGTTACCCTTCGGAGCAAACATATCGTTCTCCATGCCTGACATAACGGAAATTTTATTCATCTGATAAACAGCTTCCTTTGCCCAGTCTCCTATATCATTTTCATCGGCATATGTATAATCCGACAGTCTGTAATCCTCGTAAAAATCGTCACATCCCATATACATTGCCGCTTTATACAAAAGCATTGCCGCTTCCTCCCGTGTTATGGAATTTTGCGGTCCGAAAGTGACGTCATCATACCCTGATATAATTCCGGCATTCCAAAGTCTTGCCACATTTTCATTATCTGTGTCTGTAAACTGCTCCTCTCCCGCCTCCGGAAGCTTATCCTTAAGCTTTAGCATACTCGCAAGAATGTCACAAAACATTTCGCGATTCATATTATCTGTATATACCATTTTATCCTTCATACGATACGGCGCGACATTAAGAGCGTATGCACGCTCAAGTTCTTTTTGCGCCCAAGGTGACGGCTGAGAATTTTCAAATGTTATCTCAGTCACGGGCATACGATTTGTATAGGTTTCCCATACCTGTCCGTCTTTCGACTTATACCGATTTCCGTCCGCATCCTCGATATAATAATATCCGTCATAAAACAATCCCAAACGTGCAAGCTTATCAAAATCATATCGATCGACTATATTGTAATTCTCATCAAGGTAATAAATCGTCTTAACCATATCCCACTGCGCAGTGTAATAATACGGACTTCCGTCCCACTCAATCCATCTCAGCATATAGCCTGTATCTGTTTTTACAAGCTCATAAGAATCGTAATTTCCGCGTATTATATCCTTTACTTCCTGCGACAGGTCGTCCTTTACCTCGCTCGCAAGAACTCCTGTGGTAATAGGTCCTTTTTTTGCTCTCGGTTCTTTCATGTAGTCCTCATATGTCTTTCCGACATGACTTTCACTATCTATGCGGAAAGAGTTTCTTATTCCTCCAACATAATTTATCGGAAGCACCATATTGATTGAAAATTCTTTTTCACTGTTCGCTTTTATAAGCACGCTTGCCATGGTATTCTTGGTTGCCGGATAACTCTCGCCCTTTAAAAGACCGCTGTGCTTTCCGTTCTCATCCTCTACATACACGGCAATATTTGAGGCTGTCTCAGTCTCATATTCAAAATATTTATCCGTATTGGTTGTATTTTTCACTTTTAAGTTATATGTTTCTGTCACTCCGTAATTTCCCATACTGCAAGCGTAACCCTGATTGCTGCGTTTTTCGGAAAGCATATAGTTTGGTACGTATTCTTCTTCGTTATACCATGTGACAGGTCCCTGATAACTTGTTGTGTCACTATGGAACGGGTCCCATATCCAAACATTGTCTTTATCTTTCGCTTTCACCTTTGAACCGTAATATTCAAGCTTTGCGTCATCCTTATATCTAAGTGTAAGCAAATCAGACTGAACCGCTATATCCTTGGACCAAATATCATCCTGAGGATTCAAATGACTGCACCATGCCTTTGTCGGATAACCTTCGGTTTTGTATTGATTATATACCATATTGCGAATATAATCTCCGTCTTTCACGCTGTTATCAATAGTATATTCAAGATTCACGCTGACTTTTGGAAGAGTATCCGCTATTCCTTTCTGTGTACGGGTATAAACGTATTTACCAAACATCGCCTCAGGGTCAAAAGCGCTTCTGTCACCGATTTCTTCGTTCGACTTAAACGCGGCAACATTAAAATTCATTTTGCCCGAATTAATGGACATCTGTCCGATTATCTGCGCCGGCTTATGAAAAGCGATAGGCGTATAATTATCCATATATTGGCTCAGCCATACAGTTTCACCTTTTTTTATTTCAACAGTCACGGGTTCATAATGCTGAGCTTCATACAGCCATGAACCGTTAAGTTCAGTAAGATTTACCCCTAAATACGATGCGAGTCCATGCAGACATCCGACCTTATTCATTTCCTTTGCCCACGTTCCGTCACTGTAAATAAAAGCCTCGTCTGTAACTGTTTCAAAAAAAGCTTTGTTTATTGTAATTTCACTGTCTTCCACTGCCGTAAGTTCCACGTCAAGTTCTATATTGTAGCCTTTTCCATAGCCTCCGTCTGTGTCTGTGCCGTTAATATGACAAATAAGGAAATCATACAAGTCAGGTTCTAAATTTTCATTATTCATTATGTACGAGGCGGGATTCTCATCACTGTTCATCAAATCACAATTTCTTATCCCTTCCGGATTATTACAGTAAATCCACTTTCCGCCGCCTTCATTCTTAAAGGTCATATCCGCCGCGCTCGCGCTCATTCCCACAGCGCATAAAACAGCTAAGACTAATAATATCTTTTTCAATTTCTTATCCTCCTTTTATATCCTTAATTTTAAATTTCACTAATTAGTCCCATTTAATCAATAGTGTCTGAAAAACAAATCCACCCGATGGGTGGACTTATTCTATTCTGAATCTTCTTCACTTTCATAAGGAAACAACTCGCCGGCGCGCATCATTTCAATCATGTCCCACACGGAGCATTTGCCCTCATCGTCCTGAGTTGAAAATGGCACAAGCAAGTCATCCTCTCCCATTTCAAGCGTTTCCCATATTCTTTCAAGATTCGGTTCAATCTCTTTTTTCTTAAGCTTATCCATTTTCGTCGCTATAACAATAAGATTATCATGATAATGACGAATCCAATCCGCCATTGTAATATCATCCTTAGTAGGCTTATGACGGCTGTCTACAAGAAGAATGGTCTGCACCAACGGCTCACGATTAGCAAGATAATCTTCCATCATTTTTCCCCATTTTTCTGTTTCTGACTTTGACCGCTGAGCATAGCCGTAGCCGGGAAGATCCACAAGATAAATGGTGTCGTCTATATTATAAAAGTTGATTGTTGCCGTCTTGCCGGGTGTTCCTGAGACGCGCGCCAAAGATTTTCTGTTGAGAAGCTTATTTATCATGGAGGATTTGCCTACATTTGACCTTCCGGCAAACGCAAATTCCATATATCCGGTTGTCGGATACTGATTTGGCCTCACCGCTGAAACAGTAAGACTTACATTATGTATATTCATAAAGTTATCTCCTATCGAATTTTTACCCGAATTTATCTGAACGCGTTTTCAAGCACTGTGTCCATATTATTCGCAGGTATGAAATTAATTTTCTTTCTTATCTCCGGCGGCACATCGTCAATATCAGGTCTGTTATCCTCCGGTATTATTATATCTGTGATTCCCGCGCGGTATGCTGCCATAGATTTTTCCTTAAGTCCGCCTATCGGAAGCACTCTTCCCCGAAGGGTAATTTCGCCTGTCATAGCTATATCGTTTCTCACAGGATTTTTTGTAAGTGCTGATACTACGGCGGTCGCCATAGTTATGCCGGCAGATGGGCCGTCCTTGGGCACAGCGCCCTCAGGCACATGAATATGTATATCTTTTGTTTTATGAAAATTCTCGCTTATGCCGAGAGTTTTTGAATTGGCGCGTATGTAGCTTATCGCCGCCTTCGCGCTTTCCTTCATAACATCTCCGAGTTTTCCCGTAAGTTCCGTTTTTCCGGTGCCCGGCATTACATTAACTTCAATAGAAAGCGTTTCTCCTCCCACCGATGTCCATGCCAGTCCGCGCGCGATGCCGATTTCATCACGCTTATTCATCATGTCAAAGTTATATCGCTTTTTACCGAGATAATCGGGAAGATTTTTTTCAGTGACTCTGATTGATTTCTTCCCGGACTCTAATAGCTGCTTTGCAGCCTTTCTGCAAATCTTGCCAATCTGTCCTTCCAGTTTTCTCACACCCGCTTCACGCGTATAATGCTCAATCACAGACTTTATCACGCTGTCTGATATAATAAGCTGTTTTTCATCAAGACCATTATTTTTGAGCGATTTCTTGACAAGATAATCCTTTGCTATGTAAAATTTTTCATTACTTGTATAACCCGAAAGTTCAATAATCTCCATTCTGTCAAGAAGCGGTCTTGAAACTGTATCCAGGGTGTTAGCGGTTGTTATGAACAGCACTTGCGACAAGTCAAACGGCACTTCAAGATAATGGTCTCTAAATGTCGAGTTCTGCTCATAGTCAAGCACTTCCAAAAGCGCCGCTGACGGATCTCCCTTATAGTCAACACCCATTTTATCTATTTCATCGAGCAATATCAGAGGATTTTTTGTCTTTGCCTCTTTCATCGCCGCCATTATTCTTCCTTCCATGGCTCCGATATACGTCTTTCTGTGACCTCTTATATCAGACTCATCATGTATGCCTCCAAGTGAAATCCTTACATATTTTCTGCCTAACGCTCCCGCTATTGATTTAGCGACTGATGTCTTTCCAACACCCGGAGGTCCTACAAAGCATAGAATAGTACCGTTTTTACCCTTTGTCATCTGACGCACAGCAAGATATTCCATAACCCGTTCCTTTACTTTTTCAAGTCCGTAATGGTCACGGTTTAATGCGTCTTCCGCTTTTTTTATATCAAAGCTTTCTTTGGACAGTTTGTTCCACGGCATTTCCAGTACTGTGTCAAGATAATTTCTCAAAACTGAACTTTCCGATGAGGAAGGCGCCATCTTGGAGAATCGGTCAACTTCTTTTAATAGTTTTTCCTTCGTCTCTTTTGATGTTTTCAGTTTCTTTATCTTTTCTGTTGCTTCCTTAACCTCAGCTTTCAGGGAGTCACCGTCTCCTAATTCGTCCTGTATCACGTGAAGCTGTTCGCGAAGGTAATATTCTCTTTGATTTTTATCAATTCTTTCCTTGACTTTTCTCGCAATCTGCTGCTCAATCTTGAGTACCTCAAACTGATTCTGAAGCGCGATAATAAGCGTTTCCACACGCTCGCACACGTCAAAGGTTTCAAGAAGATTCTGCTTTGTTTCAACACCCATGTCAACTCCCGCTGCAACGGTATCGCAAAGTTCGCCAAGGCTTTCCATGCTCATGACGAGCATAAAGTTATCCGCTGTAAGCTTAGGGTTTTGAGAAAAATATTCCTCATATGTTTTTTTCAGACGTCGTTTATACGCTTCCCTAACAGGTGTTTTCTCCGTGTAATCCTCTAATGTCTCGTCATATTCCTGTATCTGCGCCTTCAAAAACGCTCCGTCAAAAGCCGAATCACTAATAATTCCTCTTCTTAAGCCTTTTACTATTACGCGTATAACTCCTCCCGGCATACGCATTACCTGATTTATAACCGCGACAGTTCCCACATCGTATAAGTCTTCTATCTCAGGTTTTTCTTTATTTATATCTTTCTGCGCTGTCAAAAACACTATCGAGTCACTTGCAACGGCAGCTTCAAGCGCTTTTACCGACATATCTCTCGCCGCGTCAAAATTCAATACCATATGCGGAAAGAGTACCATTCCGCGCATTGGTACTACAGGTATATAATTAAGTTCTTTTTCCAATCACATTCACTCCTATAGTTTAAAATATACTGCAATATTACTATTATATAATCTTTTTATATATTTTTCAACTGTTTTTTTCTTTTGGCTTTATAACAGAAATATCTACAATCTTTTCCTTCCCCTCAAAATACATACCGCTTGTATAACGGCAGGCATTCAACGTCCATGCGGCATCATTTACGGTTATGCAGTTCCTTCTCTCCAGTCTGACCGTATTTTTCGCCATCTGAAGTATTTTAACCGCGTCTCTGCCGTTTTTTGCATAGCGAGATATAAGTTCAACCGCTCCGCTATCTATATTTATATTCATCTGATGAATGGAATTATTTATAATTTTCTTCAAATCTTCCCTCGTAAGTTGATTAAAATAAATCTCCACGCATCTTGAACGGATTGCCTCCGGGATTTCCTCCGGTTTTCTTGTTGTCGCTCCGATAAGACGAAAATCGGCAGGAATTCCGTTTTTAAATATATCATGAATATATTCGGGAATATCTTTGTTTGTTTCACTGTAATACGAACTCTCAAACATAACCCTTCTATCTTCCAACACCTTCAAAAGCTTATTCATCTGCACTGACGGAAGTTCTCCTATCTCATCAAGAAACAATATGCCTCCATGCGCTTTGGAAACAGCGCCCTCTTTTATCTGCGGTACTCCGGACGCGCCAAGCGTTCCCGCGCCCTGATATATCGGGTCATGCACCGAACCGATAAGCGGGTCGGCTATGGAACGCTCGTCATATCGCATTATAGTCGAGTCTGCCTCTATAAATCTCGCGTCACGCCTAAACGGGGTTCCCTCGCTTTCTTTAGCGCATTTCATTGCAAGACGCGCCGCCGCTGTCTTTCCCACTCCCGCCGGTCCGTATATCAGGACATGCTGCGGGTCAGAGCCGCACAATGCCGCTTTTATCGCCTTAACAGCATCCTCCTGTCCAATTATCTCTGAAAATTTTTGTGGTCTTACACTCTCTGTCATAGGTTCGGACAAACGTATTCTGCGCATCGCGTTCAAATGCCCCGCCGCTTTTTTTGAATTTTCCTCTATTGTACGCGTATCTGACTTCTCCACTTTTAACCTCGTCAAAAAATACATGCCTATCACAAGCGTAAAGAATAACTGCGTTATCATTATCACTGAGTTCATTATATTTCCTCCTGCCTTTTATCAATAACTATATTCTTTTCAAAGAAAGTTTAATTATTCCTAAGGCGAGAAATAAAAAGTAAAAAAACGACGTTTTAGGACAAAAAAAGCGGATAAAATCCGCTTTAATCCATTAAATATTCTTCAACAAGCCTTGCGCAATCCTCAATACATCCCAGACAAGGACGCTTTTTGTAAAACTCGCTGTCGCGTACTGTAGGCACTGCTCCCGTATCTTTAGGCTTGTGTACCCCTAATAGATCACCGCAAATTATCGAGCCGTTCTTTTCTTGAAACGCTTTTGCCATTTTTTGAACAGTATCATATACTTTAGTACGCGTCCCTAAATCCTTGGGAATGCCCTTACTGTATTTGAGTCCGGCAAGCATAAACATACCGCTTACCGCTCCGCAGGTTAGACGCATACGTCCAATTCCGCCGCCAAACGCCTCGCTTACGCGCATAGCGTCATTATGATTCATACCGAACACATCGCTATACGCGCATATAACAGACTGTGAACAGTTACATCCTGATTTGAATAAGTCAAGCGCTTTTTGTATTCTGTCCATGTTACTCCCCCTAAATTGATAAATAAATTTAATCGCCGAATGATATTCCGATTTCCTTTGCCGCCTCAATAATATCGCTGTCCACCGGCACCTTCTTAAGATTACCCGCGACTTCTTCAAGCGGTACGGGCACTATTTTTTCATTCTGCAAAGCCACCATAAATCCATACTTGCCATTCTTAATAAGCCTTGCCGCTGCCGCGCCGAAACGCGTGCATAAAACCCTGTCATAAGCGCACGGACTTCCGCCGCGCTGAAAATGTCCCGGAACAGTCACTCTTATTTCATGACCGGTTAAATCTTCAAGTTCCTTAGCTATCTTATATGAAATTGACGGATACGGCATAGACGCGCGCTGAGCCTTAAATTCTTTCTTTTTAAGCTGAGCCTCTTCTTTTGAAAGCGCGCCCTCCGCAACGGCTAAAATTGAAAATCTTTTACCCGCCTGTTCTCTCTTTTCAATCACCTTGGCAATAGAATTTATATCATACGGTATCTCCGGAAGAAGAATAATATCGGCTCCGCCTGCCATACCCGCATACAAATTCAGCCAACCCACTTTATGCCCCATCACCTCAACTATAAAAATACGTCCATGTGATGTCGCTGTTGTATGAATGCAGTCTATTACCTGTGTTGCTATGTCCACAGCGCTCTGGAAACCAAATGTCATTTCAGTTCCCCATACGTCATTATCTATTGTTTTGGGCATTGAAACAACATTAAGACCTTCCTCTCTGAGAAGATTTGCCGTTTTATGCGTTCCGTTTCCTCCGAGAATCACAAGGCAGTCAAGCTTCATTTCCTTATAATGTTCCTTCATCGCCTGAACCTTGTCTATACTGTTCTCATCCTCTTTTACACGCATCATCTTGAACGGCTGACGAGATGTGCCGAGGATAGTTCCGCCTACCGTCAAAATCCCGGAAAAGTCTGACTTGTTCATTTTTTTATAATCACCGTGAATCAGTCCCGCGTAACCGTTCTGTATTCCGTATATTTCAACATCGTCAATTTCCTCATAAAGTCCTTTTGCCACTCCTCGTATTGCTGCATTAAGTCCCTGACAATCTCCCCCGCTTGTCAAAATACCCACTCTTTTCATTTTTTTCACCCTTTCATTTTAATCTTCCGATTACAACTCTGTCATTTCCGCACAAATCTTTTATCAGTTCCACATTTTTAAAGTTCTCGCTCATCATCGCTTTAACCGATTCTCCCTGATTATAGCCTATTTCAAAAGCAAGAAGACCGTTATTTTTCAAAAAATTGGAAGCTGTATCAATGATTCGCTGGTAAAATATAAGCCCGTCATTTCCGCCGTCTAAAGCTATAAGAGGCTCATAATCTTTAACTTCTGTTTGCAAAGTGTCTATAACTTCCGTCTCTATATAAGGCGGATTTGACACTGCAATATCATATTTCTCCAAAGGATATTCATTAAGTATATCCATTTTTTTTACTTTTACTCTTTCACCCACACCATTTGCGGCAATATTTTTCTTCGCTGTTTCAACTGCCTTATCGCTTATGTCAACCATATCAACAAGAATGTCTTTCACGTAATGCGCGATACTTATCCCTATACACCCGCTGCCCGAGCATATATCAATGACTTTCATGCTATCTTCACAGTTTTCTATCACTGTTTCTACAAGAGTTTCTGTGTCTGCACGCGGAATAAGCACTCCCGGCGAAACACTAAATTGCAGCGACATAAACTCACACTCTCCGAGTATATATTGCAGCGGTTCACCTGATTTACGCCGATTTGCAAACTTAATTATTTTTTCGTGCTCGTCGGCTGTGACTTCACTTTTTCCGTGCAAAACCAACTCGCTTCTTGATATTCCAAGAACATTCATCACTATAAGTTCCGCCTCAAAGCGCGCGTTTTCAGCAAGCAGTTTCGCCGCGGACAGCACAGTTTCAGAAATTACCATCTGTCATCCTCTTTATTCTCAGGTATACACGGTTCCATTGACGCTATAGCCACTTCAATCTGACTGTCATCAGGCTCGCGGGTTGTCAGCTTTTGAAGCCACAATCCCGGTTTTGACAACCATGTTACGCACTTACTCTTGCTGCGTCCCACAAGTTTTATTATCTCATAAGAAATACCTGCCACTGCCGGAAGGAGAGCAAGTCTCATAAGAACTCTCAATATGACCATATCCACTTTCGGAAGCAGCGCAAAAAGCAGTATACTTACTATCATTACAAACAGCAAAAAGCTTGTTCCGCATCTTGGGTGAAAACGCTTATACTTTTTAATGTTTTCAACAGTAAGTTCCTCGCCCGCTTCATAGCAGGCTATAGTTTTATGTTCCGCGCCATGGTATTCAAATACTCTTTTTATATCTTTCATCTGTGACACAAGAGCCAAATATCCTATAAATATAGCCATTCTGATTATGCCTTCAAAAATACTTGTGAATAAATGAGACTCTGTCACCGCTGATACAGCAGGAATTAAAGAACCCAGTCTTTCCGCGCCTTTTGTGAGAAACGTGGGAAGAATCATAAACAACGCTATACTAAATACAAGTGATATAGCGATTGAAACATATATTACAATATCTTTTATTTTATCCCCGAATTTATCATCAAGCCATTTGTCAAATTTGCTTTTCTGCTCTCCTTCTTCTTCCTCAATATCCACAAACTCCGCGCTATACATAAGCGCCTTCATTCCAATAACAAGACTGTCAATAAAATTCACACAGCCTCTTATTATGGGAAGTTTAAAAACAGCATTTCGCGTCTTTGTTCCGTTTTCCTCTATCTTTCGCTCAATTTCACCATCGGGTTTTCTCACTGCGACAGCCGTTTTGTAAGGACCTCTCATCATAACGCCCTCCATTACTGCCTGTCCTCCTATTGAGGTTATATGCTGTTCTTTACTCATTTATTCTTCTCCAATCTATTAAAAATTAGCAACACATGCAATTGAGGCACATACATGTTGTGCAGCAATCACACGGCTTACATGTTCCCATCGCTCTACCGCCGCCGGTCGTTGAATAATTTCTTGTTCTGTTCAATACATTTTCAAGCGCGCTTCTATACTCTTCATTAGTCGGTTCCATATTCACAGCCGTACGCATAAAGGTTACTGCCTGGTCATACCATCCCACCTGCATACGCATGCGTCCGGCAAGATAATACCACTCCGCCGTTCTAGGCAGTGAATTAAGCAAAGTCAGCGCCTCTTGAAGTTTGTTTTGAGTCATAAGTTCCCTGACTTTTCTAAAAGCTTCGTCACCGGTTGCTCCGCTGTAAGAAGTATTAGCGTTATACCCTGAACCCGATGTACTTTTCCTGTTTATAAGCATATCATAAGCTTTATTTATTTCTTTAATCTTCTCATCCGCCAAGTCAGCAAGAGGATTGTTGACATACTTATCGGGATGATATTTTTTTACAAGCGTCCTGTACGCCTTTTTTATAGTTTCCTCATCGGCGTCCTCGCTGACACCCAATACTTCATATGGATTCATCTTTCTCTCCTAAAATACTGTATTGTTTTCTTTTTAAAGCAGTGTATATGATATTATCCAATATTTCCTTATTTTTTCGCACCGTCATTAACTCATAGGCGGAAGAAGCGTTTTCAAGCGTAAGGAGCAATGAAATATCAAGATTTCTTCTTATCGTGTCCTTTATCTCCTCCGCGCTTTTATCGGGATATTTGCAGGCAAATGTATTATAATCTCCGCGTTTTATATCCTTCTCCAAATCATTATACGCATCTATAATATAAATCCATCGTCCTATATTATAACCAAGCCACGACAAAACGCGTCTTTCGTTTTTATCCCCGATAAAATCAGGCACGAACAAAATCTCAAGAATTTTCGCAAAGCAATCTGAAGTTTCGTCTATCTCCTCACAGCGCTCCTTTTCAAGCTCGCTAAGCTTACCCAGGCAAGAGCTAATGTTTTTATATATATCGGCATACCTCTTTTTAGCCTTTGCCGCGCCCCGCGCAAAAAATATCATTGACAGCATAGCCTTTATACTTTTCTCATCGTGCCAATCGTCTATACACTTTAGGTATGAAAGCATCACACCCACATCAGCCGCATAATTTACGGCTCTGTCATTTTCAATACAAATATTCTTTCTTATCGGATGAATCAGACATTTTCTATCTTTGAGAACAGACGCGTCTTTATTTACAGACGACAGCACTATGGCTAAAAATGTTATATCGTAACTCAGTCCCATGCGGGTGCTGTGCGAACACCTTTTTCCTATAGCTTTGCATAAACCGCAATAATACGCTTTGAAAGTTTTTGTATCTTCCTCACTCAGTTCATTTGGGCATATTGTAACGTATCCGAACATTAAAGCATCCCTTTCATAAATATCTGTACGAAATAAGTATATATCAAAACAATGTAAAATTCAACCTATTAGAGATGATTTTTTATAAAATTTATTTTTTGTTCACAATCAAAGCATACTTTTTACTAAAAGTGAAAAACTATATTAAAACACCAATCAGATAGGAGGATAAAAATGAAGCATGAAATGACAAACAAGGAATACAACGAGTATGTAAAGCTCAAAACACCCAATTCAAAGGTGTTCTCTAATTGCATAAAGGCATTTATTTCAGGTGGAATTATATGCGTTATAGGTCAGTTTATTCTTTCCTTGTTTAAAAAATGCGGACTTGATACGGAAATGGCGGGCATGGCAACCTCTATAGTCCTTATATTTCTGGGAGCGCTGCTTACCGGACTTGATATTTATCCGAAAATCGCTAAATTCGCAGGCGCGGGAACTATTGTTCCTATAACTGGATTTGCAAACTCTGTTGTTTCCCCCGCTCTTGAGGCGAAAACCGAGGGAATGGTACTTGGAGTCGGCGCAAAAATCTTTACTATTGCGGGACCTGTTATTTTATACGGCACTCTCGCCTCATGGATAGTGGGAATTATATATTTTATAATAAGCTTATTTTAAAACAAAAGCTGCCCGTCGGTTAAATTCCGCATATGGCAGCTTTTAATTTTAATTCGATTTTTCTTCTGCTGTTTTCAGTATTTCCAAAGCGTAGGATTTTGGTGCGCGTCCGCTTATAACCTTTATTTTGCAGTCGCAGTTATCATAAAATTTTTTCCTGTCATTAAACCGCTGTTCTATTTTCTGAACACTCTCATTAGCCATAAGAGGTCTTGTTTTTCTTGCCTCTTCAATTCGCTCTTTAATCACGGAAAAACTTGGGGAAAGATTAAAAATTATGCCTGTTTTTCTGAGCGCGTCTATATTTTTCGCATCAAGCACAACTCCGCCGCCTGTCGCAATAACAGCGTCATCCATAGCCGCCGCTTCCAACACAGCCTCTCTTTCCACTTTCCGAAAATACTCCTCGCCGTATTTTTCAAATATCTCATTTACCGTCATATTCATTTTATTCACTATTATATCATCAGTATCAACAAGAGTATATTTTGAAATATCCGCTATAGCCTTGCTGATTTCCGTTTTTCCTGATGCCATAAATCCTGTAAGAACTATATTCATCTTTTAAATACCTCCCTTCTAATACGTTCACCCATATCCGAAGGAAGCTTCTCACCGGTAAAGAGTTCATAGGCTATAACACCCTGATATATGAGCATGCCCAATCCGTTTAAAGTCTTTGCTCCTCTTTTTTTCGCTTCCCTTAAAAACAGAGTTTCATCCGGATTATATATCATATCCACAACGGCTGTTTTTGAGTTTATAAAAGACAAATCTTTTATTTCATCAATACAGTCTGTCGGAAGAGCGTTTTCCTGCGGTTTCATTCCCGCTGAAGTTGTATTAATCACAATGTCAAAATACAACTCTTTAACTTCCGTTTCAACATTAAAGCCTTTTGTTTTTAAAATGTCATCAGCCAATTCAATCGCTTTAGCTTTTGTTCTGTTTAATACAGTAACGGACAATGCGCCGTTATCTATAAGTCTTATAAGCGTCGGGCGCGTAACTCCTCCCGCTCCAAAAATTAAAATCTTGCTGTTTTTTATCTGAACCCCGGATTTATCGAGTGCCATACAAAATCCGTCCGCGTCAGTATTATATCCGTACAGTTTTCCGTCTCGGTTTACAACCGTGTTTACAGACCCAAGTTCTCTCGCTCCATCCGTAACGCAGTCAAGATATTTCATCACTTCCACCTTATGAGGCGCGGTGACATTTATTCCGCTTATGCCCAAAGCGCGCACCCCTTCAATCGCCGCCGCCAAATTCTCGCCGCTGACACTCCATGCTCCGTATACGTAATTTTTATGTATGGTCTCGGATATGAAGTTGTGCATATTGGGCGAAAATGTATGCTCAACAGGATATCCGATTATTCCAAGCTGTTTTGTGCGTCCGTTTATTTCAACCATAGTCTTTCTCCGTTCATTGTAATATACTATGGCAATTATAACACACTTTTTATAATTTGAACAGTCCGAATTTTTATTTTTTCGGTTTTGACTTAAAAATAACAGATACAAGGAATCCAAATATCAGCGCGGCAGAAATACCGCCGGCGGCAGCTGTAATACCGCCCGTAAATATTCCGAGAAAACCGTTTTCGCTCACAGCTTTAGCGACACCCTTGCATAAATTATATCCAAAGCCTGTCAGCGGCACAGTTGCTCCGGCTCCTGAAAAATCGACAAGCGGCTGATATACTCCTATTAACTGCAAAAACACACCGAGAACAACGAATGTTACAAGTATTCTTGCAGGAGTGAGTTTTGTTTTGTCGATTAATATTTGTCCGACCACGCATATCAGTCCGCCTATTATAAACGTTTTTAAATAGTCCATTTGATTTCCTCCCTTAATTCTCTATCGCCACAGCATGGGCAATCGCCGGGATACTTTCTCCCTGCTCCACAACCATTGGATTCATAAGCGCTCCCGTTGCCATGACGAGTATTTTTTTTAAATTATGAGTCTTCAGTTCATGATACGCGTATCCGCAGAATACGCTTCCGCAGCAGCCGCATCCGCTTCCGCCCGCGTGTACATCCTGATTTTCAATATCGAATATCATTTTCCCGCAATCTTTATGATTGGCGCGTATATCAAACCCCTCCTTAAGCATCAATTCGACTAAAATATCAGAGCCGACAACACCTAAATCTCCGGTAATAATCATATCGTAATAATCC
>CAJUEZ010000015.1 GCA_910585485.1 uncultured Clostridia bacterium
TGAAAAAACGGCTTGAAGCTGAAGGAAAAAAAGTAAAACTGGTTTCTTTTCCGGCTTACGACAAGCCCTCGTCAACCCTTGTGAAAATGTATCTTGACGGTGATTTTGGAGATAAACCTTCAGATGTAAACGCTTATGCGACATCGACTTTATTTGCGGCGGATCGCTTTGCGACATACAGAACAGACTGGGGAAAAGAATATAAAAACGATACAATTATAATTGCGGACAGATATGTTTCTTCAAATCTTATACATCAGGCAAGTAAGATAGATAGTGAAAGCGAAAAGGATAAATTTCTTGCGTGGCTTGATGAACTTGAACACGGTATATATGAACTTCCGCGTCCTGATGTCACAATTTTTCTTGATATGCCGCCCGAATACGGGGCGCGTCTGATGCGTGACAGAGCCAATAAGGCTAATGGGGACAGTAAAAAGGATATACATGAGAGCGATTTTTCATATCTTGAAAAGAGTTATAAAAATGCCGTATATGTGGCGGAACGCTTTGACTGGAAAAAGATTCCCTGTGTCAGCGGCGGGGGGATTCGCTCGGTAGAGGAAATCGGCGATGATATATATTCCGCTATAAAGGAGTTATTATAATGAAAAAAATACTTTGTTTCGGTGATTCAAACACATGGGGTCATAATCCTTTGGATTGTTCTCAGCTTGAAAGACGTTGGTGCGTTGTTTTACAGGAAATGATGAATGAATGTGAAATTGTGCAGGACGGACGATGCGGAAGAACTACGAAGTTTGATGTTATTGATATGCCTGACACTAATGGCATTGTGACGTTTCGCGAACGCTATTTTGCCAACGAGAATGAATTTGATTTAATAATAATTATGCTTGGCACGAATGATTTGCTTAATCAATTTAAGTGTAAAGCGGAAGAAACTGCTGATACTATAGCTGAATACATAAAAGAATACCGTGACAAGTTCGAAAAAAACACGACGGAGTTTCTTGTTATTTCTCCGATACTTGTGCGTGAGAACGTCATGGAAAATCCAATATTTAAAGAACAGTACAGTCCTTTCGCAATAGAAGAGTCAAAACGCTTTAGCGAATGTATTGAAAATATGGTGAAACATAATGACGCACATTTTTTGGACGCGGCAAAGTATGCGTCAGCGTCAGAACTGGACGGAGTGCATATGGACGATAAGGAGCACAAAAAACTTGCTTTAGCGGTAGCGGATAAAATTAAGTCAATTCTGTTTTGGGAGTAGTTTATATGATAAGAATTTCGGATATAAAAATGGGACTTGACGACACAGAGTCGGATCTTAAGAAAAAAGTCTTAAAACGTCTTGGCGTAAACAGCGTCAAATCCTTTGAAATATCAAAAAAATCAATAGACGCGCGTAAAAAGCCGGAAATATACTATGTCTATTCGGTAGATGTGGCAGTTGATAACGAAAAGCGGCTTGCGCAAAAAATAAAAAACGCTCAGATAGTAGAAAAAAAGCCGTATGTGTTTCCAAAGGGGAATCCAATAAACAAGCCTATAGTTATAGTCGGCACAGGTCCTGCGGGACTCATGTGCGGACTTACGCTCGCCCAAAACGGATATAAGGTGATTTTGCTTGAACGCGGAAAACGCGTTGATGACAGAAAAAAAGATGTGGAAGCGTTTTGGGAAGCGGGATTTTTAAATCCTGAATCGAACGTGCAGTTCGGCGAGGGCGGCGCGGGAACGTTTTCGGACGGCAAACTAACTACTGGTATAAAGGATTTTCGAATCAGAAAAGTGCTTGAGGAGTTTTATGCTCACGGTGCGCCGAAGGAAATACTGTATTATTCAAAACCTCATGTGGGCACAGATAATCTGTATAAAATGGTAGCGTCAATCCGTAATGAGATAATAAGACTCGGCGGCGAAGTCAGGTTTTCCAATAAACTTACCAATATAAAAACCTCGGACGGAAAAATATGCGCGGCAGTTGCAGAGAATGAAAACGGGTCATATGAGATAGAAACTGATAACATTGTGCTCGCTATAGGGCATAGCGCGAGGGACACGTTTGAAATGCTGTATAAGCGCAATATAGCGATGGAGCAGAAAAGTTTTTCAGTCGGAGCGAGAATTGAGCATTCTCAGGAAATGATAAATAAAAGCCAGTATGGAAAGCTTTATAAAAAACTTCCGGCGGCAGATTACAAGATGGCAGTTCATCTTGAAAACGGGCGGGGAGCGTACACATTTTGCATGTGTCCGGGCGGTCAGGTGGTGGCCTCGGCTTCTGAGGACGGCGGAGTGGTGACAAATGGTATGAGTTACTTTGCGCGTGACGGCAAAAACGCTAACAGCGCTTTGCTTGTAAATGTTACTCCGGAGGATTTTAAAACATCAGACCCGCTTGCGGGAATGTATTTTCAGCGTGAAATAGAACAGCGCGCATTTGAGATGTGCGGAAAAAACTATGACGCGCCATGCCAAAGAGTCGGTGATTTTTTAAAAATACCAAATGACGGAAAAAATAATGTTGAGCCGACATATAAGCCTGATGTGGTATGGACAAATTTTGATGAGATTTTTCCGAGATTTGTGACCGATTCAATGCGTGAGGCTATAATCAAGATGGATAATAAGCTGAAAGGCTTTGCAGATTCCGGCGCGGTGATTACAGGACCTGAAACTCGTTCATCATCGCCGGTACGGCTCGTGAGAGATAAAAAATTCATGCAATCAAATATTAAAGGTCTGTATCCGTGCGGTGAGGGCGCGGGATATGCGGGAGGAATAATGTCAGCCGCGGTGGACGGAATAAAGGTCGCGGAAAGGATTGCGGTTAATAATAAGTAAAAGGCACGGTTTTCCGTGCCTTTTGAATTTCAGAACAAGTTGTTATCTGTTAGGGTTGATTTTGTACATATGATTTAATGGACCGCTGCCTTTCCCTAAATCAAGCATATCGGAAAGTGCACCTGTAATATATGACTTTGCGTTTTTGACTGCCGTTTTCATATCACAGTCGATGGCGAGATTCGCCGCGATGGCGGAGGATAGAGTGCATCCTGTGCCATGAGTGTTGGGATTATTGATTCGCTCACCCTTAAACCATTCCGCGCTGCCGCTGTAAAGCAAATCATTGCTCGTGTTTGCGAGGTGACCGCCTTTTAAAAGCACGGCTGAGTTGTATTTATTATATATATTTTCAGCGGCTCGCTCCATATCAATTTCATTCCGTATTTCAAATCCGCATAGTATCTGAGCCTCATACAGATTAGGTGTTATGATGTACGCAAGTGGAAACAGGAGAGAAGTCAAAGCGTCTATCGCGTCAGGACGCAGAAGCGTATGACCGCTCGTGGACACCATGACAGGGTCGAGAACTATGTTTTTTGCGTTATATTCAGTAAGCTTGCGAGCTATTGTTTTTGCTATTTCAGTTGATGATACCATTCCGATTTTAACGCTGTCAGGAAAAATATCGGTAAAAACAGCGTCAAGCTGTGACGCGACAGTATCAGAGGGAATATCGAACACTCCAAATACACCTTGAGTATTCTGAGACGTTACGGATGTAATCGCGCTCATTCCGAATACTCCGTGCGCGGCAAAAGTTTTAAGGTCTGCCTGAATACCCGCGCCTCCGCTTGAATCAGAACCTGCTATAGTAAGTGTTGTTTTCATATTATTTCACCTGTCTTTCTGTATAAATCCAAAACTGCTTTATTTATATCGCTTTGCGCGAAAATACCTGATACTACAGCGACACCCGCTATGCCTGTATCCGCAAGCTTTAATATATTTTCATTTGTGATTCCGCCTATTGCGACAACGGGAATACTGACGGAACCGGTTATGCTCCTCAGCGTTTCAATATCCATCTTCTTTGCGTTGCCTTTTGTGGTAGTACCGAATATTGCGCCGCTTCCAAGGTAGTCAGCACCGTCACTTTCGGCTTTTTGAGCCTGTGGAATAGTTTTGGCAGTAACACCTATTATTTTATTGTTTCCGAGGATTTTTCGTGCCTCATGTGCGGACATATCGTCCTGACCGATGTGTATGCCGTCGGCATCAACCGCTTTGGCAACCTCGATATTGTCGTTTATAATCAGCGGAACGTTGTATTTTTGGCAGATGGGTTTTATTTGCTCGGCAGATTTTATAAAATCTTCCAAAGACATATTTTTTTCCCTTAACTGCAACAAAGTAACACCGCTTTTTAAAGCTTTTTCAACGTCTTCAGCCAAACTTCTGCTGTGAAGCCATGACCTGTCTGTTACCGCATAAAGACGCAATGATTCTTTATTTATACTCAATTTTAAAAACCTCCGTGTCAGGATTGGTAATTTCATCAAAAAAATTGTTTTTGTAGCTTGCGGCTCCAATGCCGCGGACGTATGCCTTTTTGCCGCAGTGACCGTAAACGGCGAAAGCCGCTGATACAGCATTTAGCATATTATCGCTATTTGCCGCGGTGAACGCTCCTATAACAGACGAAAGCATACAGCCCATTCCTGTGATTTTGCGCATCATTTCATGACCGCTTCGGATTATCGCAACGCGAGAACCGTCAGTGATTATATCTGTTTCGCCGCTCACACCTACAACAGTGCATGTTTTCTTTGCCAGTTGTTTTGCTGAGAATGTGATACTTTGAATGTCAGATATACCGTCAGAATCCACACCGGAGATGTTTTGGTTATTAAGGCAAATACTTTTTAGTTCTGAAGCGTTAAGGCGAATAACATTGGGTTTTACCTGTGATATAACCGCATTGACCGCGTTTGTGCGGAATTTAGAAATACCCGCGCCGACAGGGTCAAGGATTATGGGGATACCTTTTTTATTTGCCGCGCTGCCCGCCGCAAGCATTGCTTCAAGTCTTTGCTGCGAGATGGTGCCGGTGTTTATAACAAGCGCGTCCGCAATGGACGCGACTTCGTACGCTTCAAGAGGATTATCCGCCATTATTGGTGACGCGCCTATTGCGAGGGTGATATTTGCGCAGTCTGTCGCGGAAACGTAATTTGTGATATTATGAACAAGCGGACGCATTGTTTTTACATTGTTAATTATTTTTGAAATCATATATTTCACCTCAGAAACTTATCAAGAGCGTGTGTATGCTTTAGAGCTGCAACAAGAAAAATTGCTATAATTGTGCCGCCTGCCGAGCTGATTGCAAAAGGTATTGCGTAAGCAAATATCGCCGTCTCTTTTCCCATGACAAACAACGCGATAGGATAAGCGGCAAGCGCGCCGATAATACCTGTGCCTGCAAGTTCTCCTATGTATGCCAAAGGCAGATTTTTTGAATGCTTATATAAAATTGCGCTCAGGAGCGCTCCGCATATACTTCCGGGGAAAGCGAGAAGTGTTCCCATACCTGCCGCAAGACGAAGAAGCGAGGTGATAAAAGCCATTGTAAAGCCGTAGAAAGGACCTAAAAATACGGCGGCAAGTATATTTATAAGATGCTGAACGGGAAAGCATTTTGACGCGCCTACAGGAATAGCGAGAGGTGAGCATATAACTCCTATCGCTATAAGCAAACCGGCGATGGCTAATTTTTTTGTAGTGATTTTTTTCATACACAAAACTCCTTTTATACTTTTTCAAGTATACCACGCATACAGTATAAAGTCAATAAACCGATCGCGGTGCGACAAGAAAAAATCGCATAGTATAGCCTTTTTGCACAAAGCACTTGTAAAAAGCTGAAAAATCTGATATAATAATCAGCACAGTAATGTTTTTTGAGAGGAGAATAGAATAGTGGAAAAAAAGGGAAGATACGGAGAATACGGCGGACAGTACGCAGGAGAAACCCTGATGAACTCGCTGATAAATCTTGAGGAAGCATTTAATAAGTACAAGAATGACGAGGATTTTGTAAAAGAACTTAATTTTTATCATAAACAGTATACAGGAAGACCATCGGTTCTTTATTATGCCGAAAAAATGACTAAGGATATAGGCGGCGCTAAAATTTACCTTAAGCGCGAAGATTTGAATCATACGGGAGCGCATAAAATAAATAACGTAATCGGACAATGTCTTCTTGCGAAAAGAATGGGAAAGAAGAAGGTGATTGCGGAAACAGGCGCCGGACAGCATGGTGTTGCCACAGCGACTTTTGCCGCTGTTTTGGGACTGGAATGTGATGTTTATATGGGAATAGAGGACACAAAGAGACAGTCTCTTAATGTTTTCAGAATGAATCTGCTCGGAGCGCAGGTGCATCCGGTGACATCGGGAACAGGCACTTTGAAAGATGCTACAAATGAGGCGCTTAGAGCGTGGACAGCTAATGCGGACGATACTTTTTATGTGCTCGGCAGCGCTGTCGGTCCGCATCCTTATCCTGAGATGGTTAAGCATTTCCAGAGTATCATAAGCAAGGAAACAAGAAAGCAGATAATTGAAATGGAAGGACGTCTTCCTGACGCTGTTATGGCATGCGTAGGCGGCGGTTCAAACGCAATCGGTATGTTTGCTGATTTTATAGATGAGCCATCCGTTAAGATGTATGGAGCGGAGGCAGCCGGAGACGGTGTTGAGACAGGAAGACACGCGGCAACGATTTCCGCCGGCAGTGTTGGAGTCCTGCATGGTATGAAATCGCTGTTTTTGCAGGATAATGGAGGCAATATAATGCCCGTTTATTCAATTTCTGCCGGATTGGACTATCCCGGTATAGGTCCTGAACATGCTGCTATGGCGAAAAGCGGAAGATGTGAGTATTATCCTATAACTGACAGCGAGTCGGTAGACGCTTTTGTGTATTTGTCGCGTACAGAGGGAATTATTCCCGCTATTGAGTCTGCTCATGCTATTGCCCTTGCGCGTAAAATCGCGCCTAAAATGGGTAAGGACGAAATTCTTGTCATCTGTCTTTCAGGACGCGGTGACAAAGACGTTTATTCGGTAGCGAAATATTTAGGTAAAGATATTTCAGAAGAATAATAAAAATGGCGTTCGCATGAACGCCATTTTTCAAAAGATGCGTTTAATGAAGCATACCGAGAGTTGTGTCTATAACAGAACCTCTATTTTTGAATATGCCTTCAGTTTTCTTGGCGATTTTGTGACGATCACGCTCTGACATAGGGTCTGTTATCATGGTGACAGCCGCTCCTACTACAAGTCCTGTCGCCATACCTTTCATAAATCCCGAAAATTTGTGCATTGTATTATCCTCCTTAAAATACATAAGATATATAAAGTAATTGTTTTAACCGCAATTTCATTGTTCACTGTTAGTATTGGATAAAAAAACGGCGATTAAACCAGTGAATAACTGAATAATAATGAAGAAAAAACAACTGTAAAGAAAATTTAACAAAAATTAATGTTGACGAAAACGCAATAGTGTTATACTATATAAGTAGCAATATGTTTAAACGTTTTTTTGGCTAACTGGATAAAGAAAGGTTATGGTATTAATATGGCAAACGTAAAACCATTTGCGGGATTCAGATATAATCCGGATAAAATTGAAAATTTAGGCTCTGTTGTTTCGCCTCCTTATTATAACATGTCAAAGGAGGATAAGGACTCGCTTTATGAGAAGAGTAAGTATAATTCTGTGCGTTTGTTCTCAGGCAAAAAGTTTGATGATGACACGGAGGAGAGTAATACTTTTACGAGAGCGAAGGAGTTTCTTGACGAGTGGATTGAGGAAGGCGTGTTGGTGCGCGAGCAAGAACCTGTTATATATATGTATGAGCAGACCATTGATTTATCGGGTAAGCTTTATTCCAATACAAGCTTTGTCGCGCTTGTTGAACTTGAAGACATTGGCAGCGGTGTTATTATGCCGTGTGAGAAACTGCATGAGGTTTCAATGGGAGATCGCTATGAGCTTCTTGCCGCAACAAACGCAGATATAAGTATGATAAATTGTCTGTATGTTGAGAAGGATAAGGATTTATATAACTTGATGAACGAATTGCGCGAGGAAAAACCGGACGAGGAGTTTTCTTCGGAATTTTCGTCAGACGGGATTGTTCAGCAAAAATTATGGAAAATATCATATAAACCCACTATTGATTTTATAGTGGAGCATTTTAAGGATATGTCTCTTTATATAACAGACGGTCAGACAAGGTATGAAACGTGTTTAAAATACAGAAATTACATGAAAGCGCATAATCCTAATCATACAGGAAATGAGCCGTATAATTTTATGATGATGTCGCTGTCTAATTCAAATTCTGACGGACTCGTTGCGCTCCCTGTACATAGAGGAGTAAAGATACCGAAGAAGTTCAGCGAAGCGATGTTTATAGCAAACGCGCAGGATCATTTTAAGGTTGAAAAAATTATCGTTGACTCAAATGATGAAACGTTTGTTGAAACAATGATAAAACAAATCACAACGGTAAAACAGGAAACGAGAATAGCGGCATATTGCGGAGGAGATTATTTTTACAGAATGGTTCTTCAGGATACTGACTATATCAAAAAAGAAGTCTATCCGGAAATGTCCAAGGAATACTGCCGCCTTGACATTGTGGCGCTGAATAAGCTGATTATAGATGACGTTCTGCGTATAGATGAGGATAAATACGAGGAATTTGTTACGCCGACAAGGAGTTATAACGCATGCTACAGAGGCGTTGAAAATGGCGAGTATGATATTATGTTTGTTTTGAATCCTGTAGGTGTCGAGCAAATCAGAAATATAACTGCCGTAGGAGAAAGATTGCCTGAAATGACAGTGTGCGTGTACCCAAGACCGTCAGTGGGAATTATAATAAATATAAAAGACGAGTAAAAAAGCTTGACAAGGTATGAATATTATGGTATTATATCTTAGTGACCGCATAGAATAGGTCTAAATCCTTACGGCAGAGCCGTTTTGGTACCTATGATAGCGTGTCCTCATAAATATAAGAGGAGGTGTATTTAGATGTACGCAGTAATCGTAACAGGCGGTAAGCAGTACAAGGTAAGCGAAGGTGACACACTTTTTGTTGAAAAGATTGAAGCGGAAGAAGGCGCTTCTGTTACATTTGACCAGGTGCTTATAGCAGGTGAAGGTGAAGACGTAAAGGTTGGCGCTCCTACAGTTGCAGGCGCTACAGTTGAGGCTAAGGTTCTAAAGAACGGTAAAGCTAAGAAGATTTACGTGTTCAAGATGAAGAGAAAGAAGAACGAGCGTAAGAAGAAGGGTCACAGACAGCCTTTCACAAAAGTAGAAATCACAAAGATCAATGCTTAATTTACGCATTATCATTATTTGAATGAGAAACGAGGTGTTTTAAATGGCTCATAAAAAAGGTATGGGTAGTACTAAAAACGGTCGTGACAGTGAGTCTAAAAGACTTGGCGCAAAGAGAGCGGACGGTCAGTTTGTTCTTGCCGGCAACATTCTTGTTAGACAGAGAGGAACAAAGATTCATCCGGGCAATAATGTAGGAATCGGAAGCGATGATACATTGTTTTCACTAATCGACGGAAAAGTTAAGTTTGAAAGAAAAGGCAGAGATAAGACACAGTGCAGTGTCTATGCTGATTAATTTTGAATTTAAAAGCTGTTCTGAAAGAAATTTCAGAACAGCTTTTTGCTTATCTTTGTAAAAAAATCAAGAAATTTATTAAAAAATCATCGGTGAGAAATGAAACTGAAACGTCGCATATGGATTCAGGCGGACTTGGGGCGATTGTAAAAAGCTATGTCGAGGGATGCGGCGGCACATTTACGGTGGAAACAGACGTAGATTTGTTTAAAGCGGTAATATATTTTGTTAAATAGGTATTGACACCGCCCTTGCGTAAATGATATGATGTAGAGAAACAAACGAAACGGAGAAAATATATGTTTACGGATAAAGCAAAAATATTCATAAAGGCAGGCAAGGGCGGCAACGGTGCAATATCGTTCCACCGTGAGAAATATGTCGCTGCGGGCGGACCTGATGGCGGCGATGGCGGCAAGGGCGGCAATGTTATATTTAAAGTGGAACTCGGAATGACAACGCTTATGGATTTTCGATATAAGAGAAAATACGTCGCGGAAAACGGCGCGGACGGTTCAGGAAAACGACAGAAGGGTAAAAAGGGCGAGGATATAGTTATAAAAGTACCGCAGGGCACTGTTGTGCGTGATGCGGAGAGTAACCGTATAATAGCCGACCTGTCAGTTCCTGACAAAGAGGTGATACTTGCCAAAGGCGGCAACGGCGGATGGGGCAACGCACATTTCGCAACTGCCGTAAGACAGACGCCTAATTTTGCCAAAAACGGACAGGCGGGCGATGAGCGGGAAATCATACTTGAACTCAAACTTCTTGCGGACGTGGGACTTGTAGGCTTTCCCAATGTCGGAAAATCCACTTTACTGTCTATGACAACAAAGGCTGACCCTAAAATTGCGAATTATCATTTTACAACGCTTGAACCAAACCTTGGTGTTGTGGATTTAGGCGACAGCAGAAGTTTTGTGCTTGCGGATATACCGGGAATAATTGAGGGCGCAAGCGAGGGTGTTGGCTTGGGACATGAGTTTTTAAGACATATTGAGCGTACGAGAATTCTTATACATGTAGTTGACGTGTCAGGAATCGAAGGCAGGAATCCCATAGAGGATTTTGATATAATAAACGCGGAACTCTCTAAATATGATATGGCACTGGAGGAAAGGCCTCAGATTGTGGCGGCAAACAAGATTGACATAATACAGGACGAAGAATCATATACTGCTTTTCTTGAAGAAATGAAGAAGAGAGGGATAGAAGTTTTTGAAATGTCAGCTGCAACTAAAGCGGGTGTTGCCGAACTGATGAATAAAACTTATGAGGAACTGAGTAAACTTCCGCCTATTGTTGTATTTGAGCCTGAGATAGATATAGAGAATGAAGAATGTATATTGAAAGATGAAAAGGGCTTTGAGATTACGAGGGATAATGAAGTGTATGTTATCTCCGGCTCGTGGATTGAGGCGGTCGGAGGCAGCGTAAATTTTTCCGATAATGAATCCCTTCAGTATTTCCAGAGAGCGCTTCTTAACAGGGGAGTTATTGAAGAACTTATCAATATGGGTATAAAGGAAGGACAGACAGTACGTATAGGCGATTTGGAATTTGATTTTGTATTCTGATACAGCCACCAAACTAAAGGGACACTAAAATTTAGTGTCCCTTTTTTGATCCTCTTATACACAATCCTAATGCGCATATAACACACATAATAACAACAGATATAGCCGTGATTGTTTCAAATGCTGATGCTGAGGCAAAGGAAAGACTTATTGATGGTTTGAAAACAGCCGTGGTAATAGGATTAAAATGCAGATATATAAACATGTAAAGTCCCGCAAAGATTCCGTGAAGAGCCTTGCCGACAATATATGGCGCAAGGCTTAGACGGTATTTTGCTATTACCGCCATAACCTGCGCATGTACGCTGATACCTGCGAATCCCACTATTACAGCCGTTAGTATAAGTTTATTGGCTGTCGGAATCGATAAGTGCGACACATTAACTGTTCCTGTGACAAATTCCATCAGTCCTGAAACTATCGAAGATGTGAAATTACTCATTGGAATAATATCAAGCAGCAGGCGGCTTATAACGCTGAAGAACAGGACGGCTCCGCAGACTGTCAGTATGTTTCGTATTCCGTTTTGTAAAGATATATCAAAAATTTCACCCGTGCTCCTTTCCGGAGTAGTCATACTTGTATCAGGCGCGCAGTGTTTTTTTCTTCCGTAAAATCGGAAAAGTATTCCGACAGTCAGCGCGGCGAGAATATGTGATATGTAGAGCGCGATTCCGTACCCGATATTGGTATAAATCGCAATTCCGACAGAGCCTAAAATAAACAGCGGACCTGAATTATTGCAAAAAGCAAGTAGTCTTTCCGCCTCGGTTTTTGAAAGATAGCTGTTTTGATAAAGTTCTCCGGCTGTAATTGCTCCGAGCGGATAACCGCTTACTATGCCTAAAATAAAAGCGCTGCTTCCCGCCGGACTAACTCTGAAAAGCGGATACATGCAGAATCGAAATATCTTTGATAACACTTCACAAAAGCCTGAATAAATAAGTATTCCGGAACATATAAAGAATGGAAACAGTGACGGGACAACCATTTCAACACATATTCTCAGTGCGTCTTTTGCGTAGAGAATAGCGTCTGAAGCGTTTTTGACAAGAAGAACAACTGCCGCTAAGGCGAAAAGGTAGATAAACACTTTTTTTATTTTCATTATTCAATCTCCAATCTTATGCGTTAATAAATTATATGACGACTTTTTTGTACTTAAAACTATTTAATAATCATAAATTATATTCAGGAGCTGATGTAGATGAAAAAGCGTATATCTGAAACGGTAGCCGATTTGTGGGGTGTGCCTAAAGATGTTATAATGAATATACCCAGGCTTACAATATCGGGAGATAAAGAAATATATATAGAAAATCATAAAGGAATACTTGAATACACCGACAGGGAAATACGTATATCCACGCCTATGGGAATTGTCCGCATATGCGGAAGAAATCTTGTGATTGACAGAATAAGGCTTGAGGATATAGTGATTTCGGGAAGCTTTACAAAGGTGGAATATGAAATATAAAAAAGGGAGTAAAAAATGTTCAAGAAGTTCTTTAAATTTCTAAAAGGATATGTTATAATAAGGATAACTGGGAAAGGTGCGGAAAGATTTGTAAATATATGCATTAGACGCGGCATAGACGTTTGGAATACAAAACCTTGTGAAAACGGTATTGAATTATGCGTTTTGGCAAGAGATTTTCGTAATATAAGAGGGATTGTCAAAAAATGCAAAGTCAGAGTCAGAATAGTAAAAAAAGATGGCTTTGGTCGCGTGATACGGCGCTATAGAAAGCGGTATATGTTTCTTGTAGGACTGGTACTGTGCGCGGCATTTTGCATAACGGCTTCGCAGCGCATATGGCTTGTGGAAATAAACGGAGTTGAGAGAAGCGATATAAACAGCATTATAGCGACGCTTGACAGAGTGGGCATTAAAAACGGCGCAAAAAAGAGCGCGCTGCCTGAAAAGTATGAGATTAAAAATGCTATTTTGAATGATACCGATAATATTGCGTGGGCATGGGTGTATATTGAAGGTGTAAAAGCGAGAGTGGAAATATACGAGCAGACAATTCCTCCCGATATAATAGATAAAAAAACTCCGTGTGATATTGTCGCCTCACGCGATGGCGTTATAGAAAGAATGATAGTAAAAAATGGAGAAGAAATAGCAGCCGAAGGCGATGCCGTTAAGGCGGGAGATGTGATTGTATCGGGAAAAGTCGCGTCATATAAGGAAGGCTCGCCGGAAGAGTACATATACGTCCATTCAATGGCGGAGGTTCAGGCATATACAACGCATTCAAAATCAGGAGAATATAAGCTTTACTACGAGTCAAGAATACCCACGGGGAAAAGAAAGAAAAGATGTGCGATAGAGATATGCGGCAAGGTCTTTTCTCTGCCGGGAAAGAAAATTGATTATGAAAACTATGACGTGAAGGAGAAACGTCATGAACTGTATATTCCATTTTTCGGATATTCCGGCATAGCGGTTAATACTACAACATATTACGAAACGAGTATAAACCGTGAACCCATTAGCGTTGAAACATCACTGGACTTTGCAAAAAATGATTTAGAGGCGAAAATATCAAAAGAGATTTCATTGGGAAGCACTCTTACAGATGAAAATCTTGAATACACAAAAACCGATAATGAAACAATAAATGTGAAGTTAGAAATGAACTTTATTCAAAATATAGCAGTTGAGCGAGAGCTTGGCGCTGAAGATGACAAAGGAGAGGAAACATTTGATAAACAGACAGATAGAAGTGCCGCAGGGGGTTGATTTATCAACGCTGTTCGGGAATTTTGATGAGAATGTCAGAATGATGGAAAAGGCTCTTTCGGTAAATATAGCATCAAGGGATAACGCGCTACGTGTTACGGGCGAGGAGGACTCGGTTGATAAAGCGGGGCAAGTAATTAATATGCTTATGCAGATTATAATGCGAGGGGAGAATATCGACCAGCAAAAAGTACTGTACGCTATTACAATGGTACAGGAAAACGGCGGAATAGATATAAAGATGATGGGAGATGACTGTATCGCAATCAGCGCGAAGGGTCATCCGATAAAGACGAAAACACTCGGACAGAAAAAGTATGTCGAAGCGATAGAAAATAATACGATAGTGTTTGGAATCGGTCCCGCGGGAACGGGGAAGACATATCTGGCAGTTGCGAAGGCTGTCACCGCGCTCCGCGCGAAAGAAGTAAGCAGAATTATTCTTACGCGTCCGGCGGTGGAGGCGGGAGAAAAACTCGGATTCCTGCCCGGTGATCTTCAGAATAAAGTAGACCCGTATTTAAGACCTTTATATGATGGAATGTACGAGATGCTTGGCGGAGAAGGTTTTGCGAGGTATCAGGAAAAGGGAGTTATAGAAGTAGCGCCGCTTGCTTATATGAGAGGAAGAACGCTTGATAACGCTTTTATAATCTTAGATGAGGCGCAGAATACTACTCCTGAGCAGATGAAGATGTTTCTTACGAGAATTGGCTTTGGTTCAAAGGCGATTGTAACGGGAGATATTACTCAGATTGACCTTCCGGGTGATAAACGTTCGGGATTGAAAGAGGCTGCCAGAATACTAAAAAGGATTGAAGGTATAGAGTTTTGTACTTTCACAGAAAAAGACGTGGTACGTCATCCGCTGGTACAGCAAATTATAAAAGCGTATGCGAAGTATGATGAGGAACAGGAAAAGAGAAGGAACAAGAGGAAAAACAATGGTTGATATAATACTTGAAAATGATCAGAAAAAGGAAGAGGTAAGCGCTGAAATTGAAAAAGCGTTTCATGATGTCTGCGAGGCTGTCCTAAAAGAGGAAAAGTGTGATTTTAACGCGCAAATAAGCATTACGCTTGTCGATAATAAAGAGATTCGTGTTATAAATAAGGAGCAGAGAGGGATAGATAAAGTAACAGATGTGCTCTCATTTCCGATGTTGGAGTTTGACGAAGAAGGAAACGCGGACGGAGAGTTTGAAATGGATGGAGATTACGTGCTTTTGGGAGATATAGTAATATCTATGGAACGCGCCTGCGAGCAGGCTGATGAGTTTGGACACAGCTTTTTAAGGGAGACGGCTTTTTTAACAGCGCATTCAATGCTTCATCTTTTGGGTTACGATCATGTTGATGATAAGCAGAGTGAGGAAATAATGTGCGAAAAGCAGGAAAAAGTATTAAACTCATTGGGGATAACAAGAGATTAATATACCCGAAAGGGTTAGAGAAGGGAGATAATAGTTACAAATATGAAGAAGAATAATTTCAAATCAGGTTTTGCCGCGATAATAGGAATGCCGAATGTCGGCAAATCAACTCTTTTAAATATTATAGCGGGACAGAAAATAGCGATAATATCAGACAAACCGCAGACAACCCGCAATAAAATACTTGCAATACACTCAACTGATAAGGAGCAGATAATATTCACAGACACTCCGGGAATCCACAAACCTCATAACAAGCTTGGAGAATATATGGTAAATGTGGCAAATGAAAGTATGAGCGATACGGATGTGCTGATATTTGTGGTAGACGCGAGCAGGAAAATACAGAACATTGAGAGAGAAATCGCTAAAAATATTTCAAAAACAGGTCTTCCGTGTATTCTTGTACTCAACAAGGTAGATTTAATGAAAAAAGAGGATTTGCTGCCGGTTATAGCTGATTATTCAAGTATGCACGAGTTTGCTTCTATTGTGCCTATAAGCGCGAAGAATAATGACGGTGTAGAACTTCTTATGCAGGATATTCGCGAATACCTTGAGGAAGGACCTGAATTTTATGACAGCGAAATGGTGACTGATCAACCGGAAAAGCAGATTGCCGCGGAGATAATTCGTGAAAAAATGCTGTGGCTTTTGGATAAAGAAGTTCCGCACGGAATCGCTATAGAAATTTCAAAAATGCAGGAGAAACCTAAAATTACTAATATTTACGCGACAATTTTTTGCGAGAAGGCAACGCATAAAGGTATAATCATCGGAAAGAACGGGGAAATGCTTAAGAAAATCGGCACTATGGCTCGCGGGGACATAGAGAAAATGCTTCAGAAAAAAGTATACCTTGAACTTTGGGTGAAAGTCAAATCAGATTGGAGAAACAGTGACTTTTTAATCAAAAATTTCGGATATGTGAGCGAATAGAAAATAGTGTCAGTATAACCGCTGAAAAAATGAAAAACATAAATGTACAGACAAAAAGGTGTTTTTTCGGAGGGCAGCACAATGAATGAGCTTAACAAAATTTCATGGGAGACTTTTACGAGAACGGGGAATATAGACGCGTATCTTTTATATAAATCGTTAAACAATATTAAATTGCAAGAGGATAAGGATGATAAATGGCAGAAATCAGAGCAAGAGGCATTATCATAAAACAGTCCGATTATGGTGAAGGACACAGAATGCTTAGTGTTTTTACAGAAGAATATGGGATAGTTAAGGCTATAAGTTACGGTGTGAAAAAATCAAAGAGCAAGGCGGCAGCTTCAAGTCAGTTTTTGTGTTACGGAGATTTTGAATTTTATAAGGGTGCAAATAAGGATATTATGACAGTAAATTCAATTAACACTATTGACGGATTCTATCCTGTAAGCGAGGATATAAAAAAACTGTCGCTATGTGTGTATCTGTCAGATATAACGTACAGTATTCTTGGTTCTAACAATCCTGACAGCCGTGTGCTTCATATATTTTTGAACAGTGTCTATGCTCTCGCGTATAAGGGCGAGGATATGAAAAAGGTAAAAACAGTCTATGAACTCAAACTGATGTGCGCGGGAGGATATATGCCTTCTATTCATTCGTGCGTTTCTTGCGGAAGCGCGAACATTTTCGCGTTTGACCTTTTGAAGGGCGGAATGGTGTGCAGGGAATGCGGCGGTAAATATATGGTAAAGATGAATAAGACATTATATATGGCGCTTGAATATATATCAGGCTGTGAGGATAAGAAAATGTTGTCATTTAATGCCAATGATGAATTGTTGGATAGTTTGGGGACGCTTACTGAGCAGTATGTTAATCTTCAGCTTGACAGAAAATTTGCCAGTCTTGATTATTATAAAACAATGCTTGACATGTAAATATATGTTAATTAGTAAGTTTACATAAAATATACGGCTTAACTATGTAAAAATAGGCACGTTTTGGTTAAAATAGATAAATCACCAAAAAAATATAAAAAAAACTTGCAATTACCTCCACCTTGGTGTATAATAGTAGGGTATTTTAGATTAAATTTGTGGAGGTGTAAAAATTGCCAAACATTAAGTCAGCTAAGAAGAGAGTAAAGGTTACAGAGAAAAAGACTCTTATAAACCTTTCACACAAGACAGCTTTAAAGACAGCTATTAAGAAGTTTGAAGCTGCTGTCACAGCAGGCGATAAAGACAATGCAAAGGTATTGTTTAATGATGCTGTAAAGAAGCTTGACCAGAGCGTGAACCGCGGTATTCTTCATAAGAATAACGCTGCAAGAAAGAAGTCACAGCTTGCTTTAAAGCTTGCTAAATTAGCGTAAATGAGAAAACCACCCTTTGCGGGTGGTTTTTTTATAGGAGGATATATGCAGATTAACAGACTGTTTGAAATGATATACATATTACTTGACAAGAAAACAGTAACGGCAGATGAGCTTGCGGAGCGGTTTGAGGTATCGCGCAGAACTATTTACCGTGATATTGAGCACTTGTCGCAGTCGGGAATACCGCTTTATACATCGCGCGGTAAAAACGGAGGAATAGGTATACTTGAAAATTTTGTGCTTGATAAATCCGTTCTGTCGGAAAAAGAGCAGACGGAGATAATAAGCGCGCTTGGCGCAGTGGCGCTTCTTCCGAATTCTGAGAAGAGCAGTGTTAAAAATAAACTGTCATCGCTGTTTAAAAAGGATAATAACTCATGGATAAGTGTTGACTTTTCAGATTGGAATATCGGTCAAAAGGAGATTTTTGATAAATTAAAAAGTGCGGTGATTGAAAAACGTATCGCACAGATGAAGTATGTAAACAGCAGGGGCGAACTATCACAGCGTGATATTGAACCGCTGTGCCTTTATTTTAAAAGCAGGGCATGGTATATTATATCTTATTGCCGTAATGCAGAAGATTATAGAATGTTCCGGCTTTCAAGAATGAAAGAGGTAACAATATCGGAAGAAGTTTTTGAACGTGAAATGCCCGCGTATGAATATAGCGAAAAACGATACGATGTCACGGAAACAGAGGTTACACTGCGGATAAATCCAAGGATGGAATATCGTGTGTATGATGAGTTTTCGGATGTCAACAAGGATGAAGAGGGATATTTTACGGTAAAAATATGCTGTCACGAGGATGAGTGGCTGTACGGCTACATACTGTCTTTCGGTGAATATGCGGAGGTGCTCTCCCCGAAGAGTATACGTACTCTTATTAAAGAAAAAATTGAAAAATGTTCAAAAATTTATTTATAATATGACATACTGCTGTCATATTAACTGTGTTATACTCATTATATCAAATTTAAGGAGGATAACGCAATGAACTATGAAATTGTAAATCTAAAGGAAAAGACGGTGGCAGGACTGTCAGCCGAAGCAAACTTAAATTCGCCTGAGTCTTCTGGGGTTATAGGTAAGCTGTGGGAACACTTTTACGGGGGTACATACGCTTCAATTCAGGGGAAGGTAAATGAGCGGTGTATAGGGCTGTACACCGATTATAAGCAGGACGGCGGATATAGGGTTATGGTGTGCTGTGAAGCAGATACGGCAGAGCAGGATGCCGATACAATGGTAATTCCCGCAGGCAAATATGCAAAATTCATTATACGCGGACATATCGTAACGGCGGTGCAGGAATTCTGGCAGAAGCTTTGGGAAATGAAGCTTGACCGTTCGTTTGTATGCGACTTTGAGGAATATCAGGGCGGGGATATGAACAATATGGAAATTCATATGTATATATCACTAAAATGATTTGACAAAATCCTACAGAAATGATATTATTTCTGTAGGATTTTTTTATAAAAGGAGCAATCATTATGTCAATCATAAAAACAGAATTCGGAACAATGCCTGACGGTGAAAAGGTATATTCATATCTGATTGATAACGGTAATGGACTGAGCGCAGAAATACTGAGCTACGGAGGGATTGTAAAGAGCTTATATGTGACCGATAAAAACGGTGTAAAAACCGATGTCGTGCTTGGACGTGACACACTTTCTGATTATTTGCAAAACGACGGCTACCTCGGCGCGCTTATCGGCAGACACGCCAATAGAATTAAGAATAGTAAGTTTGAACTAAACGGCGAAATGTATAAGGTAGGTACAAACGAGGGCAATAACAGTCTGCACGGCGGAAATGTCGGCTTTGATCAAAAAATATGGGACGTTAATGAAGCTGACGGCGAGGAACCGTCGCTTACGCTTACGCTTTTGTCTGCAGATGGTGAAGAAGGATTCCCCGGACAGCTTAAAGTAAAGGTTGTTTATAGGCTTACAAAGAATAATGCTCTTAAAATAGAGTATAGCGCTGTGAGCAATAAGGACACGGTAGTAAATCTTACAAACCACGCGTATTTTAATCTTGCGGGACATGACAGCGGAGTTATAGATAATCAGATATTACAGATAAACTCAGGATTTTATACGCCAAATGACAGTGAGTGTATGCCGACGGGCGAAGTGCATTCAGTATCGGGCACACCGTTTGATTTTAGAGTGCCTAAAGCGATAGGACAGGATATAAATGCTGATTTTGAACAGATTAAGATGTTCGGTGGATACGACCATAATTTTGCGTTAGAGGGCAGAGGCTATCGGCTTGCCGCAAAAGCGGAATGTCAGAGTAACGGTATTTCGATGGAGGTTTATACAAATCAGCCGGCGGTGCAGCTTTATACATCAAATGCGCTTACAGAGGGCATTTATAAGGACGGCGCGCGGTATGGCATTCACCAGGCATTTTGTCTTGAAACTCAGTGTTTCCCGAATGCTATGGCGCACAGCCATTATCCGTCGCCGATTTTAAAAAAAGGCGAGGAATACAATTTTACAACAGAGTATCGTTTTATAGTAAAATAACAGTTTACAAATTGCATTGTGATGGCGATTTGTCACATTTACGGATTGACGGGCATAGTCTGATATGATATAATATAAAGTGGATTGATAGTAAGGGAGGGTTTTCTATGTCATATAAAGAAATGACTAAGGAAGAATTACTTAAAGAACGCGAGAGCGTCGCGGCAAAATATGAAGAATTAAAGGCTATGGGACTAAAACTTGATATGTCAAGAGGTAAGCCGAATACGGAACAGCTGGATATTTCAATGGAAATGGTTGACACACTTTCGAGAACACATAAGCTTGTGGGCGAGCAGGGTGTTGACTGCCGTAACTACGGTGTGCTTGACGGTATCATCGAGGCAAAAAGACTTTTAAGCGCGATGATAGAGTGTCCTGTTGATAATATTATAATATACGGAAATTCAAGCCTGAATGTGATGTACGATACTGTGGCGCGTTCTATGACGCACGGTGTTATGGGTTCAACTCCTTGGGCAAAACTTGATAAGGTAAAGTTTTTATGCCCTGTACCGGGATATGACAGACATTTTGCAATTACGGAATTTTTCGGTATTGAAATGATTAACGTGCCTATGGCAAGTGACGGACCTGATATGGACATGGTTGAGGATTTAGTGTCAAAGGACGCTTCAATCAAAGGTATATGGTGTGTGCCTAAGTATTCAAACCCGTCAGGCATTACATATTCTGACGAAACTGTAAGACGTTTTGCGAATCTGAAGCCCGCGGCGGAGGATTTTAGAATTTACTGGGATAACGCGTATTGTATACATCATCTTTATGAGGATAAACAGGATCATATTCTTGAAATTCTTGAGGAATGTGAAAAAGCCGGAAATCCTGATATGGTATTTAAGTTCTGTTCAACGTCAAAGGTAACCTTCCCGGGTTCAGGTATAGCGGCAATTTCAGCGTCAAAGGCTAACCTTGAGTTTATAAAGAAGCAAATGTCAGTTCAGACAATAGGACATGACAAGCTGAATCAGCTTCGTCATGCGCATTTCTTCGGTGATTTCAACGGTATGCTTGAACATATGAAGAAGCATGCTGATATAATAAGACCTAAGTTTGAGGCAGTGCTTGCCACACTTGATAAGGAACTGGGCGGCTTGGATATAGCGAGATGGACTCGTCCTAACGGCGGTTATTTTATCGCGCTTGACACACTTGACGGCTGCGCTAAGCGAGTTGTCGGACTGTGCGCCGAAGCGGGTGTTGTTATGACTTCGGCGGGAGCCACATATCCTTACGGAAAAGACCCGCATGACAGCAATATACGTATCGCGCCTACATATCCGTCTACCGAGGAACTGAAACAGGCATGCGAGATTTTTGTAACATGCGTAAAGCTTGCGAGTATTGATAAGCTTTTGGAAACAGCGTAAATTAAAGTGAGCGTTTATAAAAACGCTCATTTTTTTGTTGAAAATATTGCTGTTATTTGGTATAATAATCATATAGCGCTTAAGGAGGGAATATTGATGAATGCGCGTCTTTTTGTAAAAAAGCTGACACGATATATTTCCTGTGCCGTAAAGTGCGGCGCGGCATATATTTGCGCGCCGTTTGTGAGAAAAAAGAATAACTACAGAGATTTGTGGATTATTGCCGAGCGCGGAGTTGACGCGCGGGATAATGGATATTATTTGTTCAAATACATAACAAAAAGCCATCCCGAAATCAATATCGCCTATGTTATAAGCAAGGATTCGCCTGACAGAGAGCGTGTTTTACAATTAGGCAGAGTGATTAATTACGGAAGTTTTGAACATTTTGTGTCACTGGTACTGGCGAAGGTGAAAATAAGCACGCATATTATGGGTTTTACACCGTATATTGATTTTTTTGTACGCGCGGATAAACTCGGATTGGTCAGAGGTAAAAAGATTTTCCTCCAACATGGTATAATCAAGGATAATCTGAAATATCTCTATAGCGATAATGTAAATATAGACCTGTTCATATGCTCGGCAAAGCCTGAATATGAATATGTCAGGGATAACTTCGGCTATAGTGACGGAGTAGTTAAAATGTTGGGTCTTTGCAGGTATGACGACCTTTATAAAATAGAAAAATCATCAGGGAAAATACTTTTAATGCCGACGTGGCGCTATAACCTTACAGGCGCGGGTGAAAAAGAATTTTGCGAAAGCGGATACTATAAAGCGTATGAACGGCTTCTCTGTAATAAGAAGTTGAATGAAATACTGAACGAGTATAACTATGAATTGCTTTTCTATCCGCATATGGAAATGCAGAAATTTATATCCTGTTTCAGCGGTGGAGATAGAGTTAAGGTTGTATCATTTCGCGATTGCACTGTACAGTCATTGCTGATAAATTCAGATGTGCTTATAACGGATTTTTCAAGTGTATTTTTTGACTATGCCTATATGGAAAAACCAATGATTTTCTATCAGTTTGATAAAGCTGAGTTTAGAAATCATCACTATAGCGAGGGGTATTTTGATTATGAGCGAGACGCGTTCGGCAAGGTGGTTTATGACGAAGATGCGCTTCTTGTGGAACTTTCGCGTATACTTGCGCGCGGCACGAGGGCAGACGAGGAATATATTGGAAGAATACATAATTTCTTTACATTAAAAGATAGGAATAACAGTGAACGCAATTTCCTTGCGATAGAGGAAATTTTAAGAGGTTGATATGAAAAAGGTAAGTATAATAATACCCGTATATAACATGGAGAATTTTGTGGAAAGCGGAGTGGACTGTATTACGGGGCAGACATATGAAAATCTTGAAATAATTATAATAGATGATGGCTCAAAGGACAGCACATACAAAAAGTGTCTTGCCGAGGCTGACAAGGACAGGCGCATTGCGGTGTTCAGCAAAAATAATGAGGGTCCGGCGAAGGCTCGCAATCTTGCGCTCAGGAAAGCGACAGGCGATTATGTCTATTTTTTTGACATGGATGATTATCTTGAAAAGAACGCAATAGAACGGCTTGTCTCGGTTATGGAGAAAGAGGAGACTGACCTTGTCGCATGCAGCTTCTCGATGTATGATGGCAAGAAAGTTTTTCGCGTTGCCAAAAAGCAGGACGGCTTAAAGAGAAGCGGAGATGAGGCGAGGAAAGATTACTGTAATCAGTTATATATGTACGGCGAGCAGGGAATACAAGGGGCAGCGTGGTATAAGCTGTTTAAGATGGATATAATCAGAGAGCATGACATAACATTTCCGGATATAAGAAAAAGTGAGGACGATGTTTTTGTCGCGCGTTATGTGAAGTATATTTCCGGTTTCGTAATAACGGGTGATGTTTTGTGCAGATATACGGTAAACAGCTATAAGCGTTTTTGGGATAAGTACCAATTCGATATTTTTGACACAGCCCGCTCTTCCGCAATGTATATGAAAGATATTGTGTGCGCATGGAATGAGGACAATATTGACGCGAGAAACAGAATATATGAGGATTATTTTCAAAAGACCTTCGGAAGCTTTTGTTTCTTGTTTAATCCGAAACTTCACATGTCATCTTACAAGCGTATGGCGAGAATAAAAGAAATAACAGAGATATTTCTTGCGGATATACCGAAAGAAAATTTTGAACTTTCACATCCTGTATTTAAATTGATGCGCCAAAGGAAATATTTTAAAATTTATGTAAGAATATTCTTGCATATTTTACGTCACAAATTCGACTAAAAAATATTTTTTTTGATAATTTTTTTGACAAAATTCTATTGACTTAGAATGTAAAGAGTGGTACTATTAAAAACAGTGAAGAGATTTATCTAAAAGGCACTTCATGTGCCTTTTTTTAAGGGCATTTTATTTTAGGAGAGAGAATTTTGAATCGAAAAGGGCATATTGAGGATAAAACCCTCGAACATAGAGAAGAGCGCAAGAAGATTTTTAATCGTAGAATTGTCTTAGCCGTGTGCGGCGTAATACTAATCGTGATGGCTGTTTTATTATTTAAAGGCTGTATATCTTCCAAAGAAAAGAAAAAACAGAATGAGGCATCTTTGCAAAGTGACGTATCAGAAAGTGATATTGTGGAAAATCCCGATGAAATAAGCGAAAATTATTATGCTGAATCGGTATTTATCGGCAATTCTTTTATAGATGATATGATGATGTATGATCTTGTTAAAGATGCTGATTATTTTGCAAGGGTAGGGCTTAATGTAAGTGACGCGGCGACAAAAACCACAGCGACAGGAAAAGTACCGATTATAGATGAGATAGCAGGCGCGAAAAAATACAGAAAAGTGTTTATGATGTTTGGAGAAAACGAGCTTGGTTGGCAAAGCGAGGAAACGTTTGTCAGACTCTACGGAGATTTAGTGGACAAGGTAAGAGAATATCAGAAAGATGCTAAAATCTATTTGCTTGCGGTTACTCCGATAACAAAAAAAGTTTCGGATAAGAATGAGGATTGCACGAACAATGAGCGTATTGCGGAATATAACGCGCTTATAAAAAGATTAGCTGAGGATAAAAACGCTGTTTACGCTGACATACACAGCGCTGTGGCGGGAGAAGACGGGGCGCTTCCCGATGAGGCGGCAAGCGATGGGATACATTTCGGCATGGAATACTATAAAAAGTGCCTGTTGTATATCCAAAACAATTATTAAATATAACGTTTAAGAACCATAAATCAGGAGTTAGAATAATGAAAAAAATAAATATAGTAATATTCGTGCTTGCGGTGTTGTTTATACTGTCGGCATGCGGCGCGAAGACGATAGATATAAGCACTCTTTCAAAAAGGCTTGTTGAGGAGGGAGAATTCAGCGAGAAGTTAAGTGAAGTGCCGCTTAGAATAACGGAAAAACGATACGATTTGTCAGATAAAGAGATTGAAGAAGGAGTCGCGTACTCTGGAACAAACGCTGTAGTGGATGAAGTCGCAATATTTAAGGCTAAAGACACTGACTCTGTAAAAGAGAAGGTTATGAAACATATCGAGGCGCAGGAGGAAATATATAAGAGTTATGCGCCGGACGAGGTTTCCAAGCTTAATGATTGTATTGTGGAAGTTAAAGGCGACTATGTGATTTTATGCGTAAGTGAGAATCCGTCTTCAGCTGAAAAGATAATTGAAGAATATGTAAAATAATCTTTTGAAAGGGTGAAAGGCTTGTATTTTTCCAGCCTGTTGTTTTTGTTTGTATTTTTGCCGATTGTTTTGGCGGTTTATTATATAATCCCACGTAAATTACGCAACGGATTTTTACTTGCGGCAAATCTTGTGTTTTACGGATGGGGAGAACCTGTTTTTATTTTAATAATGCTCGTTTCCATAGTGAGCAATTATATATTCGGATTGCTTATTGAAAAATGCAGAGGCAATATTAAATGCAAGAGAGTATTGTTAATATTGTCTCTCGTGATAAGTCTCGGACTGCTTGGCGTGTTTAAATATACAGGTTTTGTTTCGGATATTCTGCGGTCTGTGCCGCCGTTTGCGTTTATGCCGAAAATACGGCTGCCGCTGCCTATAGGAATATCGTTCTATACATTCCAAACAATTTCATATGTTATTGACGTATACCGCGGTGATACAAAAGCGCAGAGAAGCCTTGTATCCTTTGGAACGTATGTGTCATTTTTTCCGCAGCTTATAGCGGGACCGATAGTCAGGTATGCTGATATTGCGAAAATGCTTGATAGCAGACGCGAGACAATATCTCAGTTTGCAAAAGGCATAAAACTTTTTACAATAGGACTTGGGAAAAAGGTGCTTATAGCTAATCAGATGGGTGTTTTATGGAACACGCTGCGCGCAATGACAGACGCGGGAGGAGTTTTGTCGGCTTGGATAGGTATTATTTCTTTTGCTTTTCAGATTTATTTTGACTTTTCAGGGTATTCGGACATGGCGCGGGGACTGGGAAATATGTTTGGATTTGAATTTATGAAGAATTTCAACTATCCGTATATCTCACGCAGTATAACGGAATTTTGGCGCAGGTGGCATATTTCGCTCAGTACATGGTTTCGTGATTATCTTTATATTCCGCTTGGAGGAAACCGAAAAGGGATTTCGAGAACTATATTTAATCTTCTTGTTGTATGGTTTCTTACAGGTTTGTGGCATGGAGCAAACTTTAATTTTATTTTGTGGGGACTATATTATTTTGTGATTCTAATCTTAGAGAAATATGTTTTCGGTAAATATATAGAAAGATTACCCGGTGCGCTTAGGCATATTTACGCTCTTGTTCTGATACTGATAGGCTGGGTGATATTCTCGTTTGAGGATATGGGACTGCTCATAGGATATTTGTCGAATATGTTTAGTTTGGGCGGCGGAATAATCAGTATGGACGCGGCAGCTGTGATAATATCATACCTACCGTTGATTATTGTATCCGCCATAGCATCTTTGCCATTATTAAAAAATGTGTATTATAGATGTTATGATAAAAAATACGCGCGTATATTGGAAATGGTTTCCGTTATGCTGATATTGCTGCTTTGCACTGCCTCGCTGGTAAATCAGGGGTATAATCCGTTTCTCTATTTCCGTTTTTGAGCGAGGTGATATAAGTGACTAAGAAATATAATATATTGTTGACGGTGATGTTCTGTATATTTTTAGGGTCAATGGCGCTTATGACGGCGGTTTTGCCGAAACAGAGTGTTTCAGTCAACGAAAAACGAAAATTGGCTGAATTTCCTGAGTTTTCCGTAAAGAAGCTTTTAAACGGAAAGTGGGAAACAGCTTTTGAAAACTATATCTCAGACCATTTTCCCGCGCGTGACGCTTTTGTGGCGGCTGATTCCTATTATAATCTTTACACAGGCATAAATGGCGCAAAGGGTGTTTATAAAGGCAAAGATGGGTATTTGTTTAATATCCCCGTACAATGCGACGAGGAGAAATTAAGTGCGAATTTAAACGCGGTGTTGGAATTTATAGATAAAACAGGGCTTAAAACATCAATTATGCTTGTTCCGTCTGCGGGATATATAATGTCTGATAAATTGCCGAGTCCGCATATGAGATATACTGACGAGGATATACGGTACGAGATAGAACAAACGTGCAGCGACAAGGCGGAAATGATTGATATTTTTAGCAAATTCAAAAATCATAAAGATGATGTGCAGCTTTATTATAAGACCGACCACCACTGGACAAGCGCGGGCGCGTATACCGCCTATTGCTTGTGGGCAGAGCAGAATGGAATACAGGTAAGGGAAAAGGGAGATTACACTATAAAAAGCTTTGACGGATTTTATGGCACGCTGTATACAAAGAGCGCGTTATGGAATGAAGAAAGCGATGATATTGAAGTATGGGAGAGTCCGATAAATGTAACCGTGTCTTTGGGTGATGACGCGAATATTGAATCGTATAACAGCATGTTTTTTGAAGAGCATCTTGAAAACGCTGATAAATATCCGGTGTTTCTTGATGGGAATCATGGTTTTGAAAGAATAATAAATGCTGATAATCCCGACGGGCGGCGAGTGATTGTTATCAAGGACTCGTTTGCTCATTGTTTAGTGCCGTTTTTAGCGGAAAATTGCTCGGTAATTGATATGGTGGATTTAAGGTATTATTATGACAGCGTATCGGAACTTGTTAAGGAAAATAATTACGATGAGGCGCTTATACTCTATGGTATAAGTAACTTGTGTGAAGCGAATGACTTGTCAACACTTCAATAAAAATACCGCATACTATCTTTTGAAGTATGCGGTATTTTTATATCCAATCCACGGACTTTATCATGAATTTTCTTGCTATTTAATTTCTGAAAGAGAAATAATGTCAACTGTATCAGGTGTATACTGATGTTCCATAACGTCCACAAGCGCTTTAACGGTGTCAAGGCTTGTCATTATAGATACAGAGCATTCAATCGCTGTACGTCTGATTTTAAAACCGTCAGAATTAATATCATTACCTTTTTTCGGTATATCTATTATTAAATCAATCATACCGCTTCGGATAACGTCAAGTACATTTGGAACACCTTCTGAAATCTTTTTCGCTACCTGCACAGGTATTCCGTTCTCTTCAAGAAGTTTTGCCGTTCCTGAAGTCGCGATAAACTTACAGCCGAGAGACGCGAATTTTCTTGCGATAGGCAGGAAGTTTTCCTTGTCGAGGTCACGAATGGTTACAAGGATAGTTGAGCCTGCTTTTGGAATAGTAGTTCCGGCGGCTGTAAATCCCTTGTACATAGCCTCGTGGAAGTTATGTCCCACACCCAAAACTTCGCCCGTTGAACGCATTTCAGGACCAAGGCTTACCTCAACCTGCGGAAGCTTTTCTGTTGAGAAGACAGGAACTTTTATTGCCACTGTGTTTGTTTCCGGCGCAATACCTGTTGAGTATCCCATTTCTTTAAGCGTTTTTCCGAGCATTATATTTGTTGCGATGTCTATTACAGGCACATTTGTAACCTTTGTAATATACGGAACAGTACGGCTTGAACGCGGATTAACCTCGATAATATACAGTTCATCTCTGAACTCAATAAATTGAATGTTAATCATACCGATAACTTTAAGTTCAAGCGCTATTCTGTATGTCACATCAATGATTTTATCGATAATATGCTGCGGCACGTTCTGCGGAGGATATATAGAAATTGAGTCACCGCTGTGCACGCCCGCTCTTTCCAGATGCTCCATAATACCCGGGATAAGAACGTCAGTACCATCGCATATTGCGTCAACTTCAAGTTCACGTCCGCCAAGATAACGGTCTATAAGTACAGGATTTTTCGTATCTTTTATAAAAGCGTCTGTAAGGTAACGCACAAGGTCAATCTCGTTTCTTGTGATTTCCATACCCTGACCGCCAAGCACGTATGAAGGACGAACCAAAAGCGGATATTCAAGCTTGTTAGCCTCTTCCACACCTTCCTTAACGCTCCAAACAGCTTTACCCTTCGGACGTTTTATATCAAGCTTTTCAAGCATTTCATCAAACTTTTCTCTGTCTTCAGCCTCATCAATATATTTTGGCTGTGTGCCAAGTACCGGCACATTCATTTCGTCAAGGAAGTTTGCAAGCTTGATAGCTGTCTGACCGCCAAATTGAAGAATAACACCGTCAGGCTTTTCAAGAAGTATAATGTTGTAAACGTCCTCTTCGGTAAGCGGCTCAAAATACAGCTTGTCGGATGTGTCAAAGTCAGTACTTACAGTTTCGGGATTGTTGTTTATTATGATAGTTTCAACATCTGCTTTTGCAAGTGACAAAACGCTATGCACGGAGCAGTAGTCGAACTCAATACCCTGACCGATTCGGATAGGACCTGAACCTATAACGATTACCTTTTTCTTATCAGAAGGGAAGGACTCCGTTGTTTCATCATACGTAGAATAATAATACGGTGAAACAGCCTCAAATTCTCCCGCGCATGTGTCAACCATTTTGTATACAGGAGTGATACCGAGCGTTTTGCGAAGTTCAAAGACCTCATCCGCATTGCAGCCGATAAGTTCTGAAATACCTTTGTCGCTAAAGCCCATTTTTTTATACTTTTTCAGTATATCATAGTTAAGGTCACTTAGCTTATACTGTTTCAATTCCTCTTCGGCATCAACGATATTTTTGATTTTTTTCAGGAAGAACGGATCCATACCTGTGATTTCTGCAAGCTTGTCCATATTATAGTTTCGGCGAATAAGTTCTGCCAAGTCAAACAGTCTCTCGTCATCAGGAACTATAACGCGCTGCTTAAGCTCAATAGTGGTGCGTTTCTTTGAAGAAGCGCGCTCAAGCGTATATTGCTTTATTTCAAGAGAGCGTATACCCTTTAGAAGTGACGATTCAAGTGTATTGCCGATAGCCATGATTTCGCCCGTAGCCATCATCTTTGTGCCAAGATTACGCTTTGCGCCGAAGAATTTATCAAACGGCCATTTTGGAATCTTTGTTACAACATAGTCAATAGCAGGCTCAAAGCATGCGAATGTCTGACCGGTAACAGCGTTTTTAATTTCGTCAAGGTTATAACCCAAAGCGATTTTCGCCGCGATCTTTGCGATAGGGTAGCCTGTTGCTTTTGAAGCGAGCGCAGAAGAACGGCTCACACGCGGATTAATCTCGATTACCGCGTAATTAAAACTTTCGGGGTCAAGAGCGAACTGTACGTTACAACCGCCTTTGATTTCAATAGAGTTAATAATATCAATAGCCGCTTTACGGAGCATTTGATATTCCTTGTCCGCAAGAGTAAGCGCGGGAGCGACAACTATAGAGTCACCTGTGTGTACTCCGACGGGGTCAATGTTTTCCATTGAGCAGACGGTAATACAGTTACCCGCGCCGTCACGCATAACCTCAAATTCAATTTCTTTCCAACCCTTTATAGACTTTTCGAGAAGAACCTGACCGACTCTGGAAAGGTGAAGTCCTTGTGAAAGAATGGTTTCAAGCTGTTCCGGGTCCTCCGCAATACCACCGCCTGTACCGCCAAGCGTGTATGCCGGACGGACAATAACAGGGTAGCCGATTTTCTTTGCAAAAGCAAGACCTGATTCAAGGTCAGTAACTATTTCAGACGGAGCAATCGGTTGATTTGTGCGCTCCATAAGACGCTTAAAGCTGTCACGGTCTTCGCCTTCTTTTATAGAAGGAATTGAAGTTCCGATGACCTTCATATTGTACTTGTCAAAAACACCGTTATCATAAAGTTCGCATGCAAGGTTAAGACCTGTTTGTCCGCCCATGCCGGCGATTACTGAATCGGGACGTTCTTTCTGTATGATTTTTTCGACGTATTCGGCAGTAAGAGGCTCAATATATGTATGAGTAGCCATACCTCGGTCTGTCATAATTGTCGCAGGATTAGAGTTGACAAGAACAACTTCAATGCCCTCGTCCTTTATAGCCTGACATGCCTGAGTACCTGAGTAGTCAAACTCAGCGGCTTGTCCGATAACGATAGGACCTGATCCTATTACAAGAACTTTTTTTATACTTTGATCTAAAGGCATATTATTTTACCTCCTTTAAAAATCTGTCAAACAGCCAGCCTGTGTCTAATGGCCCCGGCGAAGCTTCGGGGTGGAATTGAACGCTTTGAATAGGAAGCGTTTTATGTCTGATACCCTCGCATGTGCCGTCGTTTACATTGATAAATGTTTCCTCAACCTCGTCGGGATAATCGGAAACAATATAGTTGTGATTTTGACTGGTTATAAACACATTGCCTGTTTTTAAATCCTTAACAGGGTGATTTCCGCCGTGATGACCGAATTTAAGTTTCTTTGTGACACATCCCAAAGCGAGACCGATTATCTGATGTCCCATACATATTCCGCATATCGGGAATTTGCCTATAAGCTTTTTGACTGTTTCAACAGTTCCGGGCGCGTCAAGCGGGTCGCCGGGACCGTTTGAAAGAAACACAAGGTCAGGCTTAACAGCCTCTATCATTTCAGCGGATATATTAGCTGGGAATATTGTCAATCGGCAATCTCTCTTAGCAAGATCACGCACAATACCCTGTTTTGCGCCCATATCTATAAAAGCAACATGAGTTCTGCCGGTTTCATTAACTGTATAAACCTGTTCAGCGGTAGTATCCATTATAACTCTGCTGTTATCAAGTGAATCCATAAGAATTTTTATATCCTCGTCGCTTGGTTCGCCTTTCATTATAACACCCTTCATTGTTCCGGCTTCGCGTATAACTTTTGTAAGCGCTCTTGTGTCAATTCCCTCAAGACCGACAACTCCTTGCTGACAAAGGAAATCGTCAAGATTCATTTCATTTCTGAAATTGGAAGGGAAATCACATTTCTCTCTTACAACAAAAGCTTTAAGATTAGTATGCTTTGCCTCCATATCCTCAAGATTGATTCCGTAATTTCCTATGAGTGGGAATGTCATAGTGACAATCTGACCCGCAAATGACGGGTCTGTAAGCGTTTCTTGATAACCGGTCATACCGGTGGTGAAAACTACTTCTCCGACTATATTCTTTTCGGTGCCAAACATTGTTCCTGAAAAACGCATGCCGTTTTCCAAAATAAGCTGTGCTTTCATAAATAAATCTCCTTCCGTAATATTATGTATTGGAACATATCAGTCCAAAAAAAAAGACAATGAACAAATACATTGTCAAAAGCTTTTAAAAAATGAAAATAGAAATAAAGGGGAAACCAAATACCCTTTGTCGGCGTATATTAAGCTGTAACCCGTAAGGCTGTGCATACTGTTTCGCTCCTTCAATTCATTTATATTATTTTACCACCTTATAATTGATTTGTCAATATATTGCTCGTATTTTACAAAGATATGTCAAGGTTTGTTTAAAATTTCTAAAAAGACGTATTAATAGCCGACTTATTTTGTACTGTTAACCAAAATGAAAGAAATGTATTGACAATAAAAAAAGTCGAGAGTATAATAAGACCATAGTTGAGATGATTTGAGCACAATGGCGTGTGGATACGGTTTTGAATCGTATACATACGCTTTTTTTGTTAAATCAACACCGGCTAAGAAAAATATATTCAAAGACACAAAGACGTGTTTGCCGCTTTAAGCGGCAGGCGCGTCTTTTTGTTTAAGGAAAGGGGCGTTTTGGTCATGGCAGAAATGACGAAAATTGAAATTATCACAAGGCAGAGCAAACTGGAAGAATTAAAATCAGCTCTGAATGAAATCGGTATCAATGGTATGACTGTTACTAATGTATTGGGTTACGGTGTCCAAAAAGGACAGCGGCATCAGTACAGAGGTGTTGAGTATAATGTTGACCTGCTGCCGAAGGTAAAAGTGGAAATGGTTGTATGCACTGTTCCCGTGGACGATGTTATAAATACAGCAATCGCGGTACTGCGAACGGGTGAAATCGGAGACGGCAAAATTTTTATTTCTCCTGTATCAAGAGTAATCAAAGTGAGAACAGGCGAAGAAGACAGAGAAGCGTTGCTATAATGCTTAATATATTTGGGAGGATTGATTGATTATGAGTACGGAACTATTAACATCAGCAGTAGACTGCTTTTGGCTGTTCTTTGGCGGTGTACTGGTGTTTTTCATGCAAACAGGCTTTACGATGGTTGAAGCAGGCTTCACGCGAAGCAAAAATACAGGTAACATTATTATGAAGAATATTGTTGACTTTATGTTTGGTTCAATAATATATTGGGTAATCGGATATGGAATTATGTACGGTCACAGTATAGGCGGCTTTATCGGTAAGCCGTTTGGCGAGACTTTTTTAAACGGTCTTGCGGGTGTAGTGGGACAGAACAGTGATTTTAATTATACCGCGCTGTTTTTCCAAACGGTATTCTGCGCTACGTCGGCGACTATTGTTTCAGGCGCGATGGCAGAGAGAACAAACTTCAAGGCATACTGTATCTATAGTGCCGCAATTTCGCTCTTTATCTATCCGATAGCCGGTCATTGGGTATGGGGCGGAGGATGGCTCAGTGAACTGGGCTTCCATGACTTTGCGGGCAGCGCCATAGTACATATGCTTGGCGGAACGCTTTCATTTGTCGGAGCGGTAATTCTCGGACCAAGAATCGGTAAGTATACAAAGGACGGTAAGGTAAACGTTATACCGGGTCACAACATTCTTATCGGAGCGCTTGGAGTGCTTATATTGTGGGTAGGCTGGTTTGGATTTAACCCCGCGTCAACAGGAGGATTGTCTGACGGCGGCGTTGACGTTGCCGCAAAGGTGTTTATTACTACTAATCTTGCTGCATGCGCGGCGGCGATTGCCTCAATGTTCTTCACATGGGCTAGATACGGAAAGCCGGACGTGTCAATGACGCTTAACGGTATTCTTGGCGGACTTGTCGCAATTACCGCCTCATGTGATGTTGTTTCACCGCTTTCATCTGTGATTATAGGTGTTGTCGGGGGCATACTTATGTGCTTGGCAATTCCGTTCATTGATACAAAGCTTAAGGTTGACGACCCTGTAGGCGCGATAAGCGTTCACGGTGTATGCGGATTGTGGGGCACAATCGCGGTAGGTTTGTTCGCTGCTGATACAGACGGACTGAAGGGATTATTCTGCGGCGGCGGATTTAACGGACTTGGAGTTCAGCTTCTCGGCGCATTGTCGCTAATCGCGTGGGCTGCAGTTTTCGGAGCAGTGTTATTTGCAGTGCTTAAGGCTGTTGGATTGCTTCGCGCTAAGCCGCATGAGGAAATTGAAGGACTTGATTCGACAGAACATGGTCTTGCGTCGGCATATCCTGACTTCGTGACATCATTTAATGAGAAGAAGTCTATGTAAATTAAGTTAACATCTTTAATAATATATACCCCCTCGGAGGACTGCTTATGCGGTCCTCTTTTTGCATAAACGGTTATTGACTATACGCATAATGTTATGATAAAATAAAACTTAAACTACATATATGAGGGTGGTATCATAATGAGGAAGAAGAGGTTGAAAAAGAAAATGGACCTGATTCACGGGTCTTTATTGGATAAAATATTGATATTCGCGATGCCTCTTGCAGCAAGAAGTATTCTTCAGCAGTTATTTAACTCGGCGGACGTTGCGGTAGTCGGACAATTTGCGGGAAGCCGCGCTTTGGCAGCGGTAGGAAGATAATAGCGTACGTCATAATAAGCCGAAAACTTTAAAAAACGGAATGTGATATATCTGTAAATTAAAAATACATGGAGAGTGAAACACAGTGTTTAGTGAATATAATAAACGCACCGCAAGCGCGGAGGCGGCATATAAGGACTATTGTAAACTTAACCTTGGAACAACCGAACTTACAGACAGCGCCAAACTTCCGCAAAAGGGCGCAAACGGCAGTAGTATTATATGGTCGTGCGCGGACAGCAGTGTAATCGGAGCTGATATGACAATAACCGCGCCCTTGCCGGGTGAGGCTGATAAGCGTGTTACGCTTACAGCTACGGTTAAAAACGGCGGTATGGCATACAAAAAAGCCTTTGACGTGACTATTCTTGCCAAGCCGTCAATTATCGGACTTTCCGATTACAGTATGGCGGATGTTGAAATGAAAGATGGTTATCTTATCAACGGCACAGAGAAAATGGAGGATTACCTCAAATCTTTTGATATTGATAAATGTGTTTCGGGCTTCAGACGCACAGCAGGGCTATCCTCAGAATCAAATACCTACGGCGGCTGGGAAACAAGTCTTATTGCAGGTCATGCAATAGGACACTATATAACCGCGCTTGCGCAGGGGTATAACAACACAAACGATGCAGATTTGATAGCCAAGTCAAACGCCCTTATTGACGCTCTCTATGACGCGCAGGTTAAGACGGACGGACAGAACGGGCAAAATGTGAAAAAAGGCTATCTTTTTGCGACAACAGGCGCATGGAGCGGTGGAACGGTTGTTTCGGGCGAAGAGCAGTTTGATAATGTTGAGACAGACAAAACCAATATAATCAAACAGGCGTGGGTTCCGTGGTACACAATGCATAAAATTCTTTCAGGACTTGTTGACACATATAAACTGACCGGCAATGAGAGGGCGCTGGAAATGGCTGACGCGCTCGGAACGTGGGTGTATAACAGAGTGGGCGGTTATGATAAGGCAATGCAAAACCGAGTGCTGAATACTGAATACGGCGGCATGAACGATGTTTTGTATGAGTTGTATAAAATAACAAAAGACCCCAATCATGCGAAAGCGGCGCATATGTTTGACGAAATAAGCCTGTTTGACAGCATTTATAACGGCGAGGATATTCTTGCAGGTAAGCACGCAAATACGACAATCCCCAAAATTATAGGCGCGCTCAGCCGTGTAAGGGCGATAGACGCAACATGCGGAAAGCTTGAAACAGACGCTCCCGACAAAACGCATAACCGAGAATATTACTTAAAGGTTGCCCAAAACTTTTGGGATATAGTTGTAAACGGACATTCGTACATTACGGGCGGAAACAGCGAAAACGAGCATTTCCGCGCGGCGCATACGGAAAATGCGTTTCGGAATAATGTAAACTGTGAAACCTGCAACACATATAATATGCTTAAACTGTCGCGCGAATTGTATAAGCTTACGGGCGATAAGAAGTATATAGATTATTATGAGGGCACATATCTGAACGCTATTATATCCAGTCAAAATCCTGAGACGGGTATGACAATGTACTTTCAGCCCATGGCTACGGGCTATCAGAAGGTGTATTCGTCCAGGTGGGACGATTTCTGGTGCTGTACGGGCTCGGGTATGGAGAGCTTTACAAAGCTTACCGACAGTATTTATTATAAGGGTGACGGAAGAATTGTCATAAACCAATATATCAGCTCAGTTCTTACCGATACGGAAAACAACATAAGGCTTACGCAGGCTTCGTCACTTCCTGATGACGAAACGTCAACGCTTACCGTTGAGCCTGTTAACGGTGATGAGCAAAACTCAAAAATCACGCTCAGAATACCTGAATGGTCAGCGTCACAGCCGGTTATAAAGGTAAACGGCGATGCGGTAAGTTATATACAGTCAGCAGGTTATGCCGAGCTTGACCGCAAATGGAAATCAGGCGATACGATTGAAATAACGATGCCGATGGAAATGCGCGCCTATGGACTTTATGACAGCGACACCATAACCGCGTTTAAGTACGGTCCTACTGTTTTGAGCGTTGGTTTGGGCAGTGAGGATATGGCGGAGGAAAATCACGGTATGGCGGTGCATAAGCCAAAAAATAAGGCAGATGTAAACGAGTATGTTATAATCAATTCTGATTACGGCACGCGTGAGGAATGGCTTGCAAATCTTGATAAGAATATGGAAAAAACCGTTGGCAAGCTTGAATTTACAATGAAGAATACCGACCGGACACTTGTATTTACTCCGCATTATAAACGCCATAACGAGCGTTACGGAATTTACTGGTATGTCACGGGAATGACGGAGGAGGAACAGCAGGAGCAGATACTTGCAGGCAAGAAATCAGGACGCGACGGGAATATAATAATTGACTCGATTGAGCCTTCGCATGACCAGCAGGAGAACGGTCACGGATATTCAGAGGAAAACTCAACAGGCGTTGAGGGTACGGGAATGATGACCAATTACCGCGAGATACGCCAAGGGGGTTATGTTGATTATCAGATGGCGGTTAAAAAGGGAGGTAAGAACTATCTTGCAGTTGCCTATCATTCAAGCGATGCGGGCAGAAAAGTGAGTATCTATGCAGGCGATACGAAGCTTGCTGATGCGGAGGCAAGCGGAAAGAGCGAAACGATATTTTATGAGATACCGCAGGAAACAGTTGAAACGGCTACAGCGTCAACTGCCGACACGATAAAAGGCAAAGACGCACTGCATATTATATTCAGAGCTAACCGAGGCACAGACGCGCCGAAGCTCTGCGATACGGTTAAAGTTGTGACCGATTACGGCAAAAATCCATCGCTTGTCGGTTTGACATTTGATGCGGGCGAGTTGACTCCGCAGTTTTGTTCAGACACAACGGAATATATATTAGCCATTCCTGACGGCACAGCAAGCGTAACGCTTAAAACAACGCCTGCCGATAAATACGGACTTGTTTATGTAAACGGAACATTGATAAACGATATTATATCAAAAACTGTTGCGGTTTCAGATGCGCCGCTCATAATAACGTCATATGCCGAGGACCACGAAACGGCAAAGACTTATAAGATTACATATACAATGAGTTCGTGAATATGAAAAAGAAACCGAACAGCTTATTGCTGTTCGGTTTTAAAATCCTTTGGTGTCACGTAAACAGTATTGTAATTGTCATATATTACCATTCCTGGTTTTGCGCCGCTCGGCTTTTTCACATTTTTAATTTGAGTAAAATCAACTGGCACTTGGGAAGATTCGCGCCCTTTGGAGTAATAGGCTGCAAGCTGTGCCGCTTCGGTAATTGTGCTTTTGGGAACATCTTTGTCAACTCCTAATTTGATAATTGTATGCGAGCCGTGAATCCCTTTTGTATGAAACCATAAGTCAGATGAGTTGGCGAATTTTGTGGTCAGATAATCGTTTTGGGAGTTGCTTTTTCCTACATATATGTCAAAACCGTCTCGGCTGATAAAGTGCATAGGCTTTGAAACTGCTTGTTTTTGACGTTTTGCGCTTACTTTTCGGGTCATATAACCTTCGGAAATAAGTTCCGCGCGTATTGCGTTTAAATCCTCGTCAGTGTCGGCATTTTCTACTGCCGAAAGTGTGCTTTCGAGATACTCCAAGTCGTTTTCGGCGTTTGAAATTTGTTTGGCGGCTTCTGTTTCGGCAGTTTTCGCTTTATTATATTTTTTATAGTATCTCTGCGCGTTTTGAGATGGAGTAAGCTGCGGTGATAGGGGAATTGTCACAAACGGAGCGTTTTCCTCATAATAATTCTGAACTTCGATTTCAGTTTGTCCCTGAGTTATATTATAGAGATTAGCCATAAGCAAATCGCCGTAAATTTTATGTTTTTCCTTATTTTGCGAATCGGATAATGTTTTTGAAAGTATAACAAGCTTTTTTGATGTTCGTTCAATGTTATTTGTGAGAAGCTTTATAAGTCCCGCGCTTTTTTGACGAATACGCTCGTGCATATCTCGAGTTTTATAAAAATTGTCAAGCAAATCGCTGATACTGTCAAAGACTTTTGTATGCGCCAGTCCCTTATATTGAGTTATAGGCGTGGCGCTGAAATCCATAAGATTATTCGAGGCATCGTTTATTATCATGCACGGTTCAAATTGGTTTAGTGAAACCGATTTTGCAAGCTTTACTGTTTCATACAGTATTTTATTTTTGCCGCTGTCCGTAAGTTCGACGTTTTTCACATCTGTTCTGCCGCAGGATTTGTAAATAATTTCACGAGCGGTAAGAGGGCTTATACCCGCGATAGACGACATGATTGCCTTGTCCGCGCTTTGAACAGGAGATGAAAAATCAATTATAGCTGTTTCTTTGATGTCGATAAGATCGGTTTTGTTTTGCGGCGGAGGTGATACATAATTCATTCCGGGCATCAGCTGTCTTACGGAACTTACAGTAAAATCAATATGCTTTATACAGTCGATAATTTTCATGTCCTGATTTGTCAGTATAATATTTGAATGTCTGCCCATAATTTCAGCTATAAGATATTTTGTTGTCAAATCCCCAAGGTCATCATAACTCTCTATTGAAAATTTTATAATTCTTTCAAAATCAACCTGCTCTATATTGGTTATTTTTCCGCTTCCGATGTGCTTGCGAAGAAGCATGCAGAACATTGGAGCAGTTATCGGATTTTTCTTAGACACGCTTGTAAAATGCACTCTCGGATGCGCTGAACTTGCGGAAATTACAAGCTTAAAGCTGTCTGAGAGAGTGCGTATATGAATTGTGATTTCGTCCTTTTCAGGCTGGTGTATTTTATCTATACGTCCGTTTATCAGATTCTCGCGTAATTCATTTGTCAGACAACGGACAGTGACTGCGTCAAAAGCCATAATTCCCTCCATATTTGTTAATTTGCTAAATATAATATACCATAACATAGAAAAAAAAACAATAAAAAATATTGATTAATGGAAGATAATGTGATATAATGTATTTAATTTTGAAATTTGGAGGAGAGTAAAATGAAAAAAATAATAGCAATAGCGCTGACTGCGGCAATGTCTTTGTCATGCGCGGCAGTAAACGCTCAGGCTGCGGGAAGAATTGACGAGGTTTCTAAAGTACGTTCCACTGATGAAATAAACATTCTGTATAACGGAAAACTTGTTAAGTCTGACGTAAAGCCTGTGAATACGGAAGGCAGAGTTATGATTCCGTTCAGAGCCGCTCTTGAAAATATGGGCGCAAATGTTGAATATGATGAAAATCAGAGACTTGTAACAGCAAAAAAGGGCGACACTGAAATCAAATTCACACTTATGGACAGCACTATTTATATTGACAAAAACGGAGAGCAGTCAACAATCACTATGGATGTTCCGATGATTATTGTTGACGACTGGACTCTTGTTCCTATCCGTTTTATGAGTAACGCGCTTAATATGCACGTGGGTTGGGACTCAGAGACAGAAACTGTTATAATAATGGATTATGATGATTATTATAATGAATTTGTATCAATCGCTCCAAATATGAATAAAATCATACAGCTTAAACAGCCGGAGTACAATAAAGAATATGCAGCTTTTGACTTTGGAATGAATGTAGAGGACAAAACCGCGGGAGAAAAGGTCGATATGGCTTTGTCGGGAGACTTAAACTCCGTTTTGGCTGATAATGCCGAGGCTGTTGATATGAAGCTGAGTTTTGACTTTAATAACGCAAAGGATAATAGTAATTATCACATTAAAGACGCTGATGTGAATCTTGTTGTGAAAGACGGTCAGTTATACGCGAAAGTGAAGGCTGGCACCGCGGTAGACGAGCAGTGGTATAAGATTGACATGAACAACCTGATTGACTTAGTTTCAATGCCTGAGGACGCAAAGGATATTCTTAAAACGGCAATAAGCGCCGGTTCTTTGGGCACCGGTGAAGAAACTATGAAAGCGGCGCTTGTCGGATTCGTGGATAAAAGTAAAGACGCGACATTGGATATGGTAGAAATGCGCGCCGTTCAGATGGATATGTATGAATTTCTTGACGAATATTTCAACGTGACTGAAAAGGAAAACGGTGGATATTCTGTAAGCTTCAAAATGGATAAAAACGATTTGTTCAATGTTATGCTTGGAGGAATGGGACTTTCAGTTTCGGGAGACAACGAGTTGCCTTTGGAAATCACTGAAGCACTTAAAGGTATAGACTTCGAGGGAGATGTATCAGTAACTATGGACTGTGACGCTGAAAAGTCTGAATCAGAAGCTAAGATACATATCGGCTATAAAGATGAAGAGAGAAGTTTTGACGTAAAATTCAATATGACAGATAAGAGCGAAAAGACTGAAAATGCTCAGAATATAGTAATTCCTGAAAATGCGAAGGATATTACAGAACTTTTGAAGAGTATGTAAAACAGACAAATAAGTGATGAATAAACAACGCCGTATTATACGGCGTTGTTTTAAATTTGTAAAAAATTTTAAAATTTTTCAAAAAACAGTGTGCAAATTGAAAGAAATGTGATATAATGATTTAAATATTGGGTTTTTATGCCTATCAACAAAAGGACAGGAGAAAAAACAATGCTAAAAAGTATGACCGGCTACGGCAGACGAGAGACTGTAACTGATGGTAAAAAGATACTGATTGAGATTAAATCGGTCAATCACAGATATTCTGATTACAATATTAAAGTACAAAGACATCTTGGATATATGGAGGACAGAATCAGAAAGCACGTTTCTGAAAGTATAACACGCGGAAAAGTGGATATATATCTTAATGTTGAGAATTATGAGACTGCAGACAAGGAAATCACGCTTAATAAAGCGATTGTGGAAAATTATATCAATGTTCTTATGCAGCTTAGGGATGAATTTAAATTAAAGGATGATATAACCGTTACAAGCGTGGCGAGGAATCAGGACATTTTTCTGACAGAAAGAATCGAGGAAGACGAGGAGCAGCTTTGGAACACTGTTAAAACGGTTCTTGACGAGGCATTGGGTGACTTTGTTTCAATGCGCGAGCGCGAGGGCGAACGCATTGAGAAGGATTTATGTGAACGAATCAAGTATATGCGCACTCTTGTAAGAAAAATAGACGAGCGTTCGCCTCAAACTGTTAAGGAATACAGTGACAGACTGTATGACAAGATAAAGGATATGCTTGAAGGCAGAGAAATAGACGAGGGACGCATTCTGACAGAAGTTGCAATATATGCGGATAAAGTAGCGGTAAACGAGGAAACAGTCAGACTTGCAAGTCATTTCTCGGAATTTGATAATATTATTGGAAGCGGTGAACCCGCGGGAAGAAAACTGGACTTTTTGATTCAGGAAATCAATCGGGAAGTGAATACTATAGGCTCAAAAGCGAGCGATATAGAGATAGCAAAAACTGTTGTAACCCTTAAAGGCGAAATTGAAAAGCTTAGGGAACAGATACAGAATATAGAATAAAATATTTCAGATATACTGACGGAGATATAAATATGAAACTGATAAACATAGGCTTTGGAAACATGGTAAACGCGGAACGTGTTATTGCGGTTGTAAGTCCCGAATCCGCGCCGATAAAGCGTATAGTCCGTGAAGCGGAGGATAAAGGAAATCTTATAAACGCTACATACGGCAGACGCACAAGAGCGGTAATAGTGACTGACAGCGACCATATCGTTTTATCCGCCCTTCAGACTGAAACGGTATCGGCAAGACTGGGCGGAGAAGTTAATGAAGAGGCGGTGAAACAGCATGAATAATGGAATATTGTTTGTTATGTCCGGACCTTCCGGTACGGGGAAAGGCACAATATGCTCCGCGCTTCTTGAAAATAAAGAGAACGATGTGTTTTTGTCCGTATCTTCAACAACGCGTGAAAAGCGCGTTGGAGAAACCGATGGCGTGACGTATAATTACACGACCTTTGAAAACTTTGAGAGCATGATAGAACGCGGTGAAATGCTGGAGTATGCAATGTACAGCGGAAACTATTACGGAACACCCAAAAAAACAGTGCAGGATATGCTTTCGGCGGGAAAAAATGTGCTTCTTGAGATTGAGCCTCAGGGAGCGCTCAAGGTGAAAGAAATATTTCCCGAGGCGGTTTTGATGTTTATAGTGCCTCCTTCAATGGCAGAACTGAAAAAGCGGCTTGAAGAGAGAGGGCGGGAAACGGAAGATCAGATAGAAAAGCGGCTTGAAGCTGCAAAATGGGAATTTAATCAGTCTCCCAAATATAATCAGATATTTGTTAACGATAACCTTGAAAATTGTGTCAGGGAAGTCGAAAACGCTATGAAAGATAAGATTGCAAAACGTAATCTTGTTGATAAATTATTAAGTGAAAAGTATTAATATGGAGGAATAGAATTATGATGATTAAACCTGGAATTACCGAACTTTCAAAATGTGTGGACAGCCGTTACACTCTTGTGTCAATGGCGGCAAAGCGAGCGAGAATGATAGGTAAGGAACGCATGTCAGACGTGGAAGCGCACGGTTCTGAAAAGCCTGTTACAGTTGCGGCTGATGAGATAGTATGCGGTAAAATCGGATATGTTCGTTCAGAGGCTATAAAGCGCGCAAAGGCATGGGAAGATGAAAAGGCGGCAAACATTCTTTCTCTCAGTATTTCTGAAGATGAGGAAGGCGAATTGTCAGAAGAATAATTATAGGTGACATTATATGATTGCAAAGGTTATTGTGGATTACAGGTCTAAGCAAGTGGACCGCTTCTTTGACTATCTTGTTCCAGATGAATTAGAAAATAAAATTAAGATAGGCAGCAGAGTTCTTGTGCCATTCTCGGCGGGAAACAAGGAAGTGGAAGGATTTTGCATGGGGTTTTCCGAAACCTCGGAAAGTAAAAAGCTTAAATCCATAATACGGCTTGCGCATGATGCTTTAGCGTTTGACGAGGATATGATGACCGTCATTGAGTGGATGCGCAAAAAATATCTTTCGCCATATCTTGACATTATCCACGCTATAGTGCCTGCCGGTACTGCTGTAAAAAGCAAGGAGTGGATACTAACAAATCAGGATACTGATGATATTAAAGAAAAATCACAAATTCGGAAAAGTATTTTAAGCGCTCTAAAAGATAACGGCGGAGGCATGGAGTATGACGAACTCAAAAAACTTTTTGACCGTGACATACAAAGTCATGTGCGCGAAATGATAAAAGACAGTATTCTGAAAAAAGAGTACAGGCATTCAACGAATGTAAAAGATAAAAAAATAAAGTGTCTGCGTCTTGCCGTAAACGGTGAAAAGGCGGCGGAAGCGGCGAAAGAACTTATGGTTAAGGCGCCTGTTCAGTCAAGAATACTTGAAATACTGTATGAAAATGAATTTGTAGCGCAAAGCGATGTTATAAAATTCGCGTCAGCGTCTTCATCGGCAGTAAACTCGCTTATCAAAAAGGGATTGATTGAAAGTTTTTATATTACAGTTGATAGAGATCCTTATCGCGGCAGAATATTCAAGAAAACCGAGAAAATGACACCTACTCCGGAACAGAAAAACGCGATAGACACAATTAATTCTTCAATAGAACGAAGTGACGGTATGACGTATCTTCTGCACGGAGTGACGGGTAGCGGAAAAACGGAAGTTTTTATGCAGGCTATAGAACATGCTGTTAAATCAGGGAAAAAAGCTTTGATGCTTGTCCCGGAAATATCGCTGACACCGCAGATGGTCTCACGGTTTATGTCGCGTTTTCAAAGCCGCATTGCGATAATACACAGCGGACTGTCAATAGGAGAAAGATATGACCAGTGGAAACGCATAAAGGAAGATGGCGCGGATATAGTTATAGGCGCGCGGAGCGCGGTTTTTGCGCCTGTTAAAAATATTGGAATAATTATCATGGACGAGGAACATTCGGATACATACAAATCAGATATGTCCCCGAGGTATCATGCGAGAGAAGTCGCTTTAATGCGCGCGGAAATGTCCGGCGCCGCGGTCGTTCTCGCGTCTGCAACACCGTCTGTGGAAAGCTATTATAAGGCAAAAACAGGAGAATATAGTCTCCTTGAAATGAATACAAGATATAATCAAAATAAAATGCCGGATATTTTCATCAGCGATATGAGAAGCGAGTTATCCAAGGGAAACAAGAGTATGCTTTCAGGCAGATTATATAATGAGATTGCTGAAAATCTGCAAAGAGGAGAGCAGACTATTCTATTCCTTAACAGACGCGGTTTTTCCACATTTGTATCATGCAGAACTTGCGGTTTCGTTCCTAAATGTCCGTCATGCAGCATATCTTTGACATATCATAAATATGAGAATTTGTTAAAGTGTCATTACTGCGGATACAGCATACCGAATTATTCTGTATGTCCGGAATGCGGAAGCAAGTACATAAGATATTTTGGCGGCGGCACTCAGAAAGTTGAAGAGGAAATAAAACATTTGTTCCCAAACGCATCCACAATACGCATGGACATGGATACGACAGGTAAAAAGCAGTCTCATGAAAATATATTAAAAAAATTTGAGAAGGATAGAATAGATATACTTATAGGCACTCAGATGGTGGCAAAGGGACTGGATTTTGAGAATGTGACGCTTGTAGGAGTTATAGCGGCGGACACGATGCTGCATATAAATGATTTTCGGAGCGGTGAAAGAACTTTCTCAATGCTCGAACAGGTTTCAGGGCGCGCCGGACGCGGTGACAAGGAAGGACGCGCGGTTATACAAACCTACTCTCCGGAACATGAGGCGATAAGGCTGGTTAAAACTCATGACTATAAAGCGTTTTATGATAGTGAGATTGCGGAAAGAAACGCTATGTGGTATCCGCCGTTTTGTAAAATCATAATCGTTATGTTTCAGGGTAATGATGAAGAGCACACGGGAAAGACTGCGAGGTTTTTTGCAGAACAGCTTGCGTCTTTGAAGGAGCAGAAACAAAAAATACAGGTGTTGGGACCTATACCGTCGTATATATCTAAAATTAAGAATAAATACAGATGGCAGATAGTGTTTAAATGTGAAGATGATGAAAAACTCGGCGAAATTTTGTCTGAGGCGGAAATGTCATGCAGAAACAGCAAAAACTGTTCGGATATTTCAATTGTTATAGACAAATCTCCGGGTATGATATATTAAAGAAGGGGAATAACAATGGCAATAAGAGAAGTTAGAACAAAGGAAGATGAGATTTTATATAAAAGCTGCAAAGAAGTAATTAAATTTGATGAAAAACTGCATATACTTCTTGATGATATGTATGATACGATGTCAAGCCATGATGGTGTCGGACTGGCAGCGCCTCAGGTTGGAATACTGAAGAGAGCAGTAGTGATTGACGTGGGCGAGGGGAAATTAGAACTTATTAACCCTGAAATAATCGAGCAGAGCGGCGAGCAGACCGGAAACGAAGGCTGTTTGAGCGTGCCCGGAATATGGGGCGAGGTTACGCGCCCGAACGTTGTGACTGTTAAGGCGCAGGACAGAAACGGAAAGTGGTTTAAAATAACCGGAGAGGGACTGCTTGCGAGAGCCATATGTCACGAAACAGAGCATTTGGATGGCAAGCTGTTTCTTGACAGAGTGACTAAATTTGTAGAATAACGGAGAATGTGTATGAAAATACTGTTTATGGGTACTCCCGACTTTGCTTCGGCATCACTGAGCGCGTTAATCAACTCAGGCAAGGATGTTGTCGGAGTAGTCTCACAGCCCGACAAACCAAAGGGCAGGGGACACAAAATGGTGCCTACTGACGTGAAAAAGACGGCGCAGGAGGCGGGACTTAAAGTGTTTCAGCCGGAAAGCGTGAAAAACGGAGAACTGAATGAGATACTTGATGAATTAAAGCCGGATATTATAGTAGTCGTGGCATATGGAAAAATACTGCCGGATTATATCATAAACTATCCGAAATACGGCTGCGTGAATGTGCATGCCTCGCTGCTTCCGAAGTACCGCGGAGCCGCTCCGATACAGTGGGCAATTATAAACGGCGAAAAAGTAACCGGTGTCACAACAATGAAAATGGATTCAGGTGTTGACACAGGGGATATGCTGTTAAAAGAAGAAACGGAAATAGGCGAATATGAAACCTCACAGGAATTATTTGAACGTCTTGCTCAAATTGGCGGAAGACTTTTAATAGACACGATTGACGGATTGGAAAACGGAACAATTATCCCCAAAAAGCAGGAACATGACAAACACACATACGCGCCTATGATTTCAAAAGCGACCGGAATAATAGACTGGAATAAAAGCGCTCGCGAAATCTCAAAACTCATATGCGGTATGAATTCATGGCCGCTTGCCGCGACAACGTATAAAGGCGAAACGCTTAAAATTGCTGAGGCAAGAATATGTGAGGATAATTCGGTAAAAAATGCGGGTGAGATACTTTCGCTTGATAAAGGAAAAGGATTAAAGGTTTCCTGCGGTGAGGGAACTCTTTATA
>CAJUEZ010000016.1 GCA_910585485.1 uncultured Clostridia bacterium
TATTAACTACCATAGTATGCTTTTTTGTACTGTCCGCACAATTTGGAGCAGTTTATTCTATTTTGAGCGATTTGCTTTTTTGTTTATGAATTTGGACAGATGAAATGTATGCTGCCAAAACGTGCTTTTATATTCTTGCTATTTGCTTAAATCAAGATTTCTTATTCTGTTTCTCAAAGGAAGCACATATGATGGGGAAACTGAAAGTTCATCAACTCCCATTTTTAAGAACTTTTCAGTAAGTTCCAAATCCGCGCCGAGTTCTCCGCATATTCCAACCCATACATTTTCCTTATGAGCGTTTTCACATACCATTTCAATCATTCTCAACACAGCCTCGTGGTGCGGATTGAAAAAGTCGTCAAGTTTAGGGTTCTGGCGGTCAATCGCCATAGTATATTGTGAAAGGTCATTTGTTCCTATGCTGAAAAAGTCAACATCTTTCGCAAGCATGTCGCTTATCATAACAGCGGCGGGAGTTTCAATCATAATGCCTTCCTCAATGTCATTATACGGAATTTTTGCCTCGTCAAGTTCCGCTTTTACCTGCACTGAAATCGCTTTAATTTTTCTGACTTCTTCAACAGATGTAATCATAGGATACATTACGGCGATTTTGCCGTATTTTGACGCTCTGTAAATTGCGCGAAGCTGTGTTTTGAAAATGTCTGGTCTCGTAAGACAAATTCGTATTGCTCTGAGACCCATAGCCGGATTTTCCTCTTTGTCAAGATTAAAATAATCAGCCTGCTTATCCGCGCCAATATCAAGCGTTCTTATAATAACGCGTTTTCCCGCCATTGTTTCAGCGGCTTTTTTATAAATTTGAAATTGTTCGTCTTCAGTAGGATATGTGCCGCTTTCAAGATATATAAATTCACTTCTGAATAATCCTATACCGCCCGCGTCATTTTTTAATACATATGCCAAATCCTTAATGTTGCCTATATTCGCGTAAACAAGAACTTTTTTTCCGTCCTTTGTTATATTTTCCTTGCCGTGAAGTTCCTGAAGAAGTCTTTGTTTTTCAATTTCGTCTTTCTTTCGCTGTTTCATTTTTGCAAGAACCTCTTCGTCAGGCTCAATATATATAACTCCGTCAAAACCGTCAACAACCGCCATTTTACCTTCCAGTTCATTTGAAAGTTCAATGTTAGTTCCTATAATAGCCGGAATATTCATTGTGCGCGCAAGAATTGCCGTATGTGAATTTGTCGAGCCGTGAACGGTTACAAATGAAAGCACAAGATTTTTGTCAAGCTGAACTGTCTCACTCGGCGCAAGGTCGTCGGCAAGTATAATAACAGGCTCGTTTGACATAGCTTTATCATTATCAGCATTTGTAAGGATTCTTATAATACGCTCGGAAATATCCTTGACATCCGCCGCGCGCTCTTTCATATACGCGTCGTCCATTGACGAAAATATTTCCGCGAAATTATCACCTGTTATTCCTACCGCGTATTCCGCATTCACACCTTGCTCGGCGATAATATTTTTTACAGAGTTAAGATAATCGTCATCATCAAGCATCATTTGATGAATTTCAAATATTGCCGCGCTCGCTTCTCCGACTTCTGCCTTAGCCTTATCGTAAAGCATAGCAAGCTGATTTTGCGCGTCTGTTTTAGCTGTTTCAAATCGTTTTATTTCTTTTTCAGCGTTATCAATTTTGTGCCTTACAATTCGCTGTTCCTGTTTTGTTATAAGATGTATTCTGCCGATGGCGATTCCGCCGTACACGCTTTTTCCGTTATATTTAATCATCTGTCATCTTCCTTTCCTAAAAATTTAATTGCCTGCCCTGACAATAAAATTATCAGAGCAGGCGTATTGTGAAGGGGATTACAAATTGTTTTTAAGAAATTCTTCAAGTTCTGTTGCCGCTGTATCCTCGTCAGAGCCTTCGATAGTTACTGTTATCTCCTGTCCCTGCTTAACAGCAAGCCCCATAACACCGAAAATCTTTTTCGCGCTCACGGTTCTTCCGTCCTTTGTAATATTAACCTCAGAATCATATTTAGACGCGGCTTTTACAAATTCGCCTGCCGGTCTTGCGTGAATACCCGCCGGGTCGGTTACTGTATATTTAAATTCTTTCATTTTTTATATCCTCCTTAAAAATAAACTTATTATTCGTTAACAGGCTTCTTTAAAAGTCCGAGCATAAACATTGTCACAACTGAGCCAACGGCAAGCGACAGTAAATACATGGGCCAATTTCCTACAACAGCGAAGACAAATATACCTCCGTGCGGCGCCATAAGCGTACATTTAAATAACATTGACAGCGCGCCTGCAACCGCCGCGCCCAAAGCCGTCGCGGGGATTACTCTCGCGGGATCTGCCGCCGCAAACGGAATAGCTCCTTCTGTTATAAAGCATAGCCCCATAATATAGTTTGTAATACCCGAGTTTCTTTCTGCTCTGTCAAATCTGTTCTTGAAAAATGTCGTTGCAAGAGCGATACCAATCGGCGGAACCATACCGCCAATCATAACTGCCGCCATAATATCATAATTACCGTTTGCGATAGCCATGGTGCCGAACACATACGCGGCTTTATTTATAGGACCGCCCATATCAATAGCCATCATAGCGCCTAAGACTATGCCGAGAATAATTTTTGAACTGCTTCCCATAGCGTTAAGAAGATTAGCAAGACCTGTGTTTACAACTCCGATAAGAGGATTGAATACAAGCAGCATAAGAGTTCCCATAATAAACACACCGATAACGGGATATAGAAGCGTAGGCTTAATACCATCCATACTCTGCGGAAGTTTTGAGAACAATTTTTTTAGTAAAAGCACGATATAACCGGCGACAAATCCCGCTACAAGAGCGCCGAGAAATCCTGATACCGTGTTACCTGAAGCTCCAAATACAGTGTTCTGGATAAATCCATTAAGTCCGCCGTAGGTTAAAGCCTGACCGTCTGCGCTAAGCCATTCAAGTACTGCATTGCCGTTTGCCGCAAGCATACCGCCGACAAATCCAACCGCGAGTCCCGGTCGGTCAGCAATACTATACGCGATATATCCTGCGAGTACAGGGAGCATAAGTCCGAATGCAACCTCTCCGATTGTTTTAAAGAATGCCGCAATCGGAAGGTTTTTACCGAAATTGGCAGGGTTTATACTGAAATCGTCAAGCAAAAATGCAATAGCTATAAGAATACCTCCGCCGATAACAAACGGCAGCATATGTGAAACTCCGCTCATAAGGTGCTTATAAATTGTATGACCAAAACCTTCTTTTACATCATCTGCCGTTTGAGCGGTATTGTTATTTTTGGCGGTGTATATATGAGCGTCGCCCGCTATGGCGCGTTTTACAAGCGTGTCGGCTTTGCTTATTCCGTCAGATACCTGCACCTTGATGAGTTTCTTTCCGTTAAATCTATCCATTGGAATATTTACATCACATGCTATAATTACGCAGTCCGCATTCTTTATTTCATCAGCGGTGATAACATTTTTTGCTCCGCCTGAGCCGCGTGTTTCAACCTTTATTGAACAATTATTGGAAATTGCGGCTTTTTCCAATGCCTCCGCCGCCATATATGTGTGAGCGATACCTGTCGGACATGCGGTTACAGCGACTATATTGCATTTAGCATTTGAAATTTCTGCGCCGTACGCGTCAATACCCTTGCTTTCCTCGTCCGCATCATCAATAATTTTCAAAAACTCATCGACTGACTTCGCGTTCTTTAAGCTGTTTGAAAAGTTTTCATCCATCATCATAACCGATAGCTTACCAAGAACGTCAAGATGAACATTTTCTTTTGTGTCGGGCGCAGCGATTAAAAAGATAAGTGAAACTTTTTCGCCGTCAAGCGAGTCAAAATCAACTCCGTCTTTGACAACCATTGCCGCAAGACCCGGCGTTGTAACGGCATCACACTTTGCATGAGGAATAGCGATACCCTCGCCGATACCTGTAGAGCCTTCTTTTTCTCTTGCAAGCACCTTTTTTTTGTATTCCTCTTTGTTGTTGATTTTTCCGCTTTGGCACATCAGGTCAACTATTTGATTGATTGCGTCTTCCTTGGATGAAGCCGAGCCGTTTACCTCTATTGAACGGCGGTCAAGTAAATCTGTGATTTTCATAATGTCTCCTCCTTTTATATAATTATAAAATTTCAAACGAATTATATACCTGTTCTATTTCAGGCTTTGTTGCGAGCATGTTGGAAAATGCGCTTGCGCTGCCCGCTGAAAGTCCCATTTTAAATGCGTGAGCGTAATCGTGTTTTTCATACCAACCGGCAATGAACCCGGCAACCATTGAGTCGCCCGCGCCGACTGAATTTTTAACCGTTCCCTTTGGCGCTTCGCTCATAAGCACATCACCTGTTTCCGTTATCAGAACCGCGCCTTCACCCGCCATTGATATAAGCACGTTTCGCGCGCCTTTTTCCTGAAGTTTTTTAGCGTAAGGCACAACCTCTTCACGAGTTTTTAAAACTACTCCGAATATTTCTCCAAGTTCGTGATTATTTGGCTTGATAAGGAATGGTTTATGTTCAAGAACATTTATTAATAAGTCCTTGGTCGCGTCAACCGCAATCATAATATCCCTGTCAGAAAGCATCTTCATAATATCGCTGTAAAGGGAATCGGGTAATGAAGCCGGGATACTTCCCGCAAGAATCAACGTGTCTCCGTCTTTTAACATATTGAGTTTGTTTAGAAGTTCGGATAGCGCGTCTTCATCAATCACAGGACCGATAGCGTTGATTTCTGTTTCCGTATCTGATTTTATTTTTACATTTATTCTTGATAGTCCGTTTTTTAATTCGATAAAATCACTTTTACCGCCCAGTTCCTCAAAACTTCGCTTAATTTCTTTACCCGTAAAGCCGGCAATAAAACCGAGTGCCGTATTTTCTATTTCCAGATTATTCAGGATAGTTGAAACATTAAGTCCCTTACCTCCCGGTAAAAGCTGTTCATAGCTTGCTCTGTTTGTCATACCCGGCTGAAGATTTTCTACGCCTATCGCATAATCAATAGCAGGATTAAATGTAACCGTATAAATCATTCCGCATACCTCTTTTCATTATTTCTGTGCTAAAATAATATTCTCACAGTCTTCATATCCATTTACGTTTTTTTCTGTTATTATAATGGCGTCGTCAAAATCTGCAAAGCCTACCGGACTTATTGAGTCAAATTTTGAGGAGTCCGCCACTATGTATCGTTTTTTGCAGTTTATAAATGACATCTTCTTAACTCCCGCTTCCTCGCGGTCAGGAGTGGTAAAGCCTGTTTTTCTGTGTATTCCGTTTGTACCCCAAAATCCGATTGTAAAATTGTATTTTGAAAGGGTTTCAAGCGTTTCCGAGCCGACAATCGCTTCTGTCGCGCTTTTAAGTCTGCCTCCGACGAGATATACCTCACACCCCATGTGCGAGAGTTTGCAAGCGTGGTTTACCGCGTTTGTTACATAAACAGCGTTTTTTTCTGTTATATAATCAATAATATATTCGGTCGTCGTTCCCGCGTCTATATAAACAAAATCGTCTTTTTTTATAAGTTTTGCCGCGTATTGAGCAATAAGTCTTTTTTCGTCTATATTTGTAATTCGTCTGTCTGAAATTTCATCATCACGCATTTTAAACGATGTGTTGACAGACATCGCTCCGCCGTGTACCTTTATTATTTCTCCCGATGCGTCAAGAGTGTTTAAATCGCGCCGTATTGTTGACTCGGAAGCGTTGAGATATTCTATAAGTTCCTGAGCCGTCGCACTGCCTTGCTCATTGACGAGCCTGATTATTTTTGATAATCTTTCCTCAGCAAGCATCATTTCGCCTCCTTATTGTTTCCTTTTAACAATTTCATTATAACACAACAAACAGTCAAAATCAACCATTTTCGTTCACAAAAAGTCATGGCGCTTTTTGTGGATAATGCACAATGTTTTGTAAAATATCGGTAAATAGTTATATATACTTATGCTTGCACCATACATTATAATAATCGAAAAATAATAAAATCCGAAAGAATATTTGATTCTTTCGGATTTTATTAATTATTTTCTGTTATCTTCCCAGCCAAGATAGGTCGCTTCCAAGCGGTATATCGGCATACCCGCCTCTGAAAAACGCTGTTCGTATTCTGTCATTATATTTCCCTCAAAAGAGGATTTATGCAAATCAAGGCTGATATTTTCGAGCTTGTAATTCTCTTGAGCGAAGGAGTTTAAAGAGAAATCAAACAGAGATTTATTATCGGTTTTAAACCAAATATAATCGCCATGCATTAAAACCGACTTGTAACGGTCAAGAAACCGCTTGTGCGTAAGGCGTCTTTTGGCTTGTTTCTTTTTCTTCCAAGGGTCTGAGAAATTTAGATATATACGGCGTACTTCGCCCAACTTAAAAACATCCTCAATCTTTTCCGCGTCCATATCCATAAAAAGAACGTTCTTAAGTTCTGCCGCTTTCGCTTTCTCCATCGCCATGACAAGAACATCTTCAACTTTTTCGATAGCGATGAAATTAATGTCAGGATACATCTTTGCCATACCTGTCACAAAGTTTCCTTTTCCGCAGCCTATTTCTATATGAATAGGATTATTATTTCCAAAACGCTGTGCCCATTTTCCTTTGTAAAGATGCGGTTCTTTCACCAGTATATCTGAACAGCGTTCCATTCTGATGTCACAATTTTTCTTTTTCCTCATTCTCATAAAACATACCTCAAATTTTGAATTTCTAATATATTATACTATAAAATATGTGTTTTGACAAGAATATAAAAATCGCCGCGGATAAAGTTTTATAAGCAAAAAAAGACGGCTTAAAGCCGTCTGAAAATTAGAAATCAGTAAAAGTTTTTCCGCCGAGTACGTGGAAATGCAGATGGGGGACAGTTTGCCCGCCGTCATGTCCACAATTATTGATAACTCTGTAGCCGTTTTCGCCAAAGCCTAAATCAGCTGCGATTTCCGGGATTTTCTCCCATATTGCCGTGACGTATTTTGAATTTTCCGCTGTAATTTCGTTCGCGCTTTCTATGTGGCACTTCGGAACAATTACAATATGTTCGGGAGCCTGTGGGTTGATGTCGCGGAACGCTAAAATCATATCGTCCTCATATACTTTTGTTGACGGAATTTCACCGGCTATTATTTTGCAGAATAAGCAATCCATTGTGTTCACTCCTTAATTTAATTTGATTTTTACGAATGTTACATATTTGTTATATTTTGTCTTCAAACATTGAAAATTACAGAATATTAATATACAATATCTTTATTGGAGTAATCCAATAGTTAAAGGTAAGATTGAAAACAGTGTAAAAACTGGGCGGTTATGCCATTCCCGAAAGGGGGTGGTTGTTATGAAGAAATACATAATTAGAATAGTTATTTTAGTTATTATAATTCTTATAACATTTACTACAAAAGTAAAATAACCCCCACGCCAATAAGGGTTATTTTAATTAAATAAACTCTATCAGGCATAACCGTTTGAGATCTGCCTTTTTCTATTTATATTATATCTTCATATTCTTAGTTTGTCAATATTCTTTTATCAAAAATTTTCCTTTACAAATAAATAATTATATGCTATAATCAACTTGCTAAACAAATTCAAAATTTTATATATAGTCTGTTGCCGTGTTTTTTTATTTGATAAAAATGCGAGTTTTGCGGTGAACGACTATATTATTATAAAGTTTACATTGGATTTGTTTAGCGATTAATCTGAGCCTCGCATTTTTTATGCGTCGCTATAGCGCGGTTTTACCGTGTGAAACGGCGCATTTTTTAATGCGAGGATAAAGGTTGCGACGCCATTACAAGAGGACTGTCTATTGACAGTCCTCTTCGCTTTTATTTCTTATTTCGTCTGCTCGGCAACAATCTCGTCAACCTTTGCGAGAGCGTCGTCAATCTTGCTTGCGTCCTGACCGCCGCCCTGTGCCATATCGGGCTTACCGCCGCCGCGTCCGCCGGCGATTGCGGTTATTTCCTTAATAATGTTTCCGCAATGCACACCCGCCTTAACAGCGTCCTTTGAAGCCATTGCCACGAATGTAATTTTGCCGTCCGTAAGCGCGCCCATAACAGCAACGCTGTTTGGCACTTCCGCTTTAACCTTATCCGCCATTGACTTCATCTCGTCCGCGCCCATGCCGTCAACCTGCGCAGTTAAAAGATTTATCTCGCCTATATGCTTAACACCTGCCATGATGTTCTGCACTTTTGCGGCAGCCATTTTTTCTTTAAAGCCGTCAATCTGCTTTTCAAGTTCACGGCTTTCCCTCATAACAGCCTCCGCTTTCTTGTCTATCTCATTAAGAAGATTTGTTTTAAGAGCCGCCGCAGTGTCAGCTATAAGCTTGTTATTATTTTCGATATATGCAAGCACACCCTTACCGGTAATCGCTTCAATTCGTCTTACTCCCGCGGCAACTCCGCTTTCTGAAATGATTTTAAATAAACCGCACTGCGCGCTGTTTGTAAGGTGTGTGCCGCCGCAGAATTCAACGCTGTAATCACCTACTGAAACAACCCTGACAACATCGCCGTACTTTTCACCGAATAACGCGATTGCGCCGAGTTTTTTCGCTTCTTCAATAGGAAGTTCCTGCACCTTAACATCTATGTTTTCTAAAATTTTCTCGTTTACAATTCTTTCCGTTTCTTTTATCTGCTCCGATGTCATTGCCTCGAAGTGCGAGAAGTCGAAACGAAGTCTGTCCGCTTCGACAAGCGAGCCTGCCTGAGCGACATGTGAGCCTAAAACGTCGCGAAGAGCCTTGTCCAAAATATGTGTTGCGGTATGGTTACGGCAAATATCCATTCTATTTGATTTGTCAACCGACATTGTAACGGTGTCGCCTACCTTTATAGGAGCAAGCTGTACCATAACCTCATGCAGATAATATCCGTCGGCAGTTTTTGTTGTGTTTACAACAGCGGCACTCTTGCCGTTTACACTAATCTCGCCTATATCGCCGACCTGACCGCCCATTTCGGCATAGAACGGAGTTTTATCGGTCACGATAAATCCACTCTGATTTTCGATTATCTCATCGCATACTCCTTCGTCAGGAACGGCTATTCCAACTACCTTTGCTTCTGTTTTGAGTGTGTCGTAACCCACAAACACAGTCGGCTCAGCGTTAAATTCATAAACCTCGTCACCGTCCCAGCTTGAACCGTCGGCGCGCGCGCTTCTTGCTGTTTCCTTTTGTTTCTGCATTGCCTTATTGAAGCCTTCAACATCAACTTCCAATCCCTGCTCCTGCGCCATTTCAATTGTTAAATCAAGCGGGAAACCGTAGGTGTCGTGAAGCTTAAACGCCTCCTCGCCTGTAAGAGCCTTTTTGCCGTTTTTCTTAGCATCGTCAATATAGCCGTTTAAAACGACGATACCGTTGTCTATCGTAGCGTCAAAACGCTCTTCTTCCTTTTTGATAATTTTTGTTATATAGTCGCGCTTTTCCTCAAGTTCCGGATACGCGCCCTTTGAACAGTCAATGACAGTTTCCGCGACTTCAAAAAGGAATTGACGGTCAATATTCAAAAGTTTGCCGTGACGTGCCGCGCGTCTTAAAAGTCGGCGAAGCACATAGCCGCGTCCCTCGTTCGACGGAATAACACCGTCAGACACCATCATAACCGTGCTTCTGATATGGTCGGTGATAACTCGGAGCGAAACGTCCTTTTTCTCGTCCTTTTTGTATTCAAGTCCCGCGATTTTGCATATATGTTTCATTACGTCCTGAACGGTGTCAACCTCAAAGAGGTTATCCACGCCCTGCATAACAACAGCAAGTCTTTCAAGTCCCATACCTGTGTCAATATTGGGATTTGGAAGCGGATTGTAGTTTCCGTCGTCGTCCTTGTCAAACTGCGTGAACACCAAATTCCATACTTCCATAAATCTGTCGCACTCACAGCCTACACCGCATGTTGGACTTCCACAGCCGTATTCTTCACCGCGGTCAAAATAAATCTCGCTGCACGGTCCGCAAGGACCTGTTCCATGCTCCCAGAAGTTGTCCTCTTTGCCGAGTTTCACTATATGAGAGGGGTCAACACCAACTTTGTTTACCCAAATGTCTCTTGCCTCGTTGTCGTCCTCATAAACAGAAATCCAAAGCTTGTCCTCCGGTATTTCCATAATCTTTGTAAAAAATTCCCACGCCCATGCAGTCGCTTCTTTTTTAAAGTAGTCTCCGAACGAGAAGTTACCAAGCATTTCAAAGAATGTGCCGTGGCGCGCGGTTTTTCCGACATTTTCAATATCGCCAGTGCGGATGCACTTTTGACAGGTTGTGACGCGTCTTTTCGGCGCTGTTTCAGGATTTTGGAACCACGCTTTCATAGGAGCCATACCCGAATTTATCAGAAGCAGGCTCGCGTCGTTTTTAGGCACAAGTGAGAAACTGCCCAGTCTCAGACAACCTTTTGACTCAAAAAAGCTTAAAAACTTTTCGCGGATTTCATTAACGCCCATTGATTTCATATCTAATCTATCTCCTTTTGTGTTTTTCTCATAACTCTATCTTATTATTATATAAAATATCCCCTGCTCTGTCAAGATACAGGGGAGAAATATTTACCTGTACATCTGAGGGAAAAATTGTTTATCCATGCGGTTTTATCAGCTTCTTAACCTTTTGCTTTAATGTGAGATACGCAAGTTTTGCCTTTGATGTTTGACGTGTGATGTTTTTATCGGCTCTCGCGTTTATCATTTCTGTAAAACGCTCCGCCATTAAGTAGTAAATACGCTTTTTATAGTGATTTATGCTGTCATTAAAATCATCATCCGATGTGATAAATTCATTAACGTCAAACAGCGTCACATTATCGCGGCTGTCAAACGCTTCATGCGCGAGACGGTTGATTTCAATATGGTCGAGATGTCTGTCATTCCAAGCGGGAAGCATGTTATTTTTGTATTCGCGCTCACAGCCCAGCAGAATAACAAGCTGTGTTTCATCCGGTATGTGCGAGCGTATGAATCGAAGATTTTCTATAATCTGTGAAAATTCCAGTCTGCCTGAAAATTCATATTCCCGCGAAAAGCTTTGCAGAAATTCCCTTGTAAAATCGCAGTTTGCGGTGTACACTTCTTTATTAATATATTTATCCCACATGTTTTCATCGGTAAGAGGATAAATGTATTCGCCGAACGCGATAGAACAGCCGTTTTTGCGATGGCGGTAAAGACCGAGATTTGCGTCTGTCAGTATACTTATGAAAATCATACCGTAGTTATTTTTATAAATGCTGTCCGAGAACATATTGCTGTCTGTAAAAGGAAGGGAGCAAACGGCTTTTTTCTGCTCGTCCGTTATTGAATACGCTTCTCTGATTTGCGTTGTGTGGTTCATGCCTTCAATACTGACACCGAGCGAGTGCTTTTCACGGCTCACATACGTAAATTCACAGTCAAACATATCCTCATTTTTTATAAATGAAAAAATCTGATTTAAGTCACACGGACCTTTCATAAGCACACGAAAATCAGTGTTTCTTGTTTCTTCAAACTCATTCTCCGTATTAGTCATGTTCTGATTTATCCATGTTACGGACGGCACATCAGCGCCGATTTTAACCGATACATCGCCCACTACGCTAAGGCGCGGAAAACCCAAATATTCATATGTATACTGTTCAAGTCCCATGCCGAGTGTGCGGCATGAAAAGAGCAGATGGATAACAGTGTTGTTTTTAACCGCGTAGAAGCCGACGATTCCGTAATCGCCGTATTTGTCACGCGCGGTAACATATCCGCAGTCAGCGTCCTTATCGCAAAGAAGAACCGACAGTTCCTCCTTTGTTGAGCGAAGCTTTGTAAAATTCAGTTGATTTGCGCGGAAAATAAGTTCATGCAGCCTGTCAAGCTTTGCGGCACAGTCGGTATGAAATTCAACGCGTATATTGCTTTGACGTAGAAATTCTTCGTTGGAGTCCATGCTGTCTTTTATCTTTTTCTTCTTTTCAAGTACCTTGTAGCTTTGCAGCCTTGTCATATTTTCGTCATGCTTATCAAGCTTTGCGATTTCTTCAAAAAGGTCAGGGATTTTGTCGGGCAGGGCAGTCATAATTTCAGGACAGTAATATTTCGCTTCTTCAAGGTTTTGAGGGTTATCGTCTATAAACAGTACATTCGGCGCGCGAAGGTTCATACTCTCTATAGTGTTTTTTATACGCTGTCCCTTGCTTTGCCAGTTGATGGAGTTAAAGACAAAATATTTGTCCATGCCTAATTCCTGAAGTTTTTCCTCGCATGGTTTGACATCATTTTTTGAACAGACAGAATTTACGATACCTTTTTTACTGCACATCAAAACAAGGTCACAAGCCCGCGGAGCGGGTGTGACCTCTTCTTCTGAAATTGTACCTATCCAAAAGGTTTCGTCAAGATCCCATATTATCAATTTAATATTTGATACGTCCATGTTACTCAACCTTTCATGGTGTTAATATCTATCTGAGTATAATATCCTCACGGCTTGGACCGTTAGATACTATTGTGATAGGAACTTCAAGTTCTTTTTCAACAAACTCGATGTACCTGCGGCAGTTTTCCGGTAAGTCCTCGTATTTCTTTATTCCGCGGATGTCCTGCTTCCAACCCGGGAGCACTTTCAGAACAGGCTTTGCCTTTTCTAATTTACCTGTTGTAGGGAAGTCACGAGTTATATTGCCGTCAACCTCATAGCCTACGCATACGGGGATTTCGTCAAGATAACCGAGCACGTCAAGCACGGTAAACGCGACTTGTGTTGTTCCCTGCACACGGCATCCGTAACGCGAAGCGACACAGTCAAACCAACCCATACGTCTTGGTCTTCCCGTAGTGGCGCCAAATTCGCCGCCGTCTCCGCCGCGTTTTCTCAGTTCGTCCGCCTCGTCACCAAATATCTCCGACACGAACGCGCCAGCGCCGACTGCAGATGAATACGCTTTTACTACCGTTATAATTTCCTTAATCTCATAAGGCGGAATACCCGCGCCAACCGCTCCGTAGCCTGCGAGCGTAGAAGACGAAGTCGTCATAGGGTAAATTCCGAAGTCAGGGTCTTTTAATGAACCAAGCTGACCCTCTAAAAGTATATTTTTACCGCTCTTTACAGCCTCATGTATAAATGACACTGAGTCGATAACGTAAGGCTTAATCATTTCGCCGTATTCCTTGAGCGTTTTATATAATTCGTCCGCGTCAAGAAGCGGCTTGTGGTAAATATGCTCTAACATAAGGTTTTTGACTTCGAGTACATTCTTGATTTTTTCTTTTAAACGCTCCTCCTCAAAAAGTTCCCATACCTGAAAGCCTATCTTGGAGAATTTATCTGAGAAAAATGGCGCAATACCTGACTTTGTAGAACCGAACTGACGGTCGGAAAGTCTTTCCTCCTCGTACTGGTCAAAGAGTTTGTGATAAGGCATAAGCACCTGACATCTTTCGCTGACCACGATATTTGGTTTTGGAACTCCGCGGGAAATTACCTCGTCAATTTCTTTTATAAGTTCGGGTATGTCAAGAGCCACACCGTTGCCAATCATATTAGTTACATTTTTATTGAATGAACCTGACGGAAGCAAATGCAGAGCAAATTTTCCGTATTCGTTGATGATAGTATGACCCGCGTTTGCGCCGCCCTGAAAGCGTATAACAATGTCACTGTCCGCCGCGAGCATATCGGTAATTTTACCTTTGCCCTCATCGCCCCAGTTTGCGCCAACTATTGCTTTTACCATTTATTTCTCCTCCTCTAAAATCAATATTGATTTTTATTTTCTTATCTTATCTCTCAATACGCATTATACGTTAATCTCAACTTCTACGCCAAGCAAATCTTTGTTCGCTTCAAGCACAGGATAAACATAATCATTAAGGAAATCCACCACCTGCTGCGGAGCGCGTCCGACATAGTTTTCGGGTTTCATAACTGAATTTATTTCCTCAAGAGTAAGTCCAAACGCGGGGTCGTTTGCGATTAATTCCGCAAGGTTATTTTCTTTGCCCTCAACTTTAACCGTCTTTCCTGCCTCCATTGAGTAAACTCTTATCTTCTCATGCAAATCCTGTCTGTCACCGCCCTTTTTAACGGCATCCATCATAATATTTTCTGTAGCCATAAACGGAATTTCACGCATAAACTGCTGATAAATTACCTTGTCATAAACAACAAGACCGTCAACTACGTTTATATACAAATTCAAAATCGCGTCAACCGCTAAAAATGCCTCAGGTATTGAAATACGCTTATTTGCGCTGTCGTCAAGCGTTCTTTCAAACCACTGTGTCGAAGCGGTAATCGCGGGGTTAAGCGCGTCCACAATCACGTATCTTGCAAGCGAGCCGATTCTTTCGCTTCTCATAGGATTTCTCTTATATGCCATTGCGGAAGAGCCTATCTGCGATTTTTCAAACGGTTCTTCAATCTGCTTTAAGTGCTGTAAAAGTCTTATATCGTTTGAGAATTTGTACGCGCTCTGCGCGATAAGGCTAAGGACGTTTAACATCTGAGAGTCAAGTTTTCTCGGATATGTCTGTCCGCTTACAGGGAATGAATCCTTATATCCCATCTTTGCCGCGATTTTTCTGTCCAGTTCCTTGCACTTTTCATGGTCGCCCTCAAAAAGTTCCATAAAGCTTGCCTGTGTGCCTGTCGTACCCTTACAGCCAAGCAGCTTTGCTTTGGAAAGCTGATATTCCACATCTTCAAGGTCCATTAATAAATCTTCAAGCCAAAGCGCCGCGCGCTTACCGACGGTTGTCGGCTGAGCGGGTTGAAAGTGAGTAAAAGCAAGGGTAGGCAAGTCTTTGTTTGCTTTTGCGAATTTAGTCAATTCGCCGATAAGGCAAACAAGCTTTTTCTTTATAAGTTCCATTGCCTCTGTCATTATTATAATGTCTGTATTATCGCCGACATAGCAGCTTGTCGCGCCGAGATGGATAATCGGCTTAGCGTCGGGGCACTGTACACCGTACGCGTACACGTGCGACATTACGTCGTGACGAACTTCCTTTTCACGCTTTTTTGCCACGTCATAGTTTATATCATAGATATGCTCCTTCATCTGAGCAATCTGCTTGTCCGTTATGTCAAGTCCAAGTTCCTTTTCGCTCTCAGCAAGCGCAATCCATAGCTTGCGCCATGTGGAAAACTTCTTGTCGGGCGAAAATATATATTGCATTTCCTTGGACGCGTAGCGCGAATTTAACGGACTTTCGTATGTATCTGTAGCCATATTATTTCCTTTCATTCATATATTATAGACCTAATCTCTTAAATACTTCAGCGTACGCTTCCTCAACATTACCCATATCACGGCGGAAGCGGTCTTTATCAAGCTTTTCGTGAGTATCAGCGTCCCAAAGACGGCAGGTATCGGGAGATATTTCGTCCGCTAAAATAATCTGACCGTCCGGAGTTCTGCCGAACTCAATCTTAAAGTCAACAAGTTCAATATTTATACTTTCAAAATATGCCTTTAACACATTGTTTACCTTAAATGTAAGGTCTGAGATAGTGTCAAGGTCTTCTTTAGTTGCCGCGCCGATAGCGATAATCTGGTAATCGTTAATCATCGGGTCGCCCAAATCATCGTCCTTTAAGCAGTATTCAAGCGTAGTGCAGTTAAGTTTCTTGCCCTCTTCAACACCGAAACGTTTTGAAAAGCTTCCCGCGGCAATATTTCTTATAATAACCTCAAGAGGTACAATTTCAACTCTTTTTACAACTGTTTCTCTGTCCGAGATTTCCTCGACAAAATGCGTTGGAATACCGTTTTTCTCCATTATCTGCATAAGGAAATTTGACATTTTATTATTGACAATGCCCTTACCTGAAATCTGTCCCTTTTTAAGACCGTTAAAAGCAGTAGCGTCATCCTTGTAGTCAACGATATAAAGGTTTTCGTCATCTGTCTTGTAAACCTTTTTCGCTTTACCCTCATAAAGCTGTTCTAATTTTTTCATAACTGTACACTTTCCTTTCTTTGCCGAAGCCCATAATCTTACATTATACATTATATTATAAACTTTAAATAAAATCAAGTCCTACGGTCAGAAATACTGACTTTTAACCTAAAAGATTTGCAAAAACAGACGGAATATATTACAATATAACAATAACGTGGTACGGGAGTGAATACGTATTGCCGATTTAACAAATAAAACGACATAACATAAGTTATGCCGTTTTATTTTAAACACGTTAATCTTTTTTGTGATTCCTCAAATTCCGCAAAGATGTATTTGAGGAAACGGCGTTCCGCCTTACTTATGCTTACTATAAAATATTATATAAGCGGAGCGACAAGACGCGTTATGTGTCCTATGATTCTTGTAAATATATTAAAATGTTTTAAATCCTCAAGAGTAATTTTCTGTGAGGCGGCAAATGTGTCCTTAAAATCACTTACAATGTCAATAATTGCCGGGACATTCATCATATAAGCCGCGCATTCATAATGCAGATACAGACTTCGATAATCGTGATTTATAGTTCCGACAATCGCTCTTGAACCATCGCTTACAGACATTTTAGCGTGAACAAATCCCGGAGTGTACTCGTATATTTCAATACCCGCTTCAAGCAGCTCTTTGTAATATGTTCTCGCGAGCCAAAAAGCGTAAGGCTTATCAGGTATATGAGGCATGATTATTTTTACGTCCACACCTCTCTGCGCGGCATACTTCATACATTCATAAAGCTCGTCGTCTATAACAAGATACGGAGTCATAATATAAGTATAGTCAGTCGCGTTATTCAAATTGTGTATATAAGCGCGTTTTCCTATATACACATCATCGAGCGGAGTATCACTAAACGGCAGAACAAAGCCGTCCGAGTCAACAGAATTTCCTTTTGACATTTCAATATATTTGCCGGCATCCTCCGCGGTTTCGTCATTTACGTCCCATAGTTCAAAGAACATGGCTGTGAATCCGGCGACTGCCTCTCCGCGTAACATAACACCGGTGTCTTTCCAGTGTCCGAAGCGCACCTTTTCATTTATATATTCATCAGCGATATTAATTCCGCCGCAAAAAGCCACAGAACCGTCAATTACCACTATTTTGCGGTGGTCACGGTTATTTTGATGAGTTGACAGAAGCGGAACGATAGGGGAGAATACACGGCATTTTATGCCGTATCTTTCTATAACTTCGTTATAATGTCTCGGCATTGTGCTGATACATCCCATAGCGTCATACATCAATCTTACTTCAACACCTTGACGAACCTTGTGTTTTAATATTTCAAAAATTTCGTGCCACATTTTACTTGTGGTGTTTATTATAAAAAATTCCATGAATATGAATTTTTCCGCTTTTAAAAGCTCTTTTTTCATATCTTCATACATTTTTTCGCCGATTGGATAATACTGAACAGCCGTGTTTGAATATACGGGTGAGCCGCCGTATTGCGAAAGGTATTCCATAAATCCTTTTTCGTTTTTATTAGTAAGCGTGATATTTTTTATAACCTCTTCATCCTGAATAAGATATTTTTTATTTATTTTTCTTACTTTATTATAGTCGTCTCTTATATTATGTGAAACACCTTTTGCCCGCGTGTACAGATAAAACAGCGAGCCGAATACAGGAACTATGGCAATAAGCGTTATCCATGTCATTTTAAATGTTGGCTCTTCAGTGCGGTTTATTTCAAATATTATGAGCACGGCGCTTAAAAGAGTAGAGAAACCGATAAGTACTTTTGAATAATCGGAAATCCATATATACATAGAAACAAAAGCCACCACCTGCAACAGCAGCATAATAAACGCAAAAAATTTATTTGAATAAAGCAATCTGTTAAGCTTTCTCATAAAATTCCCCCTGTTATTTTAAAGACCTTATGTACGCAAAGGTTTTTTTCTCACCGTCTTTTTGAAGCATGCGAAGCCACCCTTCAAGCAGAGCCGCCGTTTTTGGGTGCATACACGTTTTAGCATTGCCATTTTCAAAGTAATCTATTGGATTATCGCAGGTATATTTGTCCCCAAGATATATTTTACCCGCGGCAACGCGGTCGCAAAACATTTCCTTAACATATTTAAGCGGCATTTCCACAGCTTCCATTCGCCGCGTTTTGATATTGTAATCTGTCCAGTATTCAAAGTGATGCTTGTTTCTTCCCTTATGGTGCATCCAAGCCGAGGAATATCCGTTCGCGCGTCTTTCCGCCTCTGTAGGGCTTCTGTCGCCAAGATAAAATTTGGCTCCCGCAAGAAATTCCGCGGGCGAGTATTTTGACAAGTCATGCTTAAGCCCCTGCCACAAGATTCCGCACTTGAAACAGTGATATATAACCTTATGCCTGTGACGGGTAATAGTAGAGAAATGTTTTATCAAATGCCACATACCGCTCAAACTTCCTTTTGATAATAATCTATATATTATTTTAATATAATTTCTTAATATTTATATTACGGCGCTAATGCCCGCAAGGTAATTATAACACGGGCAGTAAGAATTTACAACAGTAAATTCAGACAAGCTTTTTATTCTTCCAGCGTCCCGAATAATAGCGTATAACAGGAACAACCGCGCCGGTTGCCCAAGCCAAAGGAGTCGCGATCCATATGCCTGTGGGATCTGTCGGCGGGAAATAGTTCACTAAAATATATGCGAAAACTATTCTTCCCGTAAGTTCCAGTATTCCTGATACAGCGGAGGTGTTAACGTCTCCCACACCTCTTAGCACGTTCAGATAGCTGCGCATAACCGCGGCGACAATATATGCCACACAGACGATGGATAAATATTTGCCGCCTATTATAATCGCTTCATGCGCCTCGTTTTTGTTGAGGAACAGACCGAGCAAACCATGTCTGAAAGTTACCAAAATGACCGCGATTACTATACATATTATAACAAGAGAGAAAAGTGTCTGATAAAGTCCCTTTTTAATTCTTTCCATATTTCCGGCGCCTCTGTTTTGTCCGGCGAATACGGACAGAGCCGAACCAATGGACACGATGGGAGCAATCGCGATAGAATCTATTTTAACAGCGGCGGTGTATGCCGCCATTGTCATATCGCCGTAGGAATTGACAAGTCTCTGGACGCTCATTGTTCCGAGAGATATAAGACAACTCTCCAAAGCGGACGGAATACCGGTTTGGAATATTCTCTTTATAGCGAGTGACGTTGTTTTATATGAGATTCCTTCAAGATTAAGCTGTTCACGGTAACGGACTATATGCACAATACAAAAAGCCGCACTTATAATTTGCGATACAACCGTCGCTGCCGCCGCTCCCGAAATGCTCCAGCCAAACACTACGACAAACAATAAATCAAGTCCCACATTTATAAGTGATGACAGAATGAGCGCGTAAAGCGGGGTGCGGCTGTCTCCGAGGCTTCTCAGTATAGCACCCGACGCGTTATATAAAGCCATTCCTATAGTGAACGCGAATATTATTTTGACATATTTTACGGACTCGTCAATAATATTAGAAGGCGTCTGCAAAAGGTTAAGAATAGGTTTTGCAAAAATCATTCCCGCGGCAGATGTGACCACAGACAGAAGTAAAACGATATACACAAGTCCTGTGACCGTTTTGCGCATTTCATTATAGTTTCGCGAACCGAAACATTGCGCGATAATAATTCCCGCTCCGCTTGTCAGTCCCATCATAAGACAAATCATGACGCTTATTATAGTTCCTGTCGCTCCGACAGCCGCTAAAGCCTGAAACCCAACAAATTTTCCGACAACTGCCGCATCGACAAAATTATATACTTGCTGAAATATATTTCCGATGAGCATTGGAACGGCAAAGGATAATATAAGCTTTAAAGGATGTCCTTTTGTCATATCATATACCATTTTAATTCCCCCCAATTTCATTAGGTAATCAGCCTCTAAATTAAAATTAATTCAGTGACCGCGCTAATGTAAAAATCAAGTTATAATTATAGTTTATTCCATATGAAAAGTCAATAAGTATGTTGAATTTTTTATAATAATTTGATATAATATTTTTATAAAAAATTTTTGAAAATTAGGGGTATTAAAATTGAGAGTGTTATTGTTATCCATAAAAGCGGGTTACGGACATCATTCAACAGCCAAAGCTATTATGGAATGTTTTGGAGAAAACGGGCATAAATGCCATATGCTTGATGTTTTAGATCATGTGAATCATCACTTGGGCAACTCTGTTCAGAACGGATATTTGCTTTCTACAAAATATACATCGCATATATATAATAAGACTTATAGCCGTATGGCGAAAAAGGATAAGCCGTATTCACCGCATTCGGCAATTTCTTTTGTGTCTAATTTTATAACAAAGCGTATTGAGGAATTTGTCAGTGGGTATGAACCTGACCTTGTAATCGCGACTCACAGCTATGCGGGAGTTTGCGCGAGTATTCTCCATGACAGGGGAATTATAAACTGTCCTTCAATAGGAATCGTGACTGATTTTACCGTGCACCCGTTTTGGGAAAGTACCTCGCTTGATTACTATGTTGTACCAAGCGAACTTATTATGCGGGAAATGCAGAGAAAAGGAATTGATAAAGAAAAGCTTCTTCCGTTTGGAATACCCGTTAAAAAGCAGTTTTCGGTAAAGAATGACAAAGAGCGTTCACGCAGCATGCTCGGTATTCATGATATGCCGACCATACTTGTTATGATGGGCTCAATGGGTTTTGGAAATATAAAGGAAATACTGTCGGAAATGGATAACTATCCGCATGATTTTCAAGTGCTTTGCGTATGCGGTTCAAACGAGAAAATAAAAAAAGCCGTTGACGGCTTTAATTGGATTAAGCCTGTTTATTCTTACGGCTTTGTGGACAATGTGGATATTATGATGGACGCGGCGGACTGCATAATATCAAAACCGGGCGGACTTACAACTTCAGAGGCGCTTGCGAAAGAATTACCAATGATAATTATGAATCCAATACCGGGGCATGAAATGAGAAATCTTGATTTTCTTGTAAACAGCGGCGCGGCGATATATGTAAATTCCGTATACTCCATGTCCGAGGCTTTAAATCTTATGTTTAACTGTCCTTGGAGAATGGAACTTATTAAGGAAAGCGTTAAGCATCTCAGCAAACCGAACGCGACGCGCAGTCTTTATGATTTTGCGCTTGAAAAAATTTCAGAGAAATCAACGGTTATCTGAAATTCCCTGCCGTTAAGGTAGTTTAAAATACCAGCGTCCGTCTGAAAGTCAAATTTAAGCTTATAGCTTGCCAGACTCATGGGACAAGAGTATTTTGAACCGTATTTCTTGTCACCATGAAGAGGGTGACCGATATGAGCCATTTGGGCGCGTATTTGATGTGTGCGCCCTGTTTCTATTTCCACTTCGACAAGCGCCGTATCGTGTTTTTGAGCAATAAGGCTGTATCGTGTTTTTATGTTTTTGGAGTTGTTTGTTTCAGTGTCCGTTACGGACACTTTTTTTTCGCCTCTGATGAGATATGCTTCCAAATACCCGCTCTTTTCGGGAATGCCGTCAACAATACATAAATACAGTTTTTTAATCTCGCGCAGTTTGATTTTTTCATTGATAATCCTAAGCGCCTCAGCGTTTTTTGCGCCGATAATAATTCCGGAAGTGTTTCGGTCAAGACGATTGCAGAAAGCCGGCGCGAAACTATGCTCAGTATTGGGAGAATATTCGCCCTTTTTATAAAGATAACTCTGCATTCTGGAAAGGAGAGTATCGCTTGTGCCTTTGTCGTCCGAGTGAACAACGATGCCCTGTTCTTTGTTTATAAGAATAATATTGTCATCTTCATAGACTATATTAATATCGCTGTTTCCCGCTGTAAAAACATCATTGCGGCTAAAAAATTCATCACTGAAATAAAGAGTAAGCTCGTCACCGTCTTGAAGGAAGTACTTTCCGTCTTTAACATGTTTTCCGTTGACGCGCACGCAATTTTTCCTAAGTCCCTTGTATAGCATACTTTGCGGAATATTATCAAGATATTTTGTAAGAAATTTGTCGAGCCGCTGTCCGCTGTCATTTTTGTTTATGGTAAGCTTTCTCATTTATTTCCTCCGAATAGGTTTATGGTGTCAAACTCTGATTTATAATTATTCTTTCTGCAAACACAGTTTACTATGTTACGATAATCGCGCGCGGCATTTAAATGATTTAAAAAATATCTTTTTTCTTTTTCTTATACCTCTTAATTAGTATAACGAGCGACATGATAACGCATATCACCATAAATGCGGGCACAATTACTCTGTTTGGAGAATTTTCCTCTGAGGATTTCATTTCTGTCCAAAGCGTCTGCATTTTCATATTCGCCTCGTCTGACAAATTTCGGAACACTGTTGACTTTTCCTCAAGAAATTTGTCATCGGGATAAGATATTCCGTCTTCTTTGATTTCATCATCAAGCATTTCAAAAGCCGCCTTATTGGGAGTTGAATAACCTATGAAATCCGTTACAGCGTATGCCACATCGCCTTCGCAGAGAAAATTGATGTACATCTCCGCCGCTTCTTTATTTTTACATCCCTTTGGTATACAAGCCGCATCTATAAACAAATTTGTGCCGCTTTCTGGAATGGCGAAAGCGAGATTTTCAAACTCATCCATCAAAGTGACGGCATCGCCCGCGTAATACGGCGCTATAACGGCTTCTCCCGCGCCCATTTTATCAAAGATTTCATCCATGACATAAGCTTGAACAAATTTTTTCTGTTCCTTCAGTTTATCTGCCGCTTTTGTAAGTTCTTCAATATTCTCTGTATTCAGAGAATATCCAAGCATGTTTTCAGCTATCGCGAATGCGTCGCGCGGATTGTCAAACATAAGAATCCTGTCTTTATATTTTTCGTCCCACAGTAAATCCCATGTTATTTTTTCCTCATCCACAGCCGTCTTATCATATATAATTCCCACTGTTCCCCATGTGTAAGGAACGGAATATTCAGAGGACGGGTCATATTCGTTGCTGAGGAATTTATCCATTATATTTTTAAAATTCGGGATATTCTCCATATTCAGCTTTTCAAGCATACCTTCTTTTATCATTCGGGAAATCATGTAATCCGAGGGAATGATAACATCATAAGAGCTTGCTCCGCCTTTGAGTTTCGCGTAAAGTTCCTCATTAGTGGCATATGTACTGTAATTTACTTTGATACCTGTCAGTTTCGTAAATTCCTCGTTGAGATTAAGCGTGCCTTCCGCGCTTCCGTCGGGGATATATTCTCCCCAGTTATACACGTTTATGGATAAGCCGCTGTTTTTAAAGCGAGTGTAATACTCCATATCTTCAACGTCTGCCGTCTGAATCTCAACATTCTCGTCAACCCCTGATATATGCGAGCAGCCGCACGTTGTCAGCGCGAACAGGAGCGTAAGAAAAATCAAAAACTTTTTCATTATCTCACACCTCGCTTTACCGAGTTCCTGCGCTCCGCTATATTTTTAATAACAAGAACTGTAACTACCACAACAAATATGATAGTTGAAAGAGCGTTGATTTCAGGACTTACTTTACGTCTGGTCATAGAGTAAATAGTGATGGGCAATGTTTGTGAAGTCGCCCCGATTGTAAAGTAACTTACCACAAAATCATCAAGTGAAAAAGTGAAAGCCATTAAAAATCCTGATATAATGCCGGGCAGAATTTCAGGCAGAATAACTTTGAAAAACGCTGATATAGGACTGCACCCGAGGTCTTGCGCCGCCTCGTACAGATGCGGGTTCATCTGCCTGAATCTCGGCATAATGTTAAGTATTACATACGGCACGTCAAAAGTGATATGCGCGATTATCAGTGTCACAAATCCCAACTCAAAATTCATTCTCGCCGCAAAGAACACAAACAGAAGCATCAGCGATACACCCATTACAATTTCAGGGTTTACGATAGGAATATTTGTGCCCTGCATAACAAGAGTTTTAGGCAGTTTTTTCATTTTATTTATACCGATAGCCGCCGCTGTTCCAAGCACTGTAGCTAAAACAGACGCCGCAACGGCAACAATTATCGTATTTAAAAGCGATGTCATAATAAGCTTATTATGAAACAGCTTTATATACCAGTCAAATGTGAATCCTGAAAACACACTCCTGCTTTTTGTAACGTTAAAGGAAAAGACTATAAGCACAAAAATCGGAATGTATAGGAATAATAAAATAAGAGCCATATAGACCTTTGATAATTTTTTCAATTAAATCCCACGTCCTTTCTTGGTTTTATGATATTAAATCACATAAGAACCCTGTCCTCGTCCTGGTCAAATTGATTAAGAATAGTCATAATCAGAAGTATAATCACCATAAGTACAAGCGATATTGCCGCGCCGAGATTCGGATTATACGAGTTTCCGAGGAACTGCATTTCAATCAGGTCTCCGATTAAAAGATTTGAGCCTCCTCCCAGCATTCTTGAAATAATAAACGTACTGATTGCCGGAACAAACACCATCGTTATACCTGATAAAATACCCGGCATACTCAGCGGAACAGTCACTTTAAACAGTGTTTTCGCACCGTTGCAGCCAAGATCCTGCGCCGCCTCTATGACGCTTTTATCAATTTTTGCCATAACTGTGTAGAGCGGCAAAATCATATATGGCAGGTAATTATATACCATACCTAAAACTACCGCGCCCTGAGTGTTAAGCATTTCAAAAGGTCCTATCCCGAAAAGACTGAGAAAATTATTTATAAGACCGTTATTTCCCAAAAGCGTCATCCATGCGTAGGTTCTCAAAAGAAAGTTCATCCACATGGGAAGCATCACTATCATAAGCACTGTACTTTGATAGCTTTTATCAATCTTCGCTAAAATAAGAGCGAGCGGATACGCGATAATAAGGCATATAATTGTCGCGATTGCCGCCAGCCATATTGAGCGTATAAATATATTTGAATACTGCGATACCGCCGCGAGATTGTCAAGCGTGAAAGCGCCGGTCTCGGTAGTGAAAGCGAAGTATGCCACCATTCCGAGAGGAACTATTATAAATACCGCCATCCACAAAAGATATGGAGCGGAAAGTAATTTTTTCATATTTCAGCCTCCTACTCCATTTTGTTCATTATATGTATATCGTACGGGTCAAATGTAATTCCGACCGTTGAACCGACTTGCGCCGCCTTTGTCGAGTGAACAAGCCAGTCATGGTCATATGCCTCTATAAGCATCTCATAGTGTACTCCCTTAAACGTCACAGACCGCACAACACCGGAAATATGCGCGTCGTCAGGTTTTACAAGGCGTATATCCTCCGGACGGATTACAACGTCCACATTCTTATTCTCACCGAATCCTTTATCCACACACTCAAAAGTATGCCCACTTATTTCAACGAGCAAATCTCTGACCATTAAGCCGCTTAGAATGTTGCTTTCACCTATAAAATCCGCAACAAACGCGTTTGTCGGCTCATTATATATATCAACCGGCGAACCTATCTGCTGAATGTCGCCGTTATTCATAACAACTACAGTGTCGCTCATTGTGAGCGCTTCCTCCTGGTCATGCGTCACATATACAAACGTAATTTCAAGGCTCTGCTGTATGCGTTTAAGTTCAATCTGCATCTCTTTGCGAAGCTTTAAATCAAGCGCGCCCAAAGGCTCATCCAGTAAAAGTACCTTTGGCTCATTCACAAGCGCGCGTGCTATTGCGACTCTCTGCTGCTGTCCGCCCGAAAGACGGTCTATGGAGCGTTTTTCAAAGCCTTTTAAATTTACCAGTTCAAGCATCTCGCTTACACGCTTTTGAATTTCTTTATCGGAAAATTTCTTCACTTTGAGTCCGAACGCGATATTTTCAAAAACGTTCAGATGAGGAAACAGCGCGTATCGCTGAAAAACAGTATTTACATTACGTTTATAAGGAGGAATATTATTAATTTCCTTACCTTCAAATTTTATGCTGCCGCTGTCAGGCTGAAGGAATCCGCCTATAATTCTCAATGTGGTTGTTTTTCCGCACCCTGAAGGTCCGAGCAGCGTTACAAATTCCTTGTCCCTTATGTCAAGGCTGATGTCGTTCAAAATCCGTTCGCCGTCAAATGAAACGGCGATGTTTTCAAGACTGATAATATTTTTGTTCAATTTCTTACCTCCTAATTTCTACACTCCTCCGGCAGCACAGTCCGTATTACCGGATTTTTTCAGAGTGCATTCAGAATTTTATATATGGTGTAGTAATTATAACATTATATATATTCGATTGCAATAAAAAATCAGAATTTTCATGTGAAAAATACGGGGAAATTAAAAAGTTTTGAACGTAAAATTTACGGAAATAACGGTGTTGCTATTGAAATATTTTGGAAATTATGTTAATCTAAATTTAATAGGCAGAAAAGACTGCGTTAAGCGGGTTTTTTGTGGAATGTTATATGACATGCATATAACATGCAATCGGAATTTAAACTCACATATAGAAAGGATAATTCACATGAAAGACATACGCGGCTTACTTGGGAAAAAACTGTTATTTTTTGACGGCGGAATGGGGACAATGCTCCAAAAAAATGGTATGGGAGCGGGTGAAATCCCCGAGCTTTTAAATATAAACAATCCGGAACTTATTGAGCGGATTCATACGGAATACTTAGAGGCGGGAGCGGATATTATAACCGCGAATACTTTCGGAGCGAACCCGCTCAAACTTGAATCCGATATAAGTCTTGATATGATAATCGCCGCCGCTATGGGCATAGCAAAAAAAGCTGTAAATAAATTTCAGTCAGAGGGAAAACCTCGCTTTGCGGCATTTGATATGGGACCGTGCGGAAGGCTTTTGGAGCCATTAGGGAATTTGTCCTTTGACGATTGCTATGAAGCGTTTGCAAAAATCGCAAAAACCGCTGAAAAATGCGGCGCGGATTTGATTATAATTGAAACAATGTCCGATACTCTTGAAGCTAAGGCGGCAGTATTGGCAGTAAAGGAAAACACATCTCTTCCCGTGTTCTGCACAATGACGTTTGATGAGAGTTATAAAACTCTTACAGGCGGAGATATATCTGTTATGTCCGCGATTATGGAGGGACTCGGTGTTGACTGTATGGGTATAAACTGTGGTCTCGGACCTGAGCAGATAGCCGAAATGATGGAAAACTTAGCCGAAATTTCATCTATACCGATTATGGCTCAGCCAAATGCGGGACTTCCTCAGATAGAAAACGGAAAAACAGTGTATAACGTAAATCCGGAGGAATTTGGAAAGCAGTGCGAAAAAATGGCAAAGCTTGGCGCGTCGGTGCTCGGAGGCTGCTGCGGCACTACGCCTGAGCATATACAAGCGCTTGTAAAAAGATGCTTGGCGTACACTCCGATAGTGGAAGAAAAGAATATTACGGTTGTATCCTCTTATTCAAAAACAGTAGTGCTTGGAAAAGGTCCGGTAATAGTCGGAGAAAGAATTAATCCGACAGGAAAAAAGAAATTTAAAGAGGCGCTGAGAAACGGCGATATTGATTATATATTGGGCGAAGCGTTTGCCCAGCGCGACTCCGGCGCGCATATACTCGATGTCAATGTCGGTCTTCCGGAGATAGACGAGTGCGTAATGATGGAAAAAGCGGTTAAAGCGATAAGCGCGGCGGTGAATCTGCCGCTGCAAATAGATAGTTCAGACCCTGCCACAATCGAAAGAGCGCTTCGAGTTTATAACGGTAAGCCTATGATAAATTCCGTAAACGGAAAAAAGGAGAGCATTGAAACGATAATGCCAATCGTACAAAAGTACGGAGGAGTACTTGTCGGACTATGTCTTGATGAGAACGGTATTCCTCCCACGGCAGACGAGCGTGTGGAGATTGCCAAGCGCATTAAAAACAGCGCGGCAGAGTACGGAATAAAACCCAAAAATCTTGTTATGGACGCGCTTACTCTGACAATTTCCGCTCAGCAAAAAGAGTCTGCCCAAACGATAAAAGCGCTTAAACGTATAAAAGAAGACCTTGGTCTATGTACAACTCTCGGTGTGTCCAATATATCCTTCGGTCTTCCGCGCCGTGAAATAGTGAACGGCACTTTCTTTGCGCTTGCTTTGCACAGCGGTCTTGACGCGTGTATAATAAACCCATGCGCGGACGCGATGATTAATACTTACAGAGCGTTTATGGCGCTTGAGTGCTATGACGAGGACTGCCATGAATACGTCAGCGCGTATGCCGGGACAAAATCACAGACTACTGTGACGCGTGAAAACGCACCGGAGGAAAAAGAAGAAAGTATAAATCCGCTTTTTGATATAATAATAAAAGGACTAAAGGAACAGTCTTATAATGAGACTGTCAGACAACTTCAAGACACAGACCCGATGGACATTATAAACAATGTGCTGATAGAGGCTTTAAACGTTGTCGGACGGGAGTTTGAAAAAGGAACAATGTTTCTGCCCCAGCTTATGATGAGCGCGGAAACGGTCAAAAACTCGTTTGACGCTATAAAAGCGCATATCGAAAAATCGGGAGAAAAGCAGGAGAGTAAAGGTAAGATTGCCGTTGCCACGGTTAAGGGCGATATTCATGATATAGGTAAAAACATAGTAAAGGTATTGCTTGAAAACTATGGTTATGATGTATATGACCTCGGTAAGGATGTTCCGCCGGAGGAAATAGTAAACGCTATGCGTGACAATGATATTCACATTTGCGGATTGTCCGCGCTTATGACCACAACGGTTGTGAGCATGGAGGAAACAATAAAGGCGATACGCGCCGCGGGTCTTGAAGCCAAAGTATGGGTTGGCGGAGCCGTGCTGACGCAGGAATACGCTGATATGATAGGCGCGGACAAATACTGCAAGGACGCTCTGTCATCTGTAAATTACGCGAACGAGTTTTTTGGGAATTAAGAGCGTTAGCGGCTTGATTGTCATTTGAAAAAATATTCCATATTATATATTAATAACTTTTGAAAGGAATGATATTTATGGAATATGATAGGGCAGCGGCTGTGGCATATGCTAAAAAATGGGCATACGGGCGCAACCCGAAATATTATGATTTTTCGGACATAGGCGGAGACTGCACCAACTTTGCGTCTCAATGTCTGTACGCGGGAAGCGGAGTAATGAATTATACACCTACATACGGATGGTATTATATATCTGTGAATGACCGCGCTCCGGCATGGACAGGTGTTGATGAGTTATACAGATTTCTTACCACAAACAGAGGCGCAGGACCTCGCGCGATAGTAACGGATTTGTCACAGATACGCGACGGCGATATAATTCAGCTGCAATTTTCGCCAAAAGCGCGTTTTGATCATTCGCCCGTTGTTATAGACGCGGGAAACGGAACACCGCAGAGTATTCTTGTGGCGGCGCATTCATATGATGCGAATTGCAGACCGCTTTCTTCATATAATTACAGGAACATTCGTCCGCTCCATATAACAAATGTCGGAGAATAAAGTCACATATAAATTTTTACTTATTGAATATTTTTCATATTAGTGGTAAAATAAATGATAATTGCCGCGTTAGGAATGAATTATTTTTAGCGCGGCATCAAATATTACTGCAAGAGAGGTGTTTGTTCTCAATCATGAAGAGATTATTTCCATTTTTAAAACCATACCGTCTACAGCTGACAATAGGACCGTTTTTTAAGCTGTCAGAAGCGGTATTGGAGATTTTGACTCCAACGCTTATGGCGCTTCTTATTGATAATGGAATCAACGCGCATAACTGGGATTATATCATAAGAATGGGTATAATTATGCTTGTTATAGCGACTTGCGGTGTAGGATTTGCTTATATATGCCAATACAGCGCGTCTATCGCTTCTCAGGGTTTCGGAACTGATGTGCGTAACGCTATGTTCAAAAAAATAAGCTCGCTGTCTTTTTCACAGTTGGACGAGTTCGGAACTCCATCGCTTATAAACAGAATTACGGGCGATGTAAATCAGTTACAGTCGGCTGTCGCGATGCTTATACGTCTTGTAATACGAGCGCCGTTTTTGTGTATAGGCGGGCTTGTTATGGCAATGGCGATTGACTTAAAACTGTCGATAATTTTCATGCTTGTTATACCGCTTTTCATATTTGTGCTGTTTCTTGTAATGTTTAAAGCGGTGCCTCTTTATAAATCCGTTCAGAAAAAATTGGACACACTGACTCTTGTTTTGCGTGAAAACCTTTCCGGAGTGCGCGTTATCCGTGCTTTTGCGGGTGTTAAGCGTGAAAAGGAACGTTTTGACGATAAAAATACCGACTATGCCGACACTGCTATACGCGTCGGAAAAATTGCCGCGCTGACAAATCCTGCGACTACAATTATTATGAATATCGCGGCGATTGCCGTAATTTATTTTGGCGGAATACGCGTAAATACAGGTAATCTTTCTCAGGGACAAGTTATAGCATTTATAAACTATATTACGCAGATTTTAAACGCTATGATAGTAGTCGCAAATCTTGTCGTGCTTTATACCAAGGCATATGCCTCCGCGCTTCGTGTAAGCGAGGTGCTTGCTGTTGAGCCGGATATAAAATACGGCGGCAAAGCTGTTTCCGCAAAGCAAGGTAACGCGATAGAATTTAAAAATGTGTCGCTGACTTATAAAGGAAGTAAAATTCCGGCAGTTGATAATATAAATCTTAACATACGCATTGGTGAAACGCTTGGAATTATAGGCGGTACAGGCTCGGGAAAAACAACTCTCATAAGTCTTATTCCGCGTTTTTACGATGTTACGAAAGGCGAAATACTTATAAACGGAATTAACGTTAAGGATTATGATGAAGACGCTCTTCGCGCTGAAATTGCGATAGTGCAGCAGAGAGCGGCGCTGTTCTCCGGAACAATAGCCGATAATATGCTTATGGCGAAAAAAGACGCTACTGAGGAGGAAATGCGCATAGCCGCGGACACCGCTCAGGCGACAGAGTTTATTGACCGCCTTGAAAATGGCTTCAAGACATACGTCTCGCAGGGAGGAAACAACCTTTCCGGCGGACAAAAACAGCGCCTGACAATAGCGCGTGCTCTTATTAAAAACTCACCGATTCTTATCCTTGACGACAGCGCCAGCGCGCTTGATTACGCGACGGACGCAAAACTTCGCCGCGCGATTAAAGAAAACACAAACAGCAGTACCGTTATTATAGTGTCGCAGCGTGTCAATTCCGTGAAAAACGCGGACAGAATCGCGGTTATGGACGATGGTGAAATAGTAGGAATAGGAACGCATAAGGAACTTTTTGAAAAGTGTGATATTTACAAGGAGATTTGTCTTTCACAGGAACAAGGCGGGGAGGATGATGAAAATGAAGAAAAATAGTACTCTTTCAAAGCTTTATTCATACATTGCCGAACATAAGAAATTTCTCGTTCTTCTTATAATATTCGCGCTGTTGGCGAATGTGTTTATGCTGATAGCTCCGTATATTTCCGGACTGGCTATTGACGGAATCAAAGGCGAAAACAATGTTGATTTTGCTATGGTTCTAAAATTCACCGCTATACTTCTTGCGGTTTATGTACTAAACGCTGTTTTTACATGGGGAATGACCGTCTTTACAAACTCGCTCTCAAACCGCACCATTGAAAAAATGCGTAAAGACGCGTTCGGCAAAATTGCAAAGCTTCCGCTTAAGTTTTTTGACACTCATTCTCACGGTGATATAATAAGCCGTCTTACAAATGATATTGACGCGGTCTCAGACGGACTTTTGCAGGGTATAACACAGCTGTTCTCCGGACTGGTGACGGTTGTCGGTTCGCTTGTCCTTATGTTCATGTTGAGTTGGCAGATTACGCTTTGTATTATAGTTATAACAATAATATGTATATTTGTTTCAAAATTCATTGCCACAAATTCAGGTAAGATGTTTCGTTTGCAGGCGCAGACGGTTGGAGAACTAAACGGTTATGTATCTGAGACCGTGGGGAATATGAAAGTTGTCAAAGCGTTTGGATATGAAAATAGAAGCGCTGATGTTTTTGCTGAAATTAACAGCCGTCTTTATGACTGTGGTCAAAAAGCTCAGTTTTTCTCATCACTCGTAAATCCGACAACTCGATATATAAATAATCTTGCGTATATTTCTGTGGGAGTGCTCGGCGGTCTTGCGGCATATATGGGACATCTTTCGGTAGGTATAATATCAAGCTTTTTAATATACGCGACGCAGTTTGCCCGTCCGATAAATGATATGACGAGTATTTTGACTCAGCTTCAGTCCGCTCAGGCGGCGGCGGCAAGAATATTCGCCCTTGGTGATATTGAACCCGAAACACCTGACGAGAACAGACCCGAACTTCACGTCAAAGGCGGCGAGGTTGTTTTTAAAAATGTTGATTTTTCATACGATAAAGATTGTGAACTTATAAAGGATTTAAATATAACAGCAAAACCGGGTCAGCGTATAGCTATAGTAGGTCCGACAGGAGCGGGAAAAACTACAATAGTAAATCTGCTTATGAATTTCTACGGAGTGGATAACGGAGCGATTGTTGTTGACGGACAGGACATTGATTCTGTGACGCGCGACAGTCTTAGAAAAAATTTCGGCATGGTGTTGCAGGATACATGGCTTTTCTCTGGAACAGTCAAAGAGAATATTGCCTACGGTAAGGAGGGCGCGACTGACGAGGAGATTGTCGAAGCGGCAAAATCAGCCTCCGCTCATAGTTTTATAAAGCGTCTGCCGGAGGGTTATGACACTATGATAACAGAGGACGGCGGAAATCTTTCCGGCGGTCAGAAACAGCTGTTGACTATTGCTCGCGCAATGCTTTCAGACCCTAAAGTACTTATACTTGACGAGGCGACTTCAAATGTTGACACCATGACAGAACAGAGAATACAAAAGGCATTTTTGAAGATGATGGATGGCAGAACGAGTTTCATTATTGCTCATCGTCTTTCAACTATACGCGAAGCGGATTTAATTCTTGTTATGGATAGGGGACGCATTATTGAACAAGGCACGCACAGCGAACTTTTGGCAAGAAACGGTTTCTATACGAAACTTTATAACAGTTGATAAAATTACCGCTAAAAAAGGAGAAAAATAAAATGGTACTTGCGATAGATATAGGAAACACAAATATAGTTGTTGGATGTTGTGACGGCGACAAAATAAAGTTTATGGAAAGGCTGACCACCAGTCATACGTCTACAGATTTAGAATATGTGGTGCTGATAAAGGCGATTCTTGATTTGTATGGCACAAATCCCAAAGATATATACGGCGCGGTTATTTCTTCTGTCGTTCCGTCAGTGACTGATGTGATAAAAGAAGCGGTAAAAAAAATCACCAAGGCAGATCCAATGATTATAGGTCCGGGAACAAAAACGGGACTAAGTATAAAAACAGATAATCCCGCTCAACTCGGCAGCGATTTGGTTGTGGACGCTGTGGCGGCAATTAAAGAATACGGTGCGCCTGTTATCGTGTTTGATATGGGAACCGCCACTACTATTTCGGTAGTAAATGAAGCAAAAGAATATCTCGGCGGAATGATAATGCCGGGCATGATGATTTCTCTCAGCGCCATGGTAAGCGGAACGTCTAAGCTGCCTAAAATAAGTCTTGATAAGCCTAAAAAACTGATAGGCACAAATACTGTCGATTGTATGAAAAGCGGCATTTTATACGGTACGGCATCGAGTATTGACGGCATGATTGACCGCATCAAAGAAGAGATGGGATATATCACGGTGGTGGCAACCGGAGGCTTGGCAGGAACGGTTGTTCCGCTTTGCAGAAATAAAATTATACTTGATGATGAACTTTTGATAAAAGGTCTTATGATAATTTATAATAAAAATATGATATAATAGATACCACCAATTTTATTGCTATAGCAATATTATTTGCCGCCGCCATTGTCTTATAGTCGAGCGGTCTTTGCAAAGCCCCGGTTGTAGGTGCAAACTTAAAACCGTTGAGCTGATTATATTGTTGTATGCCATAATATTTTCCTCCTTCTACGCTAACACAAATCCTTCGGATTTGCTCTTGCATTACGGCCGTTTGTCGCCTATAACACGTTTTGCGTGTTATTCAGCTACAACTTGCAAGCAAGTTGTTCACCTCAAATTTTTGCATAAAAAATTGCCACTGTTTAATAGTGGCAACTTTATATTTTGATTAAAGTTCGCTATTGTCTGTTATTTCACCATTTTTGTGCGGCTTGCTCCGCTTCTGACAGTTTCGACATAAGTTTTATTTTTGCTTGTGTTCTCTCATATTCGTCCATATCAATGATGGCATATCTGCCGCTGCCGTTCTTTGTTAAAAAAACAGGCGAATCAATGCTAATATCTTTCAAAACATCTGTGTAATTCCTTAAATCCGAAACAGGTCTTATGTTTGGCATAATAATTCCTACTTGTATTATATTTTGCTGTAATTGTTATACCATAATATTACGTAAAATACAACGGCGAATTTTAAGTTCCTAATATTTCTTTAACAACTCTGTCTGCGCCCTTGATAAGTCCGACAAAATCAACACGATATGACCACGTTGCCCCTTTTTCTAACACTGCCTTTCATAACAATTCCTCCTTAATATAATGATAGATTTAATTGTATCAGTTGCAGCGTTAAAATCTAAAGTTTAGCCGTAAAAATCAGCTTGCCCTTATTTGCCCACATATTCAAACACCTTTTATGTCCTCAAAACCGCATAAATACTTATATTTTGAGCGTTTTTGTGGGCAAGATATATTTTTTTGATGAAAATTCATCATTTGCCCTCATTTTGCCCACATATTATAAAAATACGATTAGTTATAAAAAAACACGATTAACTACATTTCGTTAATCGTGTTTCGTGAACAAGTATTACAAACGGCTTTGTTATGCGGTTTGTAAAGAGTATCTGTTTGTATTTAATCGTATCTTAGATTAACCAAAATATCTCTTTAAAAGACCCTCAAAGCCTTTTCCGTGTCTTGCCTCGTCTTTAACGTCTAATTTAGGAATGCCGTATCTATACCGTTTTTCGGCATTTCTGAACTGCTTTATTGAGGCTTTTCCCACCGATTTCCCACAAGAAAACGTTTCCCACAAAAGTGCTTATACTTGGCTTCATTCTGCGATTTTTACGCTTAATGCTTCATCAAAATCAAGACCGTCATACTTGTCTAAAAATTCTAATAATGCCTTGCGTGTAACCTTTCTGCAACCAAGTTTAATAGACTTTAAGTGTCCGCCATTTATTAGGGCATACACATAGTTTCTATTTACTTTGAGAATCTTGGAAACCTCACTTATAGTATATAGTAACTCATTAGAATTGTCAATGTTTTTGTCGATTTTTTTGTCCATTTTTACCTCCTAAATTTTATTTGTGTTTAATACCACATATTACAAGATTTGATATAAATCCGTTAATATCTGATATTAAATTTCTAAGCAATAACGAATGGCGGATTGCAAAACCGCTCCATAGGAATTTCACCTTCCCGGCATACGCCCGGACTATTCCCATTGCCTGCGACGCTCTTAACGCTCGGACTATGGCTGAACAGAAGTATCATTGTGCCAATATTGAGTTATCGCCGTTCAACCTGCGACTTGATTTAGACGATAATGTTTTTTTCGCTCGGCTGCATATATGTCATTATTGATGATATACCTAAGTATAGGTAGAAGCTATATGCGGTGTCTTGGCGCATCTCGTCAAAGGCTCGTCAATATCGGAATGTATCCGTTTGCTCTTTATGCTGCGACGGCGTTATCTTCCGTGCTTTCTTTGTTACAAAACATTGTAAATCAGGCGTTATCCGCCTGTTAAAGCACATTTTTTAAATGTGCTTTAACAGATAGATAATGCGTCTGTATAAAGCGTGAAAACGGCAACACGCCTTATACAGACTGAAAAAAATAAACGGGGGATATATCGCCGTTTTATGTGATTGCCTTAATTATGTAAAATTTATTTTATATTTGCTAATTCTACTTTCAATCGTTTAAGAGCAGTATTCTTTTGTGAATATACGCTGTCTACACTTGTATTAAGCAAGTATGCGATTTCTTTTAATTCAATACCCTGAATAACATGGAAAGCAATTATAATGCGTTCTACTCTTGCAAGTTTTAATATTGCATCTACATATTCTTCTTGTTCAAACACATCAATAATAATTCTTACTGCTACTTTATCCAAGAATTTGCGGTATTCCTCTGTTATAGTTTTGGGGCTGATTTTTGTTATATCGGCAAAATCATCATTTATTTGGGGATATTTTTCAAAAAGTAACTGTTTTAATAAATAGTCAAAATAGCTGAACATCTGTTTCACCTCCTGACTTTCCATTTTGGAAAATCGAAGGTAAATCATCTGTTAATAATATTAAATCACTTTTGAAGTCAAAATCTAAAGTCGAAATTAAAAATTTTATAAAAAAATTTTTTGACACCTTTTAATCCTCCAATTTGATTTTAAAAAAATCAAATTTACGGATATCATAAATAGCTTGTCCTTTGATATACTGTACTTTTATAATTCATATTTTTACAAAGTAAAAAGAGAAAAGCATAATATTATGTCATAAAGTCACATAGTATTATGCTTTTCTACTATTTGGGGCTAACTGTACATTAATAAATTACTTAATCATTATCAGAAGTTCCCATAATATTTATTTTCGTGTTGACGTTCTTTAGTGCTTTAAATCTTATAACATTTATATTTCCTTCCCATATACTATATTGAGGCAAATTTCTATCTATGGCAAATTCAATAATTCCTTCCTCTTTGTTTATCTTTTTAATCATTATATCTGTCCCATTAATATACTGATTAGATTCCGCCATATCAACATTCGGTGTAAATGCACATAAATCTTCGGGTAATAGTGCATTTGAATCATATGTCACCGTAAAGACTTTATCTTTAAAATTGTTAATCCCGCTGCCATAAATATATACATCATACAATTTATTTTTTGTACAAGATAGAGTCTTATTATTATACGCTTCACTTTCTCCACTATCGTTAATAATTTTAATTATATTAGAATAATTGTTCCCATCAAATCCGCCGATAAGCCATAATTCAATATTATTGCTTGCTAAACCATACCAAATATTATTAAATTTTCCGCCTAACGTACTATCTATAACGGTATTTTGTTCAGGTAAATACTCCTTAAATATAACATTTTCAGCGCCATCATATGAATTTTGTGCAGCAATAACAATTCTGCCATCATGTAATACTGTTTTTAGATATTCAAAAGCAGGCAAATCAGAGAGTTTATTAGTCCACTGATTTGTTTCAATATCATATTCATCAACATAATTTAATGGTAAATATGAATTTTTACCTCCTATCAAATAAATCTTTCCATTTACAGACTCACAGCCAAAATCCATTCCTGCACGTAAAGTATTGCTTAAGGTTGTCCAAGATTTAGACGAAAAATCATATGAATACATTGTATTTAGCACACCCGAATCATATCGACCACCGATAACATACAATTTATTATCCACCACAGTGGTTGCCATTCTTTCCATTCCGGCAGGCAAGCTACTTTCTACACTCCATCTATCATTTAGTGTATCATATGCAAGAATTTCTCTTTCATATTTACCGTTACAATAACCACCTATTATATAAATAGTTGAGCCTATAACCTCAGCCGAAAAACCTCTCCTTGCGGTAGGCATAGAAGTGACATTTATCCATTTACTCTCGTCACTGCTGTATTTATTGATAAATGTAGAGTCAACTCCTGTTGACAGCCTTCCGCCTATAGTATATATTTCATTATCAATACATACCGTTTCAGCCTTAATAATGCCTTGTTCCATTGCTATATTAGGCTTACTGCCATTATATTTATAATTGACAGCAGCAGTATATCCATCATCTTGAAAACCGCCCAATATACAAATACCGTCTTCTACAGTAGCTACAGAGAAATAGCTGTTATTTAACCATGTACAAATAGGCTCGTCCCAACTGTCGCTATTGATATTATATACACTCTGCCATATATATCCTGTCGGGTCAGCGCCTTTCCAATACACATAAATATCGTTGCCGTACACTAACGCATTAGGTCTTGTATACATATTTTCTATATTGCCTATACCTTCTATAGAATTCCATGCCTGTTCCTGTATATTATAGCACTCACAACTGCCAATATATCCTGCCTTTTCATCAAATCCGCCTATGATATAAATCTTACCATATCCATAAGCGACAGCAGCGTCCATTCTGGAGTCACTTATATCCGCAAGCTTTGTCCAAGTGTTATCTGCAAAATTGTATACCTCTACGCTTTTTAACGTACCGCTGTCGTTTTTACCGCCGACAGCATATAATAAGCCTTCTGCGTTTATAAAAGCATGACGCATGCGTTTTTCAGTCATCGAAGCCTTTTCAGTCCATGTATCGGTCAAAATATCATATGCATACACTCTATTGGAAACATCTCCGTTTATGTAACCGCCTGCAATATAAATTGTATTTCCTATTGCGGCAGCGCCAAAATCCCTTATATCAACAGGGAGCTGAGTGATATTCTCCCAAGTATCATTTTTGTAATTGTAGCACTCAACTGTTTTTACAATGCCGTCATCATTGACACCGCCAAGCGCATATATTTTTCCGCCAATATTAACTGTGCCGAATTTTGCTCTCGGATAGTTCATAGAACGCAACTGTTCAGAAAACATATTTTCCGAAGATTGCGGATAATCCGATAACAATTCCACGTCCTCTGAGGAAAGCGTACTTACACCATACATTTCAGCTAACTGCTTTACGTCATCAGGCAATTCATTATCCACAGGCACAGGAGTTATCTCAGCAAATTCGTTCGTGCTTTCTTTTTCCTCGGATTGCACGCTTTCCGAAACGCCTTCAACATGCTCGCTGTCAGTATCCTCGACCTCTTCAATTTCTAAATAAACTTCTGTTTTTTCTCCTGTCTGAATATCCTGCTGAACATCTTGATTGTTTATAATTTCAGAATTTTCACCGTGTACAACACTTCCGCAAAAGAGACAAGCCGCCACAAACAAAGAAAATACTTTTTTCTTATTCATCTTTACTGCCTCCTTTATTTTTCAATTTCAACTAAATAATAAGCAGTCTTACCATTCAATTCAGCTTTTAACACAATCGGTCTTATAGGCGCTGTTGACGAAACAGACAGCACGCCTTTTTCGCTTATAGATACTCCGCTTACGTCATTTAAAAGCGACCAAGCGGCATCTTCGACCTTATATAATGAAATACCTGACGAGGTTTTTCCCTTTGTGTAATAAGAATACATAGACGTACCTGTTTCAGGTCTTTTGGGATATGGATTACCTGCGATAGTGATATCCTGTACATCAGGATTCATCACAATTATATCATCTATATACATTGTGCAGGACGCACCAACCGTCAGCAAATTACACTTTGAGACCGCCTTTGCAAGAGGTTTATTTTCCACTTTTGCAACAAGCTCATTCGTTTCCTTATCCGTTACGTAAATACTTTGCTGTGCCTCAGACTCATCATCTGTTATATTAGCCAAAATCTGAACGTTGTACCATTTATCTCCCGGATAGAAATAGTTATTCTTCAAATCATATATGTAGCTTGCTCTTCCTTCAGTACCATACATCAGGCGTCCGCCTTCACGCACACATACTCTCAAAACAATATCATTAATGTCCGTATCCCTTTTTTTCAGATAAACAGCTGCATCATTACCGCCAAAATTAATATCAAAGCTCATAACAACATTTCCGCTTATATTCAAAGTTGAGGCGGCGCCGTTTGAGGGGCAGTTTGTTTCAAAATACAATGGTGCTGCTGAATCGGGATTAGTGTATTCAAATTTGTAATACTTGTTTCCTGTCTGCTCATCCGTTTCCATTGATTTTACTAATCTGTTATGAATACTCCATGGGTCAGATGTGCCGTCAACATCCATTATTACATTATCTGCCGCAAGAGCTGTCACACTGCTTAATGCACATATCAAGGCAATACTGATTGCTGTTATTTTATTAATTAATTTTTTCATATTGTTTCCCTTTCAAATCTTTGATTATTGATAAGTCATTATATCATTAATACTGTTAAATATTAAACTTCCGATGTAATATACATAGTATTTTGTTCCTCGTTGATTTCTATATTAAATCCTAATTCTTTCAAAAAATACTGTGCATTAAAAGTGTATAAATATATACTGTCGTCTATTATCTCATACCATCCCGTTGAACCAGTTGGTTCAAGCAATAGCTCGTGTTCAAAAATTGTATCGTATATATTGGGATTGTTTACATACATAGTTCTCTGTATTTCGCCTTTCAATTTGCGTTCATAAAACCCACAAGTATATACTTCATTTGAATATGTCACTATCACCACGCATGATAATGGCATTCTATCGTTCAATTCCAAACAAGCACCTTCTTTTGACAGAGCCTCCTGAATATCACCATACCAGTCAACCTTAGCCCCCAAAGCCTCAAATACCGCTCTAAATGGAATTAAATCACCATTATCTACAAATTTTTCTTCTATTTCCGTGCCGTTAATTATTATCTTTCCGGTCATATTTAAATTTATATCCTCAGCATGGACAGCTATTCCCGAAATTATATTAAATAACATGTAAACTATAGTTAATATTGTTAAATTCTTTTTCATAATTATTTCCTCCTCATATTTCCTTGTATACTTATTGTCCATGTTCTATCTCCCTCATATGTTAAGACTTCATTATAAGATTGTGTTCTCTGTATTCCGCCATATGGGTCATTTGTAACAATTAATGGTTCATGCCCGGAAGCTGTGGCATAACCCACCCCTAAAACATAATGTCCATTAACTGTTGGCTTTGTATAGTTAATTCCAAAAATGCATTCGTTATTAATAGTGCTGTATATATCATCGAATTCCATTTCTGGCGTTGTCTTACATTGTGATGAAGTAATCTCATATTTTTCAGATATAACAGGAATTGAATCTGTACTTATCCATTTCCCCGGCTTTGAATATTCACTTACAGCTTCGGAACCTGCGACAGCAATGGCAATATCCTTAGTCAAATCTTGTTCTACCCCTTCATAATATGATATCCACATCGCCATACATGTTGACCAACATAATTTATCTCCTCCCTCAGTATCTAACTGATTATATATCGGAACATCAAGCGTTTTTCCTTCGACTCTGCCTTGCGAATCTAAATCCCTTATATCACAAGCCGCTGCATGATAAAAGTCCATAGCTTTTTGTGCTTTGTCTTTTTCTCCCTGCGTTTGAGCATTCTGATAGGCTTGATTTGCCTCTTTCCATTTTTCTGTATAATATTTAATATAAGTTTGTGCTCCTGGCGAGAGATTTTCATCTCCATCTTCCCACAAACCGAGCGAATCTTTATAACAAATTGGATTATTTCCACAATAGCTATACCAGTTAGTACCATCCTTTATTGGGTCTTCGGTGATAAAGCGTCCGCTTGCGTTATCGTAATAGCGGTTTCTAAGATATGTATATCCCAATTCATCATCATAGTATTCGCCGTTATGTCTAAACGGGTTATATACATCTCCGTTTACGGCTCTCTGAACACCGAACGCATCAAAGGTATAATCGGCAACCGTTTCATAATCTGTATTCAGCAATTTGCTGACATTGCCCTGTGCGTTATAGATATAGAAATTCTTGTTTCCGTTTACCTCGAAATATATTATCTGATTTCCTGCTCTATGGTAGGTGGCTTTCAGATTTCCGCTTTCCTTTTCCTGCACAACATTCATTCCGTTATAGATATGCTGTGTTGTCACTCCGTTAACAGTCTTGCTCTGACGCAAGTTATTTCCGTCATACGTATATGTCGAAACATTTGTACCGTCATCAGCCTTTATAAGCCTATTCAGTCCGTCATATTCATATGACGTGCCGTTTCCGCCGGTATTCAGCTTTAGGGAATAATCTTTCTGCGTTGAAAGCGTAAGCGTTTCTATATTCTTATACGTTTGATTGCCGTTTACATCATAGAAATAACGGTTAATCTCCTTTAATTTCTTCTATTCAATATTTGGATAAAAGTTAAACTGAGTATCTATTTTACCTTTAACTCCGTCTGTTGTAGTGACCTCAGCATATCCGTTGACAAAATCTCCGGCTTCACTATATTCTGTATCTGTAGCAAATTCTCCTGTTTTATTTATATATGAAAAAACAGGGGCTTCGGCTGAAAAATAATATGCTCCACGCTTTAATACAACAGCATATCCCTCATGAAAATTTTGAGCATATTCGTTAAAATGCCTATCTATCACCTTATTTCCCAAGGCATCTACATATGTTATAGTAGGAAAGTTCTCTCCCATAGTCCCTAATTTGTAGTTATATGATGATAATGCGCAACATCCATCAGAGAACCCCTCATCAAAAGAAACATTATAATAATCAGCATTAAACGTAGCCGTATAGTCCCCTTTCTCATTAATAAACACAATATCTTCGCCCGTAGAAGCAATGGCTGCTCCACGTGAAAAATCGCTTGCTTCTATGAATTTTGCTTCTATTACAACATTGCCAGCTAAATCTTTATATCCGTATTTATTAGTTTTTTCATCTTTAAATCTTATTGGCATATCGGAATATAAAAAATCAGACACTATGCTTATTTCTTTTTGTTTTTCATCCCAGCTTATACCAAAGCCTAATAGGTTTGATAATTCCCTTATTGGTAAATAGGTTGTTCCATCTACTACTATCAGAGAATTTTTTATATTTTTCACATTATTATTGATTTTTATATTAAATGTTGCCATTTCTGCATAAATATGTTTCAAATCGTCTGCTAAACAGTATGATGTAAATATTAAACTTAAAACGCAGACCATTAGTATTATTTTCTTTTTCATTTAAACTTCCTCCTTCAAATAAGTATCTACATCAGGTATATATGCTCTTACTAGACCAATATTGTCTTTATATTGTATGAATTCACCATTTTTTACATATCAGAATTAGCGTCTTGCACCAACATCAGCAAATGATATTCTAAGTTAGATGCCCTTGCAAATGCCTTCCAATATTTGAATGTATTCAAATGTAATGGGTTACACATGATTGATGGGAACCTATTATCAAAATCATGATACGCATCACCAATTCTTAATACATGTCCAAATTCATGTGCAGCAGTAATTTTAAACTCATCATAAGTATATTTATAACTCGTTCTTGCATCTCCCGCATACAAATCTGCTTGTATCCAATTCGCCTGGGAAATGCCAGATAAATTATCGTGCATTACCATTTTTACATAAGAGTTCCCCTCTTTATCAGTCACATCAATAATATTTACTTTCACTTTTTTAAATTCATACATTCCTTCCCATCTTTCCTTTATGCCTTCAATAGCCACATCTCTAAAAGATCTTCCTCCAATCATATTCATATAATCACCCGAAAATGAAATATTAACTCTTATTTCAATACAATCTTCTGACTCAATAATGGCTACTGGATCGTTTTCCATACCTTGTTTTATATCATCTTCTGTATCATTATGTGCATTATAATATTTTAATCCCAATGGGTCAATTCTCGTCACCGGGTTTCCACCACAATAGCTATACCAGTTAGTACCATCCTTTATTGGGTCTTCGGTGATAAAGCGTCCGCTTGCGTTATCGTAATAGCGGTTTCTAAGATATGTATATCCCAATTCATCATCATAGTATTCGCCGTTATGTCTAAACGGGTTATATACATCTCCGTTTACGGCTCTCTGAACACCGAACGCATCAAAGGTATAATCGGCAACCGTTTCATAATCTGTATTCAGCAATTTACTGACATTGCCCTGTGCGTTATAGATATAGAAATTCTTGTTTCCGTTTACCTCGGAATAGATTATCTGATTTCCTGCTCTGTGGTAGGTGGCTTTCAGATTTCCGTTTTCCTTTTCCTGCACAACGTTCATTCCGTTATAGATATGCTGTGTTGTTATGCCGTTAACAGTCTTGCTCTGACGCAGATTGTTAGCATTACAGGTGTATCTTGTCTCTTCGCTTCCGCTGTTATAGTTTGTCAGGTGGTCAAACGCATCATAGCGGTAGATTTCCAAACCTGTGTCCGTTGAACGTCCTGACAGAGCCATTCTGCTGCTTCGGGTTGCCGGAAAACTTCCTTTCTGGGTTTCCTGCTTCGCTGTCATATTGCCGTTATCGTTGTATCACTCGCAGGAGGATAGGGAATGGCAGAACCTTCCTGCTTTTTATTACAATAGTGTCTATAGAACCATACACTTAACATTTGTATATATTTTTAAAATATCACTATAATCAGTATTGTGTTACTTGACAGTTAAATTTTTGAGTGGAAATAATTCGTGGTTCTTTATCTAACAAATAGCCATTTTTTATGTTGTAAGGTGTGTATATATGTCCTGTTAAAATAAATTGTACATCTTTCAGCAATTCCAATACTTCTTCCTCGCTAAATTTTTTTGCATCAATAATAAAATTAAATTTATATGATCTTGATTCTCTTGGTGCTAAAGTTAAAAAATCCAATTCATTAGTGTCAATTTTATCACTGGTTAATATCCCAACATCATATTCATTTGCAAATTCTAGTTCAATGTTGTAGATTTTTTTTAAAAAAGATTTATTTTTTATATCACAAGTAATAGTAATCATTTTAGGATTTTCTACTTTGGTTTCATCTATATTATATTCAGAAAGACTATATACACAATTTTCTATTTTTATATATTTAATTGCCATAGTGCTTTGGGGAATATGTAAAATTAATGCGCTTGTGAATATTATCATAATTATAATAGGTATACAAATTTTTAAAAATTTATTCACGGCAGTTCTCTCCTTATTCGTCACCATATTTTATATGTACAATATATATATCTCCCCAAAAATCATAATTAGTTAATATGTAGGGCGGTTCTCGCCGTCATTGCCGATAACCGATTTTCTGCATTTCTTTAGGGAAATGATACGAAACAGAAAAATGTTCCCTTTTCTCACAACACTGTCAATAGAAACGTCACTTTTACATCATGGCTATTAATTTCAATCTGCAAAATGTTTATAATAATACCAATGCGCTAATGATAGCTCTGTTAACTT
>CAJUEZ010000017.1 GCA_910585485.1 uncultured Clostridia bacterium
GATAATTATATAACAGTCCATGCACGTTCTGAAACTAATCTTAACGGTTGTTTTAAAAATGTGATGCTCGAAAAAAATATAGATGGAATTGTTATTGGCACAATCATTGAGTAAAATAATACAAGACATATATTAAGGAGATTTTTTCTGTGAATGATAAATTTGAAGGCATAAAAAATATGATATCCAATACTCCTTTACTTGAAATAAGCTTTCTATACAAGGGAGAAATGAGAAGAATCTTTGCAAAGGCAGAATATTATAACTTAAGCGGTTCAATCAAGGATAGAGTTGCTTACTATATATTAAAGAAGGCATATGACAGCGGCGCAATACATAGCGGCGATACCATAGTTGAAGCTACAAGCGGCAATACCGGCATTGCCTTTTCCGCTATGGCTTCATACCTTGGGCATCCAATGATTGTATACATGCCCGACTGGATGAGCAACGAGCGTATTAATCTCATGAAAAGCTACGGAGCAGATGTCACTCTTGTCTCCCGTGAGGAAGGCGGTTTTCTTGGCTCAATTTCAAAATGCGAAGAAAAAGCACGTGAAAACAATGTTTTTCTTCCCGGTCAATTTTCTAATTATGACAATGTTGAAGCGCATATTGTCGATACCGGCAGTGAAATTATACGTCAGCTTAAATCAATCAATCTTATTCCTGACGGTGTAGTCGCCGGAGTAGGTACCGGCGGAACAATTATGGGATTATCTAAAGCTTTTAAAAGTATTAATCCCAACTGCAAATCGTTCCCTCTTGAACCGCTGAACTCACCTACCCTCTCAACAGGTTATAAGACCGGTAATCACAGAATACAGGGTATTTCCGATGAATTTATTCCTGACATAGTGAAACTTGACGAACTTGATGATGTTATAGGTGTTGACGATATAGATTCTATTTTAATGGCTAAAAAGCTTTCCAAAGAACTTGGCATAGGTGTTGGTATATCCTCCGGAGCAAACTTTTTAGGAGCTGTCACGGTTCTTGAAAAAATAGGTATGGATAAATGTGTTGTCACCGTTTTTGCTGATGATAACAAAAAATATCTTTCAACTGATTATTCACTTGATTTTGATGCTAAGGACAGCTATTTATCTTCTAAAATAGAACTTATATCACTAAAATCATACAGATAAAACAAGACTGCCGTATTCTTCAATACGGCAGTCTTTTCTTCAAATCAAAACATTTTTTAACCCATCATCTGTATAGCGTCCTGAAGCCACCATTCGCCAATATCAAGAGCCTTATACAAATTCTCTCTCTCCCCCTTACGATAAACCTGACCTTTTCCCAGTTCACCGGTATTATCCATAAGCTGAACTTTTATTTTAGTAGATGATCTAATATCTTTATTGTCTGTACTTTCAACTATATCCAAAGCAAGTATGAATTTATCCTCAAGATTGCCATAATAAATTCTGTCACCGCATCTCAAAAGCGGCTTTCCCTTATAAGTCAATAGTTTTTTCTTCTTTACAGCAGCCATATCCATTCTCCTTTCAAAATCAAACTAAATTATATCCCTCTTTCACAGCGATCATATTTTCCTGAACCAAAGACTGCTTGCTTGCGGGAAGAGATTTTTTCATGGTTTCCTCAATTTCTTCAATCGAAAATATATCTGTGGTCTTAATTAATGCTCCCAACATTACCATGTTTGCAAGATTTTTATTTCCGATATTGTCAGCATGCTCTGTAGCATTTATATATATCGCTTTTATATCTTTTCTTTTGACTTCCCTGTCTATAAGAGACTTATCAACAAAGATAATTCCGCCTTCCGCAACAGCGTCTTCAAATTTATCCAAAGATGGTTTATTCATAACAACCAAGAGATTTGGCTTCGTAACTATCGGCGAGCCGATTGGTTTGTCATCTATAATAACATGACAATTCGCAGTTCCACCGCGCATCTCAGGTCCGTAAGATGGCAGCCACGAAAGTTTCTTTCCCTTTAGCATAGCAGCAAAAGATAAAATTTTACCTGTAAATAATATTCCCTGTCCTCCAAATCCGGCAAGAATGATTTCACAATTGTCCATCACTTATTTACCTCCTCAACATCTTTAAACACTCCAAGAGGATAATATGGAATCATCTCATCTCTCAAACGCTGCATAGCTTCCAATGGAGACATGCCCCAATTAGTCGGACATGTTGACAAAATTTCAACAATCGAAAAACCTTTGCCGTTTATCTGATTTTCAAACGCTTTTTTTATAGCCTTTTTAGCTTCTTTTATATGTGGTACTGAATCAGTAGCGACTCTTGAAATATATGACGGTCCATCAAGTGTTGCAAGCATCTCGCATATCCTTACAGGATAACCCTGCGTGCTCGTATCACGACCATAAGGAGAGGTTTGCGTAACCTGACCCGGAAGAGATGTCGGCGCCATCTGTCCGCCTGTCATACCGTATATCGTATTATTTATAAATATAACTGTTATGTTTTCTCCGCGCGTCGCGCTATGCACAGTTTCCGCCGTACCTATTGACGCAAGGTCACCGTCACCTTGATAAGTGAATACAATTCGCTCAGGCAGCGCCCTTTTTATACCTGTCGCAACAGCAGGCGCTCTGCCATGCGCGGACTGCACAACATCAAAATCAAAATAATCATGAGCCGTTACCGCACAGCCTACAGGTTCTACCGCTATTGTCTCGCCTTGTATACCAAGTTCATCTATAACTTCACAAATCAGTTTGTGCACTATTCCGTGAGAACATCCCGGGCAGTAATGGAAGGTAGCATCTGTCAAACATTCAGGCTTTTTATATATGATTTTTGACATATCATTCTACCTCCTTAATTATGTCTTTTACTTTCTGAACAACCTCATCCGGTGTCGGTATCACTCCACCTGTACGTCCGAAGAAATACACCGGCGCGCTGCATTCACTCGCAAGCTTAATATCCTCTACCATCTGACCGGTACTCATTTCCACTGATAAAAACGCTTTTGGCTTTACTTCTTTATAAATTTTTTCAGGGAATGGCCAAAGAGTAATCGGTCTTATAACTCCCACCTTTATCCTATCTTTTTTAAGTATCTCTACGGCTGTTTCCACCACTCTTGACGTTATACCATACGAAGAGATGATAACATCCGCATCCTCTATATCGTGAGCCTCATATCTTTGCAGTTCTTGCTTTACAATATCATACTTCTTTTCACGGTCCATAACAACCGTTTCAAGTTCATGAGCGTCCAAAAACAGCGTTTTAACAACATTTTTAGGGCGCTTTTTATCACTTCCATTAGCAGCCCAAGGTTTATCTGCATATACAGGCTCAGGAATAGAATCGAAATCTACCGGTTCCATCATCTGACCCAAAGTACCATCACCAAGAATCATTGCCGGTATTCCGTATTCCTCTGAAATATTAAACGCGTCCGCCGTCAGGCACGCAAGTTCCTGAACAGAGTTTGGCGCTAAAACTATCAAATGATAATCACCGTGTCCGCCTCCGCGCGTCGCCTGAAAATAGTCCGACTGAGCCGGCTGAATGCCTCCCAATCCGGGACCTCCACGCACTATATTTACTATAACGCATGGCAAATCAGCCGCCGCAATGTAGCTTATACCTTCCGATTTTAAGCTAATACCAGGACTTGATGAACTTGTCATAGTCCTCACACCGGCAGAAGCTGCTCCGTAAACCATATTTATAGCAGCAATTTCGCTTTCCGCCTGCAAAAATACACCGCCGATTTTCGGCATTTTTTTAGCCATATAAGCCGACAATTCAGTTTGAGGAGTAATCGGATAACCAAAAAAATGTTTGCATCCTGAACGGATTGCCGCTTCACCGATTGCTTCATTACCTTTCATTAACACCTTTTCGCCCATTTACGTCAGTCCTCCTCTATTGTTATAGCCGCGTCGGGGCACATCGTCGCGCAGAACGCGCAGCCGATACACTTCTCGTTATCTGTAATTTCCGCGGGTCTGTAACCCTTTTCGTTCATATTGTCCTTAGATATTTGCAGTATTTTTTTAGGGCAGACATTAACGCACAACTCGCAGCTTTTACAGCGTTCTTCATTAATGATAACTTTCTTCATTGAATTATCATATCCTTTCCGATATATTTTACTGTATCTCCCAAGGTTTAGGGATATATATTTTCATTGTGAATATAGTATTTTTCAGTGATTGCGGAACTTTTATCTGCTCAATAGCAGTGCAGTTCTTCTTTATCATTATACTCATTTTTTGGGATGTGTTTTCAATTTCAGTATAGTTCGAAAACAAAGTATTTTCATCAGTTTTCACAGAAAGATTTGTATTATTATAAATATCAGTAAATTTTAGTCTTGACGCATTCTCTATTCTCTCAGCAATTTCAAGCAACTCATCACATGTCATTGTGAGCGGACGTTTTGTATTTACCACAAAGTGCATCTCATATCCGTTTCTGTCAAAATATTGCTTATACTGTCCCAACGCAAGCGCTCCGTCGTCATCTCCACCCACATCGAACACAGTTATTGAGTCTTTATCGTCAAATACGCTCAAAATATTAAGCGGCACTGTCGGCATATCAAGATTTGACGACGCATAATTGTTAGCAATAAGATTTATACCCTTTTCACTAAGAATGCTGCGCGCATCATTGGTTCTGAAATAAGGATTCACTATATCAAAATCTACTATATTGACCTTTTTACCTTTTTCCCTTTCCTTGATTGCAAAATTTAAAGCCACTTCAGTTTTGCCGCTTCCAAAGTGACCTGAAAATATATGAATTTTATGTTCCATTCTTTCTCCGTTTTTTCTATATCTTCTAAAATATATTTATATTATACCATATTTGTTAAACAATTTCAACAATATTGCAGTATTATTTTTAATTAATTTTCATCTTTTTCGTACATAAGGCTGTCAATTTTTTCCGCAAGTTCAAAGTGTCTCTTACCGGCTATATAACCGGCAGTCGTTGCTCCGATGGGTAAAATTACAACCATTATCGCTGACAGAATAGTAAAACTGCCTTTTTCAAGATTCATTATTCCTTCGTATGGGAATGTCCAAATATATACTACAGCATTTACTACAGTGCGTATAACATTTTGCACTCCGGTTGCTTCGCCCCAGTACTTCCATACAGTAGAAACAGCAAAAAGCATCAATACATTTATAATTGAAATTACTGCTCCAAACATAATACCTTTAATAACACTCGGCTTAAGTGGAGTATATGGCTTATTATCCAAAATAGCAAACTTTTTAGAATAAATATACAGCATAGCAAAATTCATAATCATAAAAGCCGCTGCCACAATTTGCTTTGCGATATTAATTGTAAGAAAATATCCAAAAGCAACAATTCCAAACAACAGCGCTACTGCCGACGCTGCCAGCTGGATTAAAATCAAAAATACAAACTGATATGTAACAGACATTTTCATAGAATCTTTCATAACTAAATCTCCTCTACTTATAAACTATTTTTCCCCGCCGAACTTCCGGCTAAAAATCCTGACGACCATGCCCATTGAAGATTGTATCCGCCACAATCGCCGTCAATATCAAGCACCTCGCCGGACGCGTAAAGTCCTTTTACCAATTTTGATTCCATAGTTTTCGGATCAAAATCCGTTGTGCAGACACCGCCTTTTGTCACCTGCGCATTGTTCCATGACATAGTGCCTACTATATTGAAATCCCATTGTTTAATGGTATCGCATAAACGATTGATTTCATCGGCACTCAAGGTCACCGCATATCTGGACAATGGTTCGATACCCGAGAACTTCATTAAAGCTTGCCCTACTCTTTTATTCAGAATGCCTACAAAAAAGTTTTCCAGTGTATGCTTAGGGTTTTGGCATATTCTTAAATTAATAATATCAAGCACTTGCTCTTTTTTGTATTCCGGCATTATATCAAGCGAAATGACTTTCTGATTATCTAATCTTGAAGACAAAGAAAACACTGCCGGTCCGGACAATCCATACTCTGTGAAAAGCACTTCCCCATATTCCTTATATGATTCTAACGAAACTTCCGCATTAAGCTTTATCCCCTTTAATTTTCTGACTACATCTGTCTCTGTTTTCATTTGTACAAGCGAAGGACGCAGTTTTGTAACTCTATGTCCAAAACTATTCAATATTTCATATCCAACACCTTTTGTCCCCAAATAAGGCGCGGCTTTTCCGCCTGTGGCAATAATCACTTTATCCGCGTATGCTTTTCTTCCATCAAAAGAGATCATCTCAAATTCATTTTTCCTTTTTATAACTTTACAAACTTCAAACGAAGTAATTACCTCGACACGCTTTTCCTCCGCTTTAAATCGCAGAACATCTAAAACGGCAGAAGCTTGATCGGAATATGGATAGACCTTACCATTTCCCTCAACCTTTGTCAGAATACCGAGCGATTCAAAAAAAGCAAGAGTTTCATTCACCCAAAACTTACTTTTGGCATAAGAAATAAAATCGACGTTTTTTCCGTAATAATTTTCTATATCAGCATTCAAATTTGTCAGATTACATCTTCCGTTTCCTGTCGCAAGGATTTTTCTTCCGACTCTCTCTGAACCTTCATATATTGTAACATGGCTATTATTTTCAGCCGCGAAAATAGCCGCGGTAAGCCCGGATGCTCCTCCACCCACTACAGCAACTCTATTCATTTTCTTCACTGACTTTCATTTTTTTCTTCTCTTCTTTTACTGATAAGTAATCTGAAGCAATAGCCTTAAATATTGCAAGTACAGGAACAGACAGAAGCATCCCGAAAAAACCAAACAACGAACCGCCTACCGATACCGCAAAAATAATCCATAAAGGTCTTATTTCAAGAGAGTCACTCATAATTTTAGGGCCTATCAAATTACCGTCAATTTGCTGAAGGATACACAGCACCACCGCTACCCATACGCCTTTCCAAAATCCTCCGGTAAGCAAACATATGATAATAGCTATAACCGAGGAAATAATTGAGCCAAAATAAGGTATCATGTCCATCGAGCCTATGAATATACCTAAAATCAACGCATACTTCACATTCATAACTGACAGAACAATGCTTGATACTATTGCCATTATAATACTGCAAGTCAATCTGCTGTATATATAATTCACAAATATATCATTAACGCGCTTAGTATGAAGCGTTATTGATTGCACCCTGTCTTGCTTAAAAAATATACCCATCACTCGGACAAAAACTTTTTGAAGACGTTCCTTGTCAAGAAGCATATATACTGATGCTATAATAGCGATAAAAGTATTCAGAATACCGGTAGTTACATTGAATACACCATCAACGTACATTTCAACGCGAAGCATACCTAAAGATTCAAAAAATTTCATCACCGCGTCGCTCAGATTAAGGTTGGACAAATTCAGTTTTTGCGCAATTTCAAAATTATTTATAAAATTTTGGAATGAGTCTATATAATAATACGAGTTATTGTATAAATCTAAAATATTTTTTGATATAGCCGGTATAAGCATTCTCAGCACAAACACAAGCACAAGGATTGCAATAACATATATAAGCAAAATGCTGATACCTATAGAATGTTGTGTTATAAACTGATTTTTTGTTTTCTTTAATAATTTTTGTATTTTTTTTGCGGGTATATTAAGAATATACGCAATAATAAACGCTGATATAAAAGGTTTCACAGCGTCTAACACAATGCCTATATACTTAGTTATATTGCTGAAATTGTCAAATGTTTTATATACGGCTATTACCGCAACGCAAAATACAAACGCCAAAATCCAACCATAATACTTTTCAAATTTTTTCATCTTAATCCCCTATGCTTTAATGTATCAAATAAAAGGACGGAAACAAGCCCCGTCCTTTTTGTTTATTCTGAAACTATAACCAAAAGCTTTCCGACAAAAACTCCGTTTGAAACAGTTCCTCTGACATCCACGGTCTGTCCTACTTTTACATCCTTCATTTTTCTTGATTTACCATCTGAAGCTACAAATGTAGTTGTATTATCCTTACAGAATACTTGCTTTGAATCTTCTGCTCCTGACGGCAGAACGCTTATAACTCCGTATGAAGCATTTATGCCTGTTACAACTCCCGCAATGCTTCCCGCAGATTCCTGCGTAGATGTTGCCACAATCTTTGTTATGGCATTACTCTCAAGAGTAAGCTTAACTCTGTCATTTACTCTGAAATCATAAAGAGTCCCTTCTTCGTCATTGACAAGAATTTCAACATCTATAGGTATCTGATAAGAATATTGCTGACCGTCAGACTCTACCACCATAGTCGACTGATTTGATATAGTCAAAGATTTGATTGTTCCTTCCACGACTTTTTTAGTCGATGTCGCTACTATTTTTGTAATCACACCATATTCAAGAGTAATTATAACCTTATCGCCCTTGTATATACTATCCAGTCCTACCGGCACATCATTTTTCTTAACAGAAACATCATTGCTCACCGGATATGTCTTTCCATCATATTCTTTGTTTGAATGTTTAATTGTAATTGTAACATCATCGCCTATATTTACCGAGTCAACAACCGCGTTGCTTATATTCGTCGTCTTTGTTTCCCCGCTTATTCTTTCAACTTTTCCGTTCACAATATCAAGAGTAAGAATATCGCCTTTTGCAAAGCTTCTTATTGTGGCGGGCATACCTTCATATATTACAGACAAGTTTTCTGAACATTCATAATTAGTAGGCTCGCTGTCTCCTGTTAATGTAATTTTAACCGACGTCCTTCCCGAGGAGGAGGCATAACTTACATATCTTCCCGAAACTGTAGTATCCGGCTGAGATGACAGAGTGTCTACCGAAACCAATGTATTGCCTGACAGTGTCAACATTGCGTCAACGTTTACAACAAGGTCCCTCGGCTGCACTTCATTTCCCATATTTCTTATTAAAGTGTTGTCATTGTATATATATTTAATCTCATTGCCTTTGGTGTCATATACTGTAATTGTTCTTGTTGCAGTGTCAACATTAGCTATCTTCTGCTGAACAAATGTATAATTTGTTTTATCTACCGTTCTTGAAAGCATTACGGCCATTTGACTTCTTTTTACAGAAGTATTTGGTGAAAATGTATTATCGCCCATACCTTCCATAATTCCTTTTTCCGTCGCGTAAGCCACATACTGTATGGCATTAGAAGGCACATCTCTCACATCAAAATAACCAAGAACAACACCAAGCTGGTCAAGCGCGCTGTTTTCGCCTCCCATGGCTTTTGTTATAATAATTGCCGCCTCATATCTTTTCATCGGCATATTCTTTTCATTATCCCGCAAATATGTATCGAGATCCGAAACCTTCAGCGCTCCTTTATACATAAGATATGCAATATCATCGCTTCCCCATGTGAGATCGTAATTTCTTAATATGCTATCGTATTTTTCATGAGCCAGTCTTAGAATTGACGAGTTTACTCTGTCATTCGACCCCATCGCTCTTGCAAAAAGAGACAGTGCCTCCTGACGCGTCACATCATTGTCCGGTCTGAAAGTTCCATCCTCATAACCTGAAATCAACCCTTTATCCGCCATTGAATTAATATATGGTTTTGCCCATGCAAAATTTTCAGTGTCTATATCACTGAATCTTGCTGTATCTCCATACGGCTCAGCAAATGCTGGTATTGCTATGGACATAGCCAGCAATATTGCCGAAGCTGTTTTAAAAAAGCTCTTCATGTTTCCCTACTCCTTTTTATACATAGTTCATTATTATAATTTTAACATATCCGCCCGATTTCTGCAATAGATTTTTATTATTTTTATAAAAATTAACATAAAATTCATTTTTACCGCATTATAGGTTTACATAATCCCATAAATTGCAGCTTGATTTTTCGTTTTAATTGGAGTATTATATGTATTGTGGTTGACATAATTATAGAATCACAGCTACGGCAATGCAGTTTATATAATGACATGTCAAAAAATACCACAAAAAAGTTCATTTCTCTCCTAAAAATCTATTTGAAAACATACACCTTAAAAAATGACCTGTTAAGGTCATTTTTTTGTTACTTTGTTTTGTTTACTAACGCGGCTTTTACAGTATTTTTCATAAGCATCGCTATGGTCATCGGACCTACGCCTCCGGGAACCGGTGTAATTGCTCCGGCAACCTTTTGAGCGCTTTCAAACTCCACGTCACCGCATAATTTTTTATTTTCCAGTCTGTTTATTCCCACATCAATAACAACCGCGCCTTCTTTTATCATATCGCCCGTTATGAAGTTCGGTATACCAACCGCAGCCACAAGAATATCCGCATTTTTAGTCTTTGCTTTCAAATCCTTTGTGCGCGAATGACATATTGTAACTGTTCCGTTTTTATGCAAAAGAAGCATTGCCTGCGGTTTTCCTACAATGTTGCTTCTTCCGACAACAACGCACTCCTTACCGCTGACATCAATTCCCGATTCGTCTATAAGTTCCATAACTCCCGCCGGAGTACAAGGAACAAAATCATAATTTCCCACCATAATCTTTCCCACATTTACAGGGTGAAACGCGTCAACGTCCTTTTTCGGATCTATCGCGTTTATAACGGTCTTTTCATCTATGTGCTCCGGAACAGGAAGCTGAACAAGTATTCCTGAAATATCGTTCTTCTTATTCAGTTTATCAATAAGATTCAGCAACTCTTCCTGAGTTGTTTCCTTAGGCAACGCATATTTTTCCGAATAGATTCCGCACTCATCGCACGCGCGTTCCTTATTTCTCACATACACTTGACTGGCAGGATCCTCACCCACGATGATTACCGCGAGTCCCGGATTTATTCCTTTTTCTTTCAGTGCCTCCACTTCTGTTTTTAGTTCCGCTTTTATTCTTGCTGAAACCTCTTTTCCCATCAGTAGTTTTGCCATTGCTATTCCTCCTTTTATTGTTTGGGTCATACGATAAGATGTCTCCCTTCGGCGGTCTTATAAGACATCTGTTCTGATAACCTATTAAATCACTTCTTCCCGCTTTCATCAGCGCATCATACACAAGCTTATAATTATCAGGATTTTTGTATTGAAGCAACGCTCTCTGCATTGCCTTTTCATGCGACCTTTTAGGCACATACACCTTTTTCATTGTAAATGGGTCTATTTCTGTATAAAACATACATGTCGATATTGTGCCGGGTGTCGGATAAAAATCCTGAACCTGCTGAGGATTTATATTGTGCTCATGCAGGTACACTGCCAAATTCACCGCGTCTCTAAGCGTGCTGCCCGGATGGCTTGACATAAGATAAGGCACAAGATACTGCTTCTTGCCTATTTTCTCATTTATCTTATAAAACTTATCAGAAAATTTGTTAAATACACTATTCTCCGGTTTTCCCATGTATTTAAGCACATTATCGCTGATATGCTCAGGGGCAACCTTTAGCTGTCCGCTGACGTGGTATTTACAAAGTTCATAAAAGAATGTATCATCACTGTCGTTAATAAGGTAATCAAACCTAATTCCCGAGCGAATAAACACTTTTTTTACACCTTTCAGAGAACGCAGCTTACGCAGCAAATTCAAATACTTCGTATGGTTTATATCCATGTTTTTGCACGGAACAGGAAACAGACACTGCTTATCTTTACATGCCCCTGTTTTTAACTGCTTTTTACATGCCGGTCCCCGAAAATTCGCCGTTGGTCCTCCCACATCGTGTATATACCCTTTAAAATCGGGCATTTTTATCATTTCTTCCGCTTCTTTTATAAGAGATTCATCACTTCTCGATGTGACTATTCTTCCCTGATGGAATGCCAACGCGCAAAAATTGCAGCTTCCAAAACACCCGCGGTTGGCTGTAAGAGAAAATTTTACTTCCTGTATTGCCGGGATTCCACCATCTTTTTCATATACAGGATGATATGTTTTCATATACTTAAGAGCATATACCTCATCCAACTCGTCCGTCTCTAACGGAGGCATAGGCGGATTTTGTATAAGATACTTATCCCCATGTTTCTGCGCCAATGTCTTGCCTATATACGGATTTTGCTCATAATACTGCAATCTGCACGATACCGCATATTTTTCTTTATTATCCGCGCACTCTTCAAAACTCGGAAGAATCGTCGTATTATTCATATCACAATCCGAGGATATATAGCATGTCCCCGGAACATCTGTTATTTGATTAATAGGAACACCATCACGCAGTTTATCCGCAATCTCCACAATTTGTTTTTCACCCATGCCGTACATCAAAATGCTTGCGCGCGAGTCAAAAAGAATAGAACGACGTATTTTATCATCCCAGTAATCATAGTGAGCAAAACGTCTCAGGCTCGCCTCAACTCCTCCTATTAATATAGGCATATCCGAGCCAAAAGCTTCTTTTATACGGTTGCAGTAAACTATTGTCGCTCTGTCAGGACGCATTCCCCACTTTCCGCCCGGAGCATACATATCATCATGTCTGCGTTTTTTTGCGACGGTATAATGATTTACCATACTGTCTATATTTCCCGCTGACACCAAAACACCGAGTTTGGGCTTACCCATAACAGTAAAATCGTCTATCGAATGCCAATCAGGAAGAGCGACTATGCCGACTTTATATCCGTGCTTTTCAAGCACCCTTGATATTATAGCATGTCCAAAACTCGGATGGTCAACATACGCATCACCTACAATATATAAAAAGTCCAGCTGATTCCAGCCTCTTTTTTTCATATCCTGCTTAGATATAGGGAGAAAATTATTATTCATCATATTCCTCTTCCCCCGATGTTGTCAAATCCGCATGGTTTACCAATACATCCCTCGGTTTCGAGCCATTCGCGCCCGATATAATGCCACGCGCTTCCATTTGATCTATAATTCTACCCGCGCGAGAATATCCTACTCCCAAACGTCTCTGCACCATAGATGTTGAAATTTTACCCAAACTCACGGCCAGTTCTATCGCTTCCGGTAAAAGCGAGTCTCCATCCTCCTCAACATCAGGTGTAACTCCATTTTCACCTGTGGCATGCCGTTCAATTTCCTCTGCAAGATCCTCGCTGTAGTGCGTTTCTCCCACATTCTCTTTTATAAATTCAAGCACATTCTCTATTTCAGGATCGGAAACAAACGCGCCCTGTACTCTTGTGGATGCTCTTGCTCCCGAAGGATGATAGAGCATATCACCCATACCAAGCAGTTTTTCCGCTCCGCCTTTATCAAGAATTGTGCGGCTATCTACCTGACTTGAAACTGCAAACGCAATTCTTGATGGTATATTCGCCTTTATAAGACCCGTGATGACATCAACAGACGGTCTTTGTGTTGCAATTATAAGATGTATTCCGGCGGCTCTCGCAAGTTGCGCAAGACGGCATACATAATCCTCGACTTCCTTTGCCGCTACCATCATCAAATCAGCAAGCTCGTCTATTATAACCACAAGCTGAGGAATCTTTTCTCCGCCTGTGCTTTCCATTAGCTTGTTGTACGATTCCAGTTTTCTTACTCCTGTATCCTTGAACAAATCGTATCTGCGCATCATTTCCGTAACAGCCCAATTAAGCGCGCCGGCAGCCTTTTTAGGCTCTGTTACGACAGGGACAAGCAAATGCGGTATTCCATTATATACCCCCAGTTCAACAACCTTAGGGTCAATCATGATAAGCTTTACATCTTCAGGCGAGGCTTTAAACAAAATACTCATAATAATAGTATTAATACATACACTCTTACCTGAACCAGTAGCGCCCGCTATAAGCACGTGCGGCATCTTTGCGATATCTCCGATAACCACATTGCCTCCAATATCTTTTCCCAGTGCCACGGTCAGCTTTGACTTAGCGCCTTTAAAAGATTCGGATTCAAGCATTTCCCGTATTGAAACCGGGCTCACCTTATTATTAGGTATTTCCACGCCCACTGCCGCTTTTCCGGGCACAGGCGCAACAAGCACCGTTGAAACCGCAAGATTCAGTGCTATATCATCTGCAAGACCAACAATCTTTGAAAGTTTTACACCTGTGTCAGGCTGTATTTCATACCTCGTAACCGTAGGTCCCTGAGTGACCTGCAGCAGTTTCGCTTTAACTCCAAAATTGTCAAGAACGGAAATAAGCTTTTCCGCAGTTTTGCGCATCTGCTCGCGCTTATCTCCTGATGCAGCCGTTGGCTTATTTAAAAGCGAAACGCTTGGAAATACATATTTTACAGCGGTTTTTTCGATTGCTTCATTAAACTCATCGTTAAAAGCCTTCTTTTCATTGTCCGAAATACCGGAAGCTCTTTCTCTCTTCTCCTCTCTCTTTTCACCTTTTTCCTCATCAGTTAAAGTGCGACTTTCAGGCGCTTTTTTTGTTTCCGCTTTTCCCGCATCGTTCATATTACCAAATATCTCATCAATGCCGTTTGAAAAGTCATTCTCGGTTTTAATAATATCTTCGTCTTTTTTTTCTTTGTCTGTCTTTTTGTTTGGACTTTTATTTGCATTTTTTTTCGTTTTTTTCTCTGTGTCTGTCGCGAAAGAGTTTGCCGCCTCTAAAATGTCAGAGCGATCATCCTCGTGATAATACGAATCGTCTCGAATTTCGTCCTCATAGTTACCATAATTTTCCCTGCCTTCATCGTATCTCGTTTTTGCGTCATTCACCGCTCTTTTTATCCATTTGACAGCAGCGCTTATAAGTGACACACCCGTAACAACACTTGCTAATATTATAAGTGTAAATGTCAAAATGATATATGAAGCTATTTTCTGCACAAGCTTAATCATAATAGCCGCAATGCAGCCGCCGAGCAGACCCCCGCCTTTAAAGAATATATAACCTATATAAAAGGAATTTGATATACTCTCAAAATGCGCTAAATCAATCAATGCGCTCACATTTATAAGCGTCAAAAGCGAAAATAGCATCTTCATCCAAAATCGACGTATATCTTTTGTTTTTATTAAATACGCTGTACATCCAGCCAAAGCAAACGGCACAAAAAAACCGCACACTCCGAAAAGACCGCAGAATGTCCACTTTATCGCGATATTTATAACTCCTCCCGAGCCCGAATTTATGTACATAAAAATAGTTGTTAATATTGTTATTATTATAAGTGAAATAATATATGTCGGCAGATAGTTTTTCTTTTGTGCTTGTGTTCTTTTAGATTTTTTCACAGTATTTTTTGATGTTTTCCCCGACTGCGCAGTCTTTTTAGTAGCCATTAAAACCTTGCCTTTCCTATGTTAATTAATTTTAAAATATATAGATTTATTATATCATATATAAAATAAAATTTCCACAGATGTTATAATATTGTAATATTACTGTCCATAAGACTATTTAAAAGCTGTGTTTCCGTAATTACACGCTGTATCTCCCCCTCATCATTCATCAGATATATTATGTGGTAAAATTTTTTGTCAAGCTGTTTGACAATTTTTCGATAATCAAGCTTTTCCGATACAATAATATGTTTTATTTTATTGCTTACTTTCTTTTTGTAAAACATGAGTTCTTTTACAAAATCCACGTCATATTTTTCACTTTGCGTAAACATATTTCCCGCCATTAAAACGGCGAAAACAAGTATTGAAAAATTCATTTTTGTAATGTACAACACGCCAATTCCCACAAACAGCAAAAGCAAAGAGATTACCGCGGAAATACCTCTAATCACTTTCATAGCAGTTTTTTCGCCCGCGGCATATGAAAGTATTTTTTTCAGTATTATGCCGCCGTCCAAGGGAAGTGCGGGAAGCATATTCATAACAAACAGCATTATATTACTTATATAAAACAGCTTAATTGACTGCGATGGGTAAATATTATAAATAATTACTGCCGCAAGCGCGAACAATACATTAGCTAACGGTCCGCTTATATACAGAATAACTTCATCCGCCAGAGAATAAACCATTTTATTTTTCAATTTCAGATTAACACCAAACGGAAAAAAAGATATATGCGAAATTTTAAGACCGATGCAAGTCGCAGCTAATGTATGTGCCAATTCGTGCGCCAACATAACAGCGTATGACACGCATAAAATTTTCAAAGTTTTTGTTATATAGCATACTATAAAGACTAATATAGTCAGAATATTGATTCTGACATAGTTTGTTATTTTTATCAAGACAAGCACCTCCTTGTTTATTATATTAATTATAGCTGTATGTAGAACAAAAAAACAGCCGGAGTTTTCACTCCGGCTGCGGCGATTTGATTATGCTGATGCTAAAACATCGTTAATCTTTTTTACTACTTCGTCAGCGTCAACCCCATGCACCATACAAGCGTCTGCAATAGATTCATTCTGAGATGAGGGGCATCCCAAGCAGTGCATTCCTATTTCCATAAGTATGGGAGCAATCCCCATATTCATTTCCAAAGCTTCGCCAATAAGAGTTTCTTTAGTTACCTGCATTCTCGTTTCCTCCTTTTGATATATTAAAACATTGTTCAAATTCCTCTCCGTCTATGGTCTCTTTCTCAAGCAGCTTTGATGCCACATGGTCGAGAATTTCCATATTTTCAGTCAGAATTTGTTCAGTTTTCTGATATTGTTGTGTCAATATACGTTTTACCTCAGAATCAATATCCGCGGCAGTTTTTTCCGAATACGTTTTTGAATGCGCGAAATCACGGCCTATAAACACTTCCTCGCCTTCATCATAAGAAACGGGTCCTATATTCTCAGACATCGCGTATTTTGTAATCATTTTGCGCGCAATTTCAGTTGCACGCTGAATATCGCTTGACGCTCCGGTACTTATATCATCCATTGTAAGAGCCTCTGCCACTCTTCCTCCCAGCAGCACAATAATCTCATCAAGCATTTCATTTTTAGAAGTGTACATTTTATCCTCATCAGGAATATGCATTGTAAATCCGCCTGCTCTTCCGCGCGGAATAATCGACACTTTGTGTATATGAGAAGTTTTGTCCACAAGCCTCGCCAGTACCGCATGACCCGCCTCATGATAAGACGTAAGACGCTTTTCCTTATCCGTTATAATTTTAGAGCGTTTTTCAGTTCCCATCATAACCTTTAAATTAGCGTCTTCAATATCATGCTTTGTTATTTCAACATGATTTCTTCTCGCCGCAAAAATAGCCGCCTCATTCATAAGGTTCTCCAAATCCGCTCCTGAATAACCGGCTGTCGCCTTTGCAATTTCTTCCAAATCAACATCTTTATCAAGTGGTTTCTTAACCGAGTGAACTTTTAAAATCCCTTCTCTTCCCTTTACGTCAGGCACATCTACTACTATCTGTCTGTCAAATCGTCCCGGACGCAGGAGAGCCGGATCAAGTATATCGGGTCTGTTTGTAGCCGCTATCATAATAACGCCGTCGTTTTCTCCGAAGCCGTCCATTTCAACAAGAAGCTGATTAAGAGTCTGCTCTCTTTCATCATGTCCTCCGCCCATTCCTGCGCCTCTTTTTCTTCCGACTGCGTCAATTTCGTCTATAAATACAATACACGGTCTGTTTTTCTTTGCCTGCTCAAATAAATCTCTTACTCTTGACGCGCCGACTCCGACATACAGTTCAACGAAATCAGAGCCGCTTATTGAGAAAAACGGAACTCCTGCTTCACCCGCAACAGCCTTCGCAAGCAAAGTTTTACCCGTACCGGGAGAGCCGACAAGCAAAACTCCCTTGGGGATTCTTGCTCCAAGCGCTACAAACTTTTGAGGATTTTTTAAAAACTCCACAATTTCCTCAAGTTCAGACTTCTCCTCATCCGCGCCGGCAACATCCTTAAATGTCACCGCTTTATTACTTATATTAAGCTTCGCTCTGCTCTTTGTAAAATTCCCCGCTCCGCCGCCTCCGCGCCGCATAAATCCGAAGACGAATACAAATATAAATACAACAATGAGCAATATGTTAGTTACCACAGACCACGAAATCTTTGTTTCATACGATTCCATCTTTAAAATGCCTTGTTGCATCTGCTCATTCATTTCATCACCGACATCATTTTGGAATGCCTCAAATGATGGAATGGTGGTTTTGACCTTTTGACCGCCTTTTTGCATTGCTGTTACCGTGTGTCCTGAGACAACAAGTTCCTGAATTTGTTCATTTTTAATTCCGCTGACCAAATCCGAATATACGATTTTCTTTGGAGAGCCGTTAAAACCCAGTACAAAAGTATAAATCAAATATGCTCCGATTAACATAACAAGCCAAATACCAAACCCCTTAAATCTTCTCTGCAAACCACTACCTCCTAAAGTCTTTTTAATTCTATTCTTATTCCCTTATGTTTAAAGAGATATTTTTCATCCACTCTGTTACCTACAGCCGCTACATTTCCGTTAATTTCAATAATTGAAACCAGGTCTCTTTCACTTCGCGGAATTTTTTTATCAATAAAATAATCTTTAACCTTTTTCGTTCCATTCATGCCTGAAGGTGAAAATTTATCACCGCTCCGACGATTTCTGATAATAATTTTGTCACAATCATCACAAGACAAATATATCGCCCCGTCATTTTCACGTTTTTCCGTCTTTCTTATTTTTGCCTCTAATCCCAGTTCCGGAACAAACATTTGACTTCCTATCCGTAATTCATATGAAAACTCATTCATTTTCGCCTTTGTATGTTCTATTATAAGTTTACCGTATTCAATTTTGGCGACTACATCTTTGGGAAGATTAACGCTTACACCGCTGTTTTTTTCAAGTAGCGAAAGTATATCGTCACTATATTTTGAAGAAATGTCATTCAGTCCGTCATATATATCTCTCATCATATGCCGCACAATTCTGCGCCTTATAGGCATTTCAATCTTTAAAAGTTCACTGACTGATACAGCATTATCCTTTACAATATCAAGATAAGCAGTATATGCCGATTTTTCAATGTAGTCATTATCTTCCTTTATAAGCCTTGCGTTATCAGTGACAACATTCACAAAATTCGGATTAAACTCACACTGTATCATAGGAATAAATGTGCGCCGTATCTTATTTCTCGTATATTCTTCTGTTAAATTTGTACTGTCCGTCACATATTCCAAATGATTATCGTGACAATATTTTTCAATGTCCTCACGGGAAATATTTAAGATAGGTCTTATAATATTACCGCGCATAAATGGTATTCCCGATAATCCGCTCGTGGAACAGCCGCGCATAAAATTCATGAGAAGCGTTTCCGCATTATCATTTTTATTATGCGCCGTTGCAATTTTATCAATATGATATTTTTCACACAAATCCGAGAAAAAACTATATCGGAGTTTTCTTCCGACAGTTTCCTCTGATTCCCCGACATTTTTAGCTTCAATCGGAATATTACAGCGTTTTGTAAAACATGTGATTCCAAGCGATGATGAGAAATCCTTTGAAAATTTTTCATCACGCTCCGCCTCTTCTCCACGTATACCGTGATTCAAGTGCGCTGTGTATAATGTTATTTCCAATTCATTTTGAAGGCTTTTTAACGCGTGCGTAAGACAAACGCTGTCAGCTCCGCCCGAAAGACCTATCAGCACTGTATCGCCTTTTTCTATAAGATGATACTCAGATATAGTCTTTTTTATTACATTTAAAATCATGGTTCTTCCTTAATCGCAAATTCAAGATTGGAGAACTTAGTATATTCGCCTCTCCAACCGAGTTTGAACATTCCCGTTTCACCGCTTCTGTTCTTTGCAATTATACATTCTGCTATATTCTTATCGTCAGTATCCTTATTATAGTAATCATCTCTGTAAAGGAACATTACCATATCAGCATCCTGCTCAATAGCGCCCGACTCACGCAAATCAGACAGCATAGGACGCTTATCGCTTCGTGATTCGCTTGCTCTGGAAAGCTGTGACAGTGCGATAACAGGGATTTCAAGTTCCTTTGCAAGGATTTTCAGCGAACGGGATATTTCGGAAATTTCCTGCTGTCTGTTATCAGCGCGTCCGCTTGACTGCATCAACTGAAGATAATCTATCACGATAAGTTCCAAATTTTTGGTTTGCTTAAGTCTTCTGCATTTTGCTCTTATTTCTGATACTGTAACGGAAGCCGTATCATCTATATACATAGGCGCTGTCGCGACTCTGTTGACTATCGAGCCGATTTTTTCCCAATCCTCGCCCGTTATATCGCCCGTGCGTATTTTATTTGAATTAACTCTCGCCTGAGAACAAATAATTCTGTTTACAATCTGTTCCTTTGGCATTTCCAAATTGAATATCGCAACTGTTTTTTTATCAGCCATACTGACATGTTCGGCAATATTAACAGCAAAACTTGACTTACCCATACCGGGTCTTCCCGCAATCAGTATAAGTTCTCCGCCATGAAAACCGCCTGTTCGTCTGTTTAACTCATCAAAACCGGTTGAGAGTCCTGTAATGCCGCCCTGATTCATCGAATTTTCAACAAGTTCCTGATAGCTGCCCATAAAGATTTCACTTACAGGCAGAATATCGCCGTTTTCTCTTGATGAAGAAACATCAAAAATAAGCTGTTCAGCCTGGTCAACTACACGTTCAACCTTATCAGCTTCACTATATGCCATATCCGAAATAGCGTTTGCCCTCTGTATGAGAGCGCGCAATGTCGCCTTATCCTTTATGATATTTGAATAATATGTCACATGTCTTGTTGTGGGAACATTCGTTGCCGCGTTTCGCAGGTATGTTATTCCCCCAACAGCTTCAAGCTTATCCTTTTGGCTGAGTCTATTGGAAACTGTAATAAAATCTATAGCAAGATTTTCATTGAAAAGTTCCAGTATAGCAGCGTAAATTTCCCTGTTTTGAGGAAAATAAAAATCAGATGCCTTAACTATCTCTGCTGATTCCGCCACGCTATGAGAATTTGTCAAAGCGCTTCCGATAACAGCCATCTCCGCATCCTGACTATATGGCAGTTCTCTGCCCATCACATCAATAGGATTTGACATTTCTGCCATGGTCTTACCTCCCCAAATTAAATCTGTTCTACTGTAACGTTCAGCTTACCTGTAACTCCTGTATAAATTTTCACATCTACAACGGTTGTTCCTAATGTTTTTATGCCATCGGGCATAAAAAACTTCTTCTTGTCAAGTTTAATATGGTGCTGGCTGATAAGTGCCTCTGAAACATCCTTTGATGTGACCGAGCCGAACAATTTGCCGTTATCTCCCGCCTTAGCTTTAATCACAACCTTGATTTCCTTCATCTTTTCAGCTATCGCGTTCGCCTCTTCAAGGTCTTTCTTCTGTTTATACTCAAGAGATTCCTGTTTTCCCTTCATAACATTTATGTTGGACTTTGTTGCCATCTCTGCCAAACCTCTTGGCAAAAGATAATTTCTCGCATATCCGTCAGACACGTTCACCATCTGACCTTTTTTTCCCTGTCCTTTTACGTCTCTTGTTAAAATAACCTGCATGTTTCTTCCTCCACTTTACTCATTACTTTCCTTTATATATTCTTTTACAGCATTTTTCACGTCTTCAATTACCATATCAACGGTCTTGTCTTTTACCTGAGCTCCCGCGACTGTACTATGTCCGCCGCCGCCCAAATGTTCCATTATAAGCTGAACATTTATATCACCCAAAGATCTTGCGCTAAGACCTACTGCATTATCAAGCTGATATATAACAATAGAAGCGTATATATCCGAAATAGTCAGCATATCATCAGCAGCCTGCGATGCGATAACCCGTATATTAGGCAGCTTTTCATAACATTTTGCCACGGCTACATGCGGAGCGATTACCTGAGATGTCTTTACAATATCTACTCTATGGTCATATTCTTGTTTATCAACATTAAATAGCTTCTTGACGTTTACCATATTCAATCCAAGACGCTTCAGATATGATGCCGCTTCAAAAGTTCTGACACCTGTCTTTAATATAAAGTTTTTGGTATCCATTAAGATTCCTGTATACAAGCTTTCCGCTTCCCTGTTTGTAAGCGAACTGCCCAAATCCATATATTCAAGCAATTCTGTCGCCATTTCACACGTTGATGAAGCATACGGCTCATGATATATAAGAGAACACGGAGTTATAAAATCTGTGGAACGTCTGTGATGGTCTATCAAAACAACTTTAGCCGCGCGCTCCACAAGCGTTTTGCATGGCAGCATATTAGGTCTATGCGTATCCAGTACAACTACCAGAGTATCCGGCGTAAGTATATCCAAAGCATCGTCCCCGCTTATAAACATACCTTTATATTCACTTATATTCCTCAGTTCATCATACAACTGGCTTATAGCCGGAGAATTATTATCGTGTATTATATAAGGTTTTTTGCCGAGAATCCTTACCGCTCTCTGTAAACCAATTGCCGCGCCGAAACAATCATAATCCGCGCCGCCGTGACCCATAAATATTACCTTGTCTGAATTCTTGATGAAATCCTTCAGAGCAACGGCAAACGACCTTGTCTTTACCCTTGTACTCTTTTCATAGTCGCGCGCTTTGCTTCCGTAGAACTTATACTGAGTGTCATCCTTGATACTTACCTGGTCACCGCCGCGACCGAGAGCCATATCAAGCGCGCTTCTTGCGTATAAATCGTTCTTTTCAAGCGTGCCGCCCACACCTATTCCAATACTTATGCTGACAGGAAGTTTAATATCTTCTCCTACTTTCCTTACTTTGTAAAGTATATCAAACTTATCATTTATATATTGCGCAAGATATTTGTGTTCAAAGAACACGTAATACCGGTCTCTGTCAGTATTTTTAACAAGTGCGTGCGCCGTGTCGGCCCACTCGTTAACACATTTTCTTATCTGAGATATTATTTGCTGCTGTTCATTATCATTAACCCGCTGAACAACATCCTCATAATTATCTATATTTATTATCGCAATATCTGTTCTGTCATTATTGTACATCTTTCTAAGCGTGAACTCGGATGTTTTATCAATAAGATAGATGTACACAGATATTTGGTCTTCTTTATTCAAAGAAGACGTATATTTATTACGAACAATATTTGCCGCGAATAAAAATCTCTTATCGCCAATACATATGCGTCTTTCATAATGCGAGGAAGACTTTAATATTTCACCCCATTTTATATCGGTTATAAGAGATTCGAGTTTCTGATCAAACATGTCCTCTTGTGAAAACAATTCGGCAAATTTATTATTATGCCAAAAGATTGAGCCATCCACATGCACAACCGCTGCAGGTACCGGAAATGAATCCGTTAAATTCGCGGAAACTGAATTACTGTTTTTCACCATTATGTCAAGAAAATGGTTTACATTATCATGCCGCCTTTTATTCATTACGCATACAGTAATTATAAGCGCTATACCAATAATCGCCTCAATCGCTCCAACATATTTATTTTTAGTCACAAAAAATAATATTCCTCCCGCAACCAACATAACCGCGGCAAGAACAGCAAGACGAAAACAGGTTTTTACTATTTGTCCGTAATGCTTCTTCATAAAATCCCTCCTAAACGCACCACAATGCGTTTAGCCTAACGGCTTTTTAAATACTTCTTAAGTTCTGACATGTCGGAAAACTCAATCTCAAGTTCATGTCCGTTTTCCTCTCCGATCGTCAATAACTCTGAAATTTTATTATCTATACCGGCAAAGCTTACTCCAAGACGTCTTGCCAATATGTAATCCATAGCGATAACAGTTGCTATTTCATTTGTCACGCTGTCATACTCGCCCGTTTCATCATAATCAGCGAGCGTTCTGTAAAGATTGGCTATTTCCGAAAGAATCTCTCCCTTTATCATGTCAATAGCCTTTAGATTTGTTGAAATGTTCATAATGATGCCTCCTAAGATGTAATTAAAATTATGTAGTCCTATCTGATAATATATTCTACCACAAACTTTATTTCAAGTCAACAAAATCGCATAACTTTGCCATAAAAAGACAAAAACACCCGCGTATGCGAGCATTTTTGACAGATATTATATATTTTCGGCAATTAGTTGCGCCATTTTCTTACAACCTGTTTTAATCATTCCTTCAGACATAATATCGCATGTTCTGTAATTTTCATTTAAAACCTTGTCAACGGCATTATTAATAGCTTTTGCTTCTTCTGTCAAACCGAATGACATTTCAAGCATCATAGCCGCTGAAACTATTGTCGCGATTGGATTTGCAATATCCTGTCCGGCAATATCCGGCGCGCTTCCGTGGATTGGCTCATACATTCCGCATTTTGTGGCTCCAAGCGACGCTGACGGAAGCATACCAATAGAACCCGCAATAGCGCTTGAAAGATCTGACAAAATATCTCCGAATATATTTGATGTTACTATAACGTCAAACTGAGCGGGATTAATCGCAAGCTGCATCGCGGCATTATCCACATACATATGACTTAATGTAACCTCAGGATAATCCTTTGCTATTTCTTCCATAGTCGCTCTCCAAAGACGCGATGATTCAAGTACATTAGCCTTGTCTACAGAAACAACTCTCTTATCTCTGAGCATAGCGGTTTCAAACGCAATTTTTCCTATCCTCTTCACTTCTTCAACAGAATATTTTTCCTCGTCTGACGCCCAGTCTTCTCCTTTTGTACGCTTTCCGAAATAAATTCCGCCTGTAAGTTCTCGTACTACCATAACATTAAGTCCGTTTGACAGTTTCTCGTCTTTAAGAGGAGAAGCGTCCTTCAACTGAGGCTTTAAAATTGACGGTCGCAGATTTGAGTACAATTCAAGAGCTTTTCTTATGCCCAAAAGTCCCTTTTCCGGTCTATTCTCGGAAGGCTGACTATCCCATTTTGGTCCGCCGACCGCTCCAAGAAGAACACTATCTGATTTTTTGCATATATCTATTGTTTCCTGTGGAAGCGGAACTCCGTATTTATCTATGGCGCATCCTCCCATATAGACTTCCGTATAATTAAATTTATGTCCATATTTTTTGCTTACAGCATCAAGCACGGTTACTGCTCCCGCCACTATTTCAGGGCCTATTCCGTCGCCCGGACTAAGCGCTATGTTAAATTCACTCATTATTAATTCCCCTTCTTTATATATTCTACAAGTCCGCCTGCATTTATAATCCCCTGCATAAATTCAGGAAACGCAACCGCTTGATACGTCTTGTTTTTTGTCTTATTTGTTATAACTCCGGTATCGAAATCAACTTCAACTTCATTCCCCTCTTCAATATCTTCGGAAGCCTCTTTACATTCCAGTATGGGAAGTCCTATATTTATTGAATTTCTATAGAAAATTCTTGCAAAATCCTTCGCAATAACACATGAGATACCACTCGCCTTAATGGCAATCGGGGCATGTTCTCTTGAAGAGCCGCATCCAAAGTTTGCGCCTCCCACCATAATATCTCCATTTTGCACTTTGCTGACAAAATCCTTATCTATATCTTCCATGCAGTGTTTTGCAAGTTCCGCGGGGTCTGCGGTTGTCAAATGTCTCGCAGGGATTATTACATCAGTGTCAATATTATCGCCATATTTTATTACTTTTCCGTTCGCTTTCATATTACATAACCTCCTCGGGTGCTGTTATTTTTCCTGTTATCGCGCTCGCTGCAGCAACTTCAGGACTTGATAGATATACCTCGCTTTCAATATGTCCCATACGTCCCAAAAAGTTTCTGTTCGTTGTGGAAACACATCTCTCACCCTCTGCTAAAATTCCCATATGTCCGCCGAGACAAGGTCCGCATGTAGGAGCCGAAATAACACAACCCGCTTCAACAAGAGTGCTTAAAGTTCCATCCCTCAACGCTTCAAGGTATATAGCCTGCGTAGCCGGGAACACGATTGCGCGTATCCCCTTTTTAACATGCTTACCATTTAAAATTTCAGCCGCGCGGCGAAGGTCTGATATACGTCCGTTTGTACAAGAACCTATAACTACCTGGTCAATAGCAATATCGCCCCAGTTTTCCGGTGTTCTGGCATTCTCCGGAAGATGCGGGAACGCTACCGTATGCGGAACTTTTGAAAGGTCGATATCAATCACCTGCACATATTCAGCGTCCGCATCCGCCTCAAACACCTTATATTCTCTTTTGGAATGGTCTTTCATATATTCTCTTGTCAGATCATCCACTTCAAAAATACCATTCTTTGCGCCCGCTTCAATAGCCATATTAGCAATTGTGAAACGATCGTCCATAGTAAGCGTGTGCATACCCTCTCCTGTAAATTCCATTGATTTATACAGCGCGCCGTCAACACCTATCATACCGATAATATGAAGGATAAGATCCTTACCGCTTGTATACTTATTCAGCTTACCTGTAAGATTAAACTTTATAGCCTCCGGAACTTTAAACCATGATTTGCCCGTGGCCATACCCGCTGCCATATCAGTTGAGCCTACACCTGTTGAAAACGCTCCCAACGCTCCATATGTGCACGTGTGAGAGTCAGCGCCAATAACCACATCTCCGGCAACAACAAGTCCTTTTTCCGGAAGAAGTGCATGTTCAATACCCACCTCTCCAACTTCAAAATAATTTAAAATGTCCTGGTCCTTTGCAAAATTTCTTACCTGCAAAGCCTGCTGTGCTGACTTAATATCTTTGTTCGGAGTGAAATGGTCAGGAACAAGCGCAACCTTAGCTTTATCGAATACGCTGCTTTTCCCTATTTTGTCAAACTCTCCTATCGCAACGGGCGTAGTTATATCATTTCCGAGAACAAGACTTAAATCTGCCATTATCAGTTCGCCGGCTTTAACACTTTCTTTTCCTGCCGCGGCGGCAAGAATTTTCTGCGTCATTGTCATTCCCATAAAACATACTTCCTTTCTTTAATTTAATATAATTTGTTTAGTTTCCTTGAATTATATCACATCGTGTGATATAATTCAAATATATATAATTTATATCATATATAATTTTTACTTATGAGAGGTTTTATATGGAAATATACGATAATCTATCAAAATACAGGATTTTTCTTTCTGTCGCAGAATGCAGAAGTATATCAAAGGCAGCAGATCAGCTGTACATATCACAGCCTGCTGTCAGCATGACAATAAAAAAGCTTGAATCAAGTCTTGGGTGCACATTGTTTGTGCGCAAATCAAGAGGTGTAACGCTCACGGAGAGAGGCAAACTTCTGTATGACAGTGTTAAACAAGCTATAAATATCATTACAGATGCCGAGACGAATATGAAAGAAATGCAGCACACGGGACGTCTTCGCATTGCTGCAAGTAATGTTTTATGCAAATATATTCTCATGCCGTATTTACAGAAATTCACTCGCATTTATCCAACCACTGATGTTTCAATCACCTGCACCTCTTCTGCCAACGCGCACGCAATGCTTGAAGAATGCAGTATAGATCTTGCTTTAACAGCAAAACCTGAAAACATAAATGGACTTTCTTATTATTCCCTTGGTATGATTAAAGATATTTTTGTTTGCACTCCTGCCTATTTTAAACGTCTCAAATGCGAAGTTCGTGATATTTTTAACCGCGGAAATATAATGCTTCTTAATAAAGATAACGTATCACGCATGCACGTGGATAATTACTATGCTGAAAACGGCATAGCCCCATCTCATATATTGGAAGTTAATGACATGGATATGCTTATCGCGCTTGCAAAAATAGGTATTGGCATTTCATGCGTTGTAAAACAGTTTGTTGAAAAAGAACTCTCTGCCGGTGAACTTTTAGAAATAAAACTAAAAAAGCCTATTCCTCCGAGGGAAATAGGTTTTCTATACAACGATACAATTCATCCTTCTAATGAAAACATTGCAAAACTTATAAATATCGATGTTTAACATGCTTTATATTTCCTAAAAAGTGACGCGCCCCAAATATCATTTGATATTTGGGGCGCATTAGGGAATATGCCCTTCTTTCTTTTGTTCTTTATGCTCTTATCCCTTGTAATTTATTTAAACATTTGTATATATATACTTTGTCTTCTGTTTTCTGGTTTGTAATAAGCGCTTTATATTTTTCTTTTGTTAATATATGTAATTCGTCTCTTGTTTACAAACACAATTAATCTTTTGCAATACAAAGATGTTAGCTATTAGTTAAACTTCTTGAATGCATCAAGAGAATTTGGAGCCTTTGGCTCATGAAATGGCAATGTGCAAGATGAGTTTGCTGATAATGTTACAAACGCAAAAGCACAGCCTACAAGCACTGCTCCATGCTTTATAGCAAATGTTTTAACTTGACCTAAAAATTTTTTCATCGGGCTTCCTCCTTCCTCTAATATATTCTTTTATTAAAGCGGCGCTCATCGCAAATACGACAGAGATTTCTCCGAGAGAAAACGCCAGCAGTAATAAACTTGTACAATTAATAAGCATAAAAACGACTGTTATCAGTGTTTGAATAATTACTATACATCTGCTTATTTTTCTGTATACCAAAATTTCCTCTTTACTCAAAGGTTTATTGCCATTTTCTATAGGAGCAAGCGCAAACACTGCAATCAAGCCTATAACCGCAACTGAACCCTCAATATAAATATAGCTAATAGCAGGAACTATCGATATAATGGCAACAAATAAGACAAAACTGCATAAAAATATCAGAAAACATTTTAAAGCGCTGTCCGCATGATAACCGCCGGTATAAATTCTAAGAGGAATAAATGCCGCTAAATATATTACAGTCTCAAGGAAACGATGAAGAAACAGAGACAGTATTAAAACCGCCAAAATATCAAATACTGTTATCATCATCAATTCCAAACCGTATGCAAAAATTTCGCATTTCTCTTCCTCAATAACTTTATTTTCAACAAAACAATTTGCTATTTTATCAGAAATTTTTTTCACACTATCGCTCCTTTTTTGTTAATACTATAACATTTTATATAAAAATACAATACTTTTTGCATGAGAGGTCGTTTTTCAAGCACAAAATGCACTTTTCGACAAAAAAATAAGCGGTTTCACCGCTTATCTAAAAATTGCGAACGAAAGTATAAACTTCTCTTCTTCCTGTTCAATATTAAGCAAACTGTCATATTTATTTAGAACAGCTTTTACATTTGATAACCCAATGCCATGCCCGAAAGAATCTTTTTTGGTTGTTTTCAATCCGTGATTTTTTTCTTTTGGCGCAGAGTTTGTCAAGTTACAGATAAGAGCATAATCCTTATATATAAAAGAAAAATCTATCCTTTTATCATCAACTTTCTCGCAAGCTTCTATAGCGTTATCAAAAATATTCCCAAAAACAACGCACATATCAGCAGGATCGAGTTTTAAATTTTGAGGAATTCTAATGTCCATAGATATTGATATTCCCTTGCTGAATGCCAAGTCTCTCTTTGCAGTCAATATCGTATCAAGGACCATATTCCCTGTGTCAATTCTTTCCTCGTTTATTTGTGAGTCATGACTTATTTTGTCAATATATTTAAGCCCTTCCTCACATTTTGAATCTTCCATATACGCTCTCATTGCGATAAGATGATTTGACAAATCATGACGCATTTTCATTATCTTTTTCTGAGAAGCAAAGATTTCATCTACATGTTTTGACTGAGATTTCAACTGTTGTTCCAAAACTTTTTTATTTGCAATTTCCTCTGCCTGAACTGACAGTTTTTCATATAAATACATAGTAAAAATAAAGCTGTACATCAGCCCCAGTATATCAATCACAACTAATACATTCATATATGAAATTTCGTTATTGTATTGAAATACAAAAAGCAAATAAGCAGATAAAATTATGCTGAACAACATAGTAAAGAATAATATCCAATAATTAGAAAATGCTTTGAATGACATCTGTTTACGCTTTATTAATATAATTTTTGTTACTATTTTTGCAACAGAAAAATATATTGTTTTGGATATAACAATACCTAACAACCGCAATGCAGGTGTTGAAATAACCTCTTCTCCCGTAAATCCTCCCAATGCAATGATAAGCAAAAGCACAAGCATTTCAATCAAAAGAGATATCATGTAGACTCCTAATGATATTATCAGCTTTGTTTTAAGATTGCCCTTATATAAATTTGAAGCAATAAATGTGCATAATAATATAAATACTACATTCATCCATCCCCACTTAAACAATATATTGCTAAAATTTATAAGTAAAGTAAACACAATAACAGCCATTGGATACACACATTTAGGAAAATTATCACGTTTTTCAAAAAATGTGCCAAACAACATAAATGTTACTATAGACTCAAACAATCCCGTTGCTATATTAGCTATTGTATATATCACAAATGCCACCCCTTTATTTTATTACAATAAGTTTTTCTCTTACTTCCTGTTTGTATGTACGGCTTACAGGAACAGCCATACCATTTCTAAGCTTTATTACGTTTCCTTTCAGTTCTTTCACATGTTTCATGTTAACAACGTATGATTTATGCGTAACCGCAAACATTTTCATATCTATTTCCTTTTTTAGCTGAGTAATAGTTATATATGTAGTATACTTCTGACCATCAAACATCACAATATGAAGCTGATGTTTGATTTTTTCAAAATATGCTATATCATTGTATAATACTTTTACAACATTTTTATTTTCCTCAAATGTGAATATAGGGTGGTCGGCAATTATATATTCACCCGCTCTCTGTATCGTTTGCTCAAACAACTTGAAATCAACGGGCTTGACAAGAAACTGAAAAGGCTGACATTCAAAGCTGCTTCTCATATATTTTGTATGGCTTGTTACAAAAATGATAAAAACTCCTCTGTTTCTTTCTCTAATTTTATTTGCAGTTTCAATGCCGTTCATTTTGTTCATTTCCATATCAAGAAGAATTATATCATATTCTGTTTGGGCAGCTAACAATTCTTCGCCGGATTCAAAGACATCAACTTCATATGCCCATTCAATAGCCTTTGATTCTTTTAACTGTGCAAGATATTCTTTTTGTCTTTCAATCATCTCTTGTTCATCATCACATATTGCGATTTTAATCATTTAACCACCTTCTTCACCTTTGCAAATGCCGCCATAAGGCGCTTAAAGCCTATATTTTCAAATTCTATTTCCAAAATACTGTCATTTCCGCATGGTGTGGCTTTCAAAATCGTTCCGCGACCGAATTTTCTATGCTCAACTACGTCCCCCGCTTTAAATTCAGAACGGGCTTCCTGTGTTGTTTGCGTCACAGGCTTTGTAAACCCCATTTTTTTAGGCGCGGAAACATTATAGAATCCGAAATTTTGCAAACTTTCCGCTATTTTAGGTCGTATTGTTGTCTTATCTTCCAAATACTCTTCAGGGATTTCATTAAAGAAGCGCGAAGGAATTGAAGGTGTTGTCTTTCCGTGAATTGTACGGCTAAGAGTCTTTGTTATGTATAGTTGACTCTTCGCACGCGTTATAGCTACATAGCAAAGACGTCTTTCCTCCTCTATATCTTCATTACTATCCATCGAACGCATACCAGGAAACAACCCTTCCTCCAATCCTGATAAAAACACTACCGGAAATTCCAAACCTTTAGCGCTGTGTATTGTCATTAAAACAGCGCTGTCCTGACTTTCATCATATCCATCCAGTTCTGATACGAGCGTTATACCTTCAAGGAATTCACCTAGCGAGTTTCCTGTTTCCTCATTCTTCTCAAACTCCGCTATAACCGACATGAATTCACCCAGGTTTTCAATTCTTGTCTTGCTTTCAGTTGTGTCCTCAAGCATAAGTGACGGCATATAACCGGTATCGTTCATAACCCTTGCCGCCAATTCCTTAAGCGGAACGACATTCTTTAATTTTATAAGCGACTCTATTATTGCTGAAAAATCCATCAATTTTTTTATCGCTGTTTTAAATTCAGGATAATCCTCAGCATGAGACACTACATCATACAGTGACATATCATTTTCCCGAGCAATATCCCGCGCTTTTTCAAGCGTCGCGTTACCTATTTTTCGTTTAGGCTCATTTATTATTCTCGCAAGACTCATATCATCATTTACGTTATGTATAACTCTCAAATACGCAATAATATCCTTGATTTCTTTTCTGTCATAGAATCGCAGTCCCGAAAGTACCTTATAAGGAATATTTTCCCTCATAAGCATTTCTTCTATTACACGCGACTGAGCGTTTGTGCGGTACAATACGGCACAATCGGAAAACGTTCCGTGTTGATCGAAATATTTTTTAATTTCACCGGCAATATATCGCGCCTCGTCATATTCATTCGTGCCTGTGTACACAAATACCTTATCTCCGCCCTCATGCGCTGTCCAAAGTTCTTTGCCAAGTCTTCCGTTATTATTGGATATAACACTGTTGGCGGCATCAAGAATATTTTGAGTTGAACGGTAATTTTGATCAAGAGTGATTTTTTGCACATTCGGAAAATCCTCTTCAAAATTCAGTATATTTCCGATATTAGCGCCTCGAAACTTGTAGATACTCTGATCGTCATCTCCAACAACGCACAAATTATGATATTTTTGCGACAAGAGATTTATAAGAAGATACTGCGAATTATTGGTATCCTGATATTCGTCCACCAGTATGTATCTGAATTGATCCTGATATTTCATGAGCACGTCAGGATTTTCACTAAGAACCTTAACAGCATTGAGTATGATGTCATCAAAGTCAACAGCGTTGTTTTTGCGAAGCTTCATTTGATAGCGAAAATATATTTTTGATATTATGCTCATACGATAATCGTTTTTATAAACATTTTCAAAAGTCGGCGCGTCCATAAGGTCATTTTTTGCGTTACTGATAATTGATAAAACATTTCTCGGCGGAAAACTTTTTTCATCAATGTTAAGTTCTCTTAGGCATTCTTTCATTAATGTGCGCGTGTCAGCAGTGTCATATATAACAAAATCGCGGTTATATCCCAAAAGGTCTATACATGAGCGAAGTATTCTCACGCATATGGAATGAAATGTTCCGACCCACATATTTTTTACTGTATCTCCCAAAAGCCTTTCAGCACGGTCTTTCATCTCATTAGCGGCTTTATTTGTAAATGTTATTGCCAAAATATTCCATGGGTTAATATGTTTTTCCGAAACCATATATGCGATTCTGTTGACTAAAACTGTTGTCTTTCCGCTTCCTGCTCCCGCCAAAACAAGCACCGGACCTTCAGTTGCCAAAACAGCCTCTTTTTGTTTATCGTTAAGATTACTTAATATGTTCATTTTTCTTTCTCCTAAATATAGGTAATTAAATTTATATGTCACTATGTATTTCATATTTTCTATACAATAATTTCATTATACCATATTTTCGACAAAATTTAAAGCCATTTCTTCAATATGTTTTTCAGTATAATAGAATTTCTTTTTGGCAAATTTAAAACTGTGAAAGGTGGTGATATGTTTGAACAGAATTTTCCGCAAAACCATTTTATTCCTAACGCTCAGTTTCATCTGTTGTTTTGAAGCATCCGCTTATGCGACACGCGTAATTCCAATGGGTAAAACGGTCGGAGTAAAAATATATACAGACGGGCTTCTTGTTATAGGCTCATCAGAAATTAACGGAGAAAACATTGCCAAAAAATATGATATAAGGGTAAATGACCGAATAACAGAAATCAACGGCGAAATCGCCGATACTTCCGAAAAGCTTTCTGAGATTGTCAATAAAAATCCAGACGGAGTGAATCTGAAAATAGCGCGGGATAATCAAAATTTAGAGATTAATGCCGTTCCCGCATTGTCAGAAGATAATGTATATCGACTCGGTCTATGGGTACGTGACAGTACCGCCGGTATCGGTACCGTCACATATTACGACCCTGCCACTAAAAACTTTGCCGCTTTGGGGCATTGTATAAATGATGTTGATACAGGTAATATTTTATCCGTTAAGTCCGGTAATATTCTAAATTGCAATATTTTGTCCGTAACAAAAAGCAAAAAAGGCTCGCCTGGTGAAATCAACGGTGCTTTTGACGGGGATAATATAGGTAATGTGACGATAAATTCTCAAATAGGAATTTTCGGCAAAATGACATGTGACGAATTTGATAACGCAGGCGAGGCATTGCCAATCGCCGCGAGAGAGCAAGTGCACGAAGGCGAGGCATACATTTTATCTGACGCATTTGAAAAAGAGAATAATAAATACTCAATAGAAATAAAGAAAATTACAAATGCCGCAGATAAATCTCTCGTTGTTGAAATAACAGACAGCCGTTTAAAAGAAATGTCCGGAGGTATTATTCAGGGCATGAGCGGTTCGCCAATTATTCAGGACGGAATGCTTGTTGGCGCGGTAACTCATGTATTCGTCAATCATCCCACAAAAGGATACGGCGCGCTTGCCGAAAACATGATTGATATACAAACTAAGGCTGAAATGTAAAACCAAAAAGGCTGATACATATGTATCAGCTTTTTTGGTTTTATCGTTTTTTTGCGCAAACATACTTCCGATAAATATAACAACTATAATTCAATCAATTCCTTCGGTGAATGAGTAAGATTTAGAGCCGCACCGTTCTTTATCGCAATTAAATCCTCTATTCTCACACCGCCAAATCCGTCAATATAAATTCCCGGCTCCACAGTGATGACATTTCCGTTTTGCACCGCTTCGCTGCATTTAGGGGCAAAAGATGGCGCTTCATGAATCTCAATCCCCACGCTATGTCCAAGTCCGTGTCCGAATTTATCACCGTATCCGGCATTATTTATTACATCGCGTGCCGCAGCGTCCACAGCCGAGCACGGTATACCCTCGCGTATTGTTTTAATTGCGGCATTTTGAGCGTCAAGCACAATATCATAGATTTCTCTCTGTCTGTCACTCGCCTTGCCAACTACAACAGTACGCGTCATATCCGAGCAATAACCCTCAAACACGCAGCCAAAGTCAAGCGTCAGAAAATCTCCGTTTTCTATAACCTTATCCGTAGCCACACCGTGCGGCATTGCGCTTCGTTTTCCCGACGCGGCGATTGTGTCAAACGACAGCGCGCTCGCTCCCTGCTTTTTCATAAAAAACTCAATTAAAAGAGCGATTTCACGTTCTGTTCTGCCGGAGCGTATTTCCTTTAATACATAATCAAAAGCCGCATCGCCTATTTTTTCTGCTTCTGCTATTTTCTTTATTTCCTCTTCGTCCTTAATTTTACGCTGCTCGTTTATAAGACTCTGCATCTCCACAAGATCCTGATTTTGCTTTAATTTTGAGCGCAAACGCTTATATTCCATTACACTCATTATACTTTCCTCAAAGCCTATATACTTCGCGTCAGTCTTTGCGAACACTTTCTCAAATCCATATTTAATATCAAGTATCTCAAAGCCCTTCGCCTGCTCGCGCGCCTGAATCGTATAACGAGAATCCGTAATAATAAAACGCGCATCGTGGGATATTAACAGATACGCGTCACCTGAAGTGAACCCACTGTAGTAAAATATATTCGGATAACCTGAAATCAGCGCCGCCTCATTATCATGAAGTTTTTCACATAGCATGTCTACTCTGTTTCGCATACTAAAGCCTCCAACGCAAGTTCGTAGCCTTTAAAACCCAAACCGCAAATCTGTCCTATGCACTCAGGAACAATTACAGAATTGCGGCGAAACTCCTCGCGCTTATGAATGTTGGAAATATGCACCTCAATTACAGGCATTTTCACCGAGCCGAACGCGTCACGGATTGCGTAAGAATAGTGTGTGAAAGCGGCGGGGTTAATTATAATTCCGTCATAGCTGCCATAGGCGCTATGAATTTTTTCCACAATTTCTCCCTCAAAATTACTCTGAAAAAAATCTACACCGACACCAAGTTCTTTTGCCTTTTTTGTAAGTTTGTCCTCTAAATCCTTCAAAGTCGCGTTTCCGTAAATTTCAGGCTCGCGCACTCCGAGCATATTCAGATTTACTCCGTTTATAATAAGATATTTTTTCATATCTATTCTCCTATCATTCTATTAATTTCATTCATAAGTTCGTCAACAATTTCATTCTCAGGTACTTTTTTTACAATTTCACCTTTTTTGAAAATAAGTCCTTCTCCTTTACCGCCCGCAATACCTATATCGGCTTCACGCGCCTCGCCAGGACCATTAACCGCGCATCCCATCACAGCTATTTTGATAGGCTTTTTAATATTTCTTGTACGCTTTTCAACTTCGTTTGCAATAGGTATAAGGTCAATTTGAGTGCGTCCGCATGTCGGGCAGGAAATTATCTCCGCCCCTGTTTTCCGTAGTCCGAGAACATTTTGAATATCATATGCAGAGTATATCTCTTCAATAGGATCAGCCGTAAGCGATACACGCATTGTGTCGCCTATCCCCATTGACAACAGCGCACCTATTCCTACAGCAGATTTTAGTGTCCCTGCCTTTAGTGTCCCTGACTCGGTGACTCCTATATGCAGCGGTATATCTGACACCGCGTCGAATATTTTATACGCGCTTATCATTTTAGGCACATCTGAAATTTTTATTGATACTACTATATCGCTAAAATTAAGTTCGTCCAAAATTTCGACATGGCGCATTGCGCTTTCCGCAAGCGCATCCGCCGTTACACCGCCGTATTTTTGAAGCAAGTCTTTTTCGAGAGAGCCTCCGTTTACACCTATGCGTATTGGCACTGAACATTCCTTCGCCATATCCACAACTTGACGTACTCTTTCACTGCTTCCTATATTCCCGGGATTAATTCTCACTTTATCCACGCCGTTTTTCATACATTCAATAGCTAATCTGTAATCAAAATGTATGTCAGCAACAAGCGGTATATTTATTTGCTTTTTTATTTCGCCTACCGCGCGCGCCGCCTCCATGTCGGGTACGGCTACGCGGATAATTTCACAACCCGCATCCTGAAGCGCGTGTATCTGATTTACCGTGGTAATGATGTCGCGCGTGTCGGTGTTGCACATAGACTGTATTGCCACAGGGTTATCGCCGCCGATTTTCACCCCGCCTATATTTACTATTCTCTTTCGCTTTCTCATATTAAAACCTCACTTACGCAAACAGTCTCATAATATCATGGAATGATATAAACAAAATAAACAATAACAACAGCAGCATTCCCACCGCATGAACAATTCCCTCTTTATCAGGCGGTATAGGTTTTTTTCGTATCATTTCAATCAGAACAAACAAAATTCGTCCGCCGTCAAGCGCGGGTATAGGCAAGAGATTAAATATACCCAAGTTTATAGTGAGCAGAGCGACAAGGTTCAAAACATTCACGGCGCTATATTTTCCCGAGTTGACCTGTGTGTTTACTTCCTTAACTATGCCTACCGGTCCTGACATTTCATCTATTCCTATTTTTCCCGTTATCATCTGCCAAAATGACTGATATACAAGCTTTACAGCGAATTTTGTTTCATTCCATGTTTCGCCCCAAACATTAAAAATATTTATATTCTTTTTTTGAGGATAGAAACCTATTATATAGCTTTTTGCGGCTTCGGTCTTTCCCACAAGATTACTGTCCTTTGGCATATTATCACTATACGGTATAAAGTTTCCCGTTGTATATCCGTTTATTGTATTATCTATCTGAACTCCCGTGTCCGTATATGCCGCTTCTTGAATATGTTCTGAGAGTTTAAAATCAAAATCATATTTCTTTCCATCGCGTTTTACCGTGACAGATACATTTTCATCTTTGGCAAAATTCTGCGCGTACAATCTAATATCATTATAGAAACTAACACGTTTTCCGTTTATCGCAACAATTTTATCTCCGATTTGTATTCCTGCCTGTTCAATATAGCTGTGCTCAACTATATTATCCACAACATTTGTGCTGACGGGTGATATTGAAAAAACAACCACAGTAAACAGTACAAATCCCAGTATTACATTGAAAATACCGCCTGCCAAAAGTACAAGCAGTCTTTTCCATGGTCTTTGATTGGCAAATGCCCTGGGATTATCATTATCCGCCTCGTCCTCGCCTTCAAATTTACAATATCCGCCAAAAGGCAGTATCCTTAACGAATACTGAGTTTCCCCCTTTTTTCTTTTAAATATGGCAGGTCCCATACCAATAGAAAATTCATCAACCTTAAAATTGAGAATTTTTGCCACTATAAAATGTCCAAATTCATGCAATGAAATCATCACAAGAAACATTGCTATAGATACAATCGCAGTTATCAAATTTAACTCTCCTTTTTAGTTATATACAGTTTCTCTTGCAAGCCTATCAGCTTCAAAAATATCAGATATGGTGGGATTTTTTATATTATTTACAGCGTTCATCGCCTGTTCAATCTTCTCAAAAATCCCAAGATATGACAGTTTCCCTTTTAGAAATAAGTCAACTGCCGCCTCATCGGCACTGTTAAACAAGGTTGGTTTTATTCCTCCGTCCCTGAGCGCTTCAAACGCAAGGCGAAGCGCGTAAAACGTATCCATATCAGGCGCCTCAAATGTAAGGCTTGAATACTTTATAAAATCAAGTTCATTGTTTTTCATCGGAAGCCTTTCAGGATATGTAAGCGCGTATTGTATAGGCAGCTTCATATCCGGTACACCCATCTGAGCAATAACGGCATTGTCACAAAACTCAACCATTGAATGCACAACGCTCTGACGATGTACAAGCACCTTTATATTATCCGTTCCAAACAGCCATTTCGCCTCAATCACCTCAAGCCCCTTATTGACAAGTGTTGACGAGTCAATAGTAACTTTAGCACCCATATTCCAATTCGGGTGCTTCAGCGCGTCTTCCGGTATGACATTTTGAAGTTCATCACGCTTTTTGCCGAAAAACGGTCCGCCTGATGCTGTAAGCAAAATACGTTTTACCTCGCTTTTATTATGGCAGCCCTGCAATGACTGAAATATCGCGCTGTGCTCACTATCCACAGGCAGGATTTTCACACCGTTTTCATTTGCAAGACGCGTCACAATATGTCCTCCGGTTACAAGTGTTTCCTTGTTTGCAAGCGCGATATTTTTTTTCGCTTTAATTGCTTCAATTGTAGGCTCTAATCCCGAAATACCGACAACAGCAGTCACAACCGTTTTAGCGTCTGACACCGTCGCTGCTTCGTTAAGTCCCTGTGTCCCTGTCACAACCTTTATATCTGTATCCGCAAGTTTTATTTTTAAATCCTTTGCTTTTCTTTCATCAACCACGCATACAAGCTTTGGTAAAAACTCCCGCGCCTGCTTCTCCAAAAGGTCAATATTGGAATACGCGGATAACGCTTCTATACTTATGCCCTTATATTCGCGTGCTATTTCAAGTGTTTGCGTTCCTATTGACCCTGTTGAACCCAGTACAGATATTTTATGCTCAAATTCCATAATTTATTTCTCCGTAATATTCATTATATTAAAGTAAAAATCATCATTAAGAGATGAAGAATAGGCGCTATATACATAACACTGTCAAATCTATCCATAAATCCGCCGTGACCCGGGAATATCCATCCAAAATCTTTTATATCTGAATCCCTTTTTATCGCAGAAGCCGCCAAATCCCCGGCTTGTGATAATAAACCTCCCAACACTCCATAGATAGCAACAAATATATAATAGCTATTAATATTTCTCAACATATTAAAGCCTGAAGGCGAAATTTTATGCGCGATAAGAAAATATATAACACATACCGCAGCCGCTCCTATAATTCCGCCTATAGAGCCTTCAACTGTTTTATTTGGGCTCACTCTCGGTATCAACTTATGTTTTCCAAAGAATCTACCTGCAAAATACGCTGATGTATCCGTTGCCCATGCGCATATGAATATCAAAAGCATTGTAAGTGTGCCGTACAGTTCTCTCGCAAGCCATATACTGCCCATTGAGATTACTAAATACAGCGTCAAAAACGCATTTGAAAGGATTTCTTTATAACCTTTCCGTCCGTGTTCTATAATCACCAATGCCATATACATTAAAATAATAAACGCGATTACGGCTATAAGAAAAATGGTTACCATAGCGTTTAGCACCGCAAAACCTCTGCCAACTGTGTATATCATCATAATCGCCGATGCTAAGCCAACAATTTTCATTGCCATATCAGCTTTTGTCGCTCTGTAACATTCATACAGCATGAAGAGTATCACTGCCGAAAGTGCTAATGTAAACACAATCGGAGGCGCAAGTAACACGCAGATAAAAACTACTAATGCTATAATTGATGTAATGACTCTTATTTTCATAATCATATACCCCCAAATCTTCTGCCTCTGTTCTGAAAATCTATTATTGCCCGTCTTAAATCAGCCGGCTTAAAATCAGGCCACAGCTTATCCGTAAACCACATTTCCGCGTAGCTTACCTGCCACAGCATAAAGTTTGACAGCCGCATCTCTCCGCTTGTACGGATAAGCAAGTCAACATCAGGCTGTTCTTTTGTATAAAGATGAGCGTCAATCGTCTTATCCGTTATATCTCCCGCATTTGTTTTGCCTTCCGCCACCTCAGCGCATATTTCTTTTACCGCATTTGTGATTTCTTCTCTTCCGCCGTAATTTAATGCGATATTCATTACAATGCCCGTATTATTTTTCGTAAATTCCTCTGTTTTTACTATCTGGTCTTGTATTTCCCGCGACAATTCCTTTCGCGAGCCTATAGCGCGTATGACGACATTTTCGCCCGCAAGCGTCTTTTCCGCATTACGCAGGTAATCTAAAAGAAGTGACATAAGATAGTCAACCTCCTCTTTGGGACGCTTCCAATTTTCTGTCGAAAACGTATATACCGTTATATACTTTACTCCTATTTTGTTTGCCTCGGTTATAATTTTCTTGAGCGCATCCGCGCCCGCGCTGTGCCCTGCACTTCTCGGCAGTCCACGTTTTTTAGCCCATCTGCCATTACCGTCCATAATAATTCCTATATGCTTAGGCAGGTGCAGAAGATCAAGTTCAGTTTGTCTTTTTTTCTTAAAAAACATCTTTACCCCTCATATTAGCACAATACCGACAGACAGCAAAATTACTGTCTGTCGGTCAGCGCAAATTTTCTTATTAAAATCAAACCTCAAGGATTTCCTTTTCCTTTGCGGCACAGATAGTGTCAATCTCCTTTACAAACTTATCTGTAAGGTTTTGAATATCCTTTTCTGCTTCCTTTTGGTCATCCTCGGTAATCTCGCCATTCTTTTTCTGTGTTTTGAACTGTTCAAGCGCGTCACGTCTGATATTACGTATCTGCACCTTTGCCTCCTCGGTATATTTCTTTACCGTTTTTACAAGTTCCTTACGTCTTTCCTCCGTAAGCGGCGGAAAATTAAGGCGAATAACTTTACCGTCATTCTGCGGTGATATTCCTATGTCAGACGCGTTTATTGCCTTTTCAATTTCCTTTAAAACGGTCGCGTCCCATGGCTGAATTACCAAAAGTCTTGGCTCCGGTGATGAAATTGATCCAACCTGAGCCACCGGCGTCATTGTGCCGTAATAATCAATCGCAACCTTATCAAGGATTGACGCGTTTGCGCGGCCTGCGCGTATTGTTTTTAACTCTCCCGCATAGCCGTCAATTCTTTTTTCCATTTTTGCTTCTATTTCAGGATATTTTCCCATTTCTTTGTCCTCCTATTAATTTTAAAGTTCACCATTATTGTTAACTAACGTGCCTATCTTCTCGCCCTTAACCGCGCGAACAATATTCACGGGGTCATTAAGACCGAAAACAAGTATGGGCATATTGTTGTCACGGCACATAGATGCCGCGGTTGAGTCCATAACTCCTAAATTCTTTGAAAGTATATCACTGAAGGAAAGTACATCATATTTTTTTGCGTCGGGATTTATATTAGGGTCGCTGTCATACACAGCATCGACTTTTTTTGCAAGAAGTATAACCTCCGCTTGTGTTTCCACGGCTCTTAACGCTGCCGCCGTGTCAGTTGACATAAACGGATTACCCGT
>CAJUEZ010000018.1 GCA_910585485.1 uncultured Clostridia bacterium
CGTCAGCTGTGCGGTACGCCTTTAGACCTTCAAAAATCTCCTGAGCATAATGCAGAACCATAGAGGCGGGATCAATTTGGAACGGCGCATACGGCACTATTCTCGCGTCATGCCAGCCCTGTCCTTCATCGTAATTCATGATGAACATATGATCCGTATAATATTTACCAAAGCCAAGCTTTGATTGGTCCTCAGGCTTTTGCTTCGGAGCCGTAGTTCTTGTAATTTTGATTTCCATTATTGACACTTCCTTTATTTTTCATACATGAACAAAAACTGCTCACCTTTTATTATAACGCTTTTTGCTTCGCTTGTAAAGTCTTACAGCACAATTTTGATGTATTTTTACAAATTTTTTAATACAATTATGCAAAAATAGCTTGTCTTTGCAAACTATTATGGAATATATTATTACAGTATAAATATCTTGCCTTCGCATAAACTAACAATATCTTTATAATATGAAAGAGGGGAAACGCTTGAAAGAGAATAGAGCATTTGAAGTTTTACAAAGAGTGGGCAGATCCTTTATGCTTCCCATTGCTATTTTGCCTATAGCCGGATTATTTCTTGGAATAGGCAGTTCTTTTACAAATGAAACAATGCTTAAGGCATATAATCTTTACGGAATAATCGGTCCGGGAACATTTATCAACAGTATCTTAACAGTTATGAGCGCGGCAGGAAATATAGTATTCGACAATTTACCGCTGTTGTTTGCTATAGGAGTCGCGATAGGAATGGCAAAGCGCGAGAAAGAAGTCGCCGCGCTTTCAAGCGTGATTGCTTTTTTTATTATGCACACAGCAATAAGCGCGCTGATTTCCGTGTATTATGGCAGCGGCAGTATGAATGCGGATGTTATGGCACAGGCATCAGCGCGGCTTGAAAGCAGTCTAAATCTTAGCGGAGCAACCGCGCGGGTGCTTGGTATTTATTCTTTGAACATGGGTGTTTTCGGGGGTATTATAGTTGGTTTGGGCACAGCAGCGCTGCATAACCGGTTTTATAAAATAAAACTTCCGCAGATGCTTTCATTTTTCGGAGGAACAAGATTTGTACCCATTATTTCCGCGGTAGTATTTCTTATTGTCGGCATCATTATGTTCTTTATATGGCCGTATATTCAGAAATTTATATCGCTGCTCGGAAATCTTGTTCAGAATACAGGCTATGTCGGAACACTGATATACGGTATCATCGAAAGAGCGCTGATTCCTTTCGGACTGCATCATGTATTTTACATGCCGTTTTGGCAGACAAATGTCGGCGGTTCGATGGAAATAGGCGGTCAGGTAATCACCGGAGCACAGAATATTTTCTTCGCCCAGCTTGCCGACCCTAATACAACCAGTTTCTCAGTTGAAGCGACAAGATTTATGGCGGGTAAATTTCCGTTCATGATATTCGGTCTGCCGGGCGCGGCGCTTGCGATATATAAATGCGCCCGAAGCGAAAAGAAAAAAGCGGTCGGCGGATTATTGCTTTCAGCGGCTCTCACTGCAATGCTGACAGGTATAACAGAACCTTTGGAATTTACCTTCCTGTTTGTTGCGCCAATTCTATATATTGTCCATTGTATACTTGCGGGACTTTCTTTTATGCTTATGCACGTCTTCAACGTCGGTGTTGGAATGACCTTCTCGGGCGGTATTATAGATATGTCGTTGTTCGGCATTTTACAAGGAAACGCAAAAACAAACTGGATATATATTATTCTCGTCGGTATTGTTTATTTCTTTGTGTATTGGGGAATATTCACATTTCTTATCCGTAGGTTTAACTTTAAAACACCGGGACGTGAAGCGGACAATGAAGAAACAAAATTATATACACGCGCCGACGTGAACGCGCGAAACACACAAAAATCATCGGGGGACAAAAATGATTTTGTATCAGCGCTTATTCTCCGCGGGCTTGGCGGAAAGGAAAATATTTCTTATATAGACTGCTGCGCGACAAGATTGAGAATAACTGTTAACGACAGTTCGCAGGTAAAAGAATCTCTGCTGAAAGAAAGCGGAGCGGCGGGCGTAATAAAAAAAGGTAATGGCATTCAGATAATTTACGGTCCGAGAGTTACTGTTGTAAAATCCAATCTTGAGGATTTTATGGCAAGTGAAGCAAGCAATAATTTGAGCGAATATGAAATTTCTCCAAAAGAAAACATATTGGAAACGGAGAATAAAACGGTTCCCGTAGCAAGCGGAAATATTATGGAATTATCCTCTTTTGCAACAGGAAAACTAATTCCTCTTGAAAAAGTCGGAGATGGTGTATTCTCTGCCGGAATACTTGGAAAAGGCGCGGCGATTGAACCGAGCGAAGGAAAGATATTTGCACCGGTTAACGGTGTGATTGACAACATTCCGGAGAGTAAGCATGCCATTGCAATGATAGCCGATAATGACGCGAATATTTTGATTCATGTTGGAATAGATACCGTGAAACTTAAAGGACGCAATTATAATCTTAAAGTTGAAGAAGGCGCTAAGGTTAAAAAGGGCGATTTGCTTATGACTTTTGATTTAAACGGTATTAAAAAGAGCGGATATAAAGTAACCACTCCTATTGTGGTATGCAACAGTGATGAATTTGCAAAAGTTGAAATAGGAAAATACGGCGATGTAAGCGTTGGAGATATGATAATGAAAATAATCAAATAATTAAAGAAATACAAAAAAGAACCGGTCATATGACCGGTTCTTTAATTATTCGATTATTCAATTCTTTATGTTAAGAATTAGTCGTTAAGGATTAGGTAAATTTCCTGAGCCTCATCATCATCGAATGTTCTAACAACTGCGAATACTACGCTTTCTGCAACGTCTTCATGTGATAGATAGTAAATATCATCATCGTCCTCAGCATAAGCTGCATCTACATCAGTTGTAGCCATCATACCGTTATCAAGAACAAGTCTGTTTGCATTCTTCTTGTTTAGCTTGAAGTTGTATGTGTAAATCTTTGTCTGATCATTCATTGTAAGGTCGATATTATCAGGATCGTTCAAGTCAACAAATGTGCCGTTTGCATCTGACTGCATCTTAGCCAATGTGTATGTTGAGCTGTTTGAAGGCTTAACAATTGCACCGAATGCAATGTTTACATTATCCTGATCGCCATCTGACAATTCGTCAACCCAATCAACGTCTGCAAGGATGTTTGAATCTTTGAAGATACCATCTCTGAATGCGTCGAAGTCATCAGCGTCATTAACTATACCTGAGTTAGCGAATACTGCGATAGCCTGATCAATGTCACCTGCTGTTGTTGTTGAGTAAACAAGTAGGTCACCCTCAGCGAAAGCATCTACATCGATAGCTGAATCTGTATCAATGTTAAATGATGTCTTCTCGCCGTTTACGATCAATGTCATTGTATCAACTTCATTACCCTCAGAATCTTCTGCTGTACCTGATTCAACAAATACTGCAAGTTCTGATGTAGAATCAATACCGCCAATACCCTCAGTGATAATTACAAATCTGTATACGCTGTCTGAGTTTGACTTATCAAAACCGTAAGCCGTGTAATATGTGCCATCTCTTAGGCTATCCTTTGAAATGATCTTGTAGTCATTCTTCTTGTTGTCAACATTTGAAATGTCGATAATTGTTGTGTTATCTGAAATCTTAAGAGAACCAAGCTTGCTTGTTGCTGCCTTGTATGCCTTGTCGCCGCTTTCAACACCTGTCAAAGCTTCGATGTCGCCCTTGATTGTAAGCTTACCAGCAGTTGTTGTCTTATATTCGATAACCTGCTGCGGATAATCAGCTACCTTTGAACCTGAATTCTTAATTAGAGCTTCGTATGTAGCTCCGTCTTTGTCATCTAATGTGAACTCAGTCGGCTTTGTGCTATCCCTTGTAATAACTTCTGCGATCCAATCGCCGTTATTCTTCTGATATACGTTTGTAAGAATACCTATCTTCTTTGTTGTCTCTTCTTCGTCTGTGTAAGCGATTCTTCCAAAGTTGTCAAGGTATAGTGTATAGTCTGTTGATGTCTCAAAGCTTGCTGAGATACCGTTAGCCATCTTATACTTTGTACCACCGATTGTGAACTCGTCACCTGTTGAGTTCTTACCTGTGTATCTGCCTGTAACAGTGTTGTCTCTTGATACGATTACATCATAGAATGTTGATTCGCCAAAAGCATCTCTTGAACCATCTCCTACATCGTAAGAAATGCTCAATACGTCATACTTTTCAAGATCTGTAGGCTCGATTTCTTCACCATTAAGCTTTAATGTGTACTTGTAAGACTCATCATCCTTCTTAAGCTTCATGCTTGGCTTGATTGAGTTTGAGTAAGCTTTGAAGTTAACTGAAACTTCATCAGTCTTGTCAATAACCTGGTCAACAACAGCTGTAGCATAAGTTGTAATCATGATTACGTTATACTTTGAAGATGTGTTTGTTGAACCTGTAGCTGTTTCCTTCTGAAGTGTTACAAGAGCTGTGTCATTGTTGATGATGTACTGCTCAAGAGCTTCGTCATCAAATGTACCCATGCTAACACCGTTTACATAATAATCAACGCTGTCAGCAAGCTGATACTTAACGCTTCCTCTTGTCTGACCTGCCGGATAGAAGTAAAGAACGCCTTCTGCAACATTTGACTTAGAATCATCTACATCCTCTGCAAGAAGTGAAACTGACTTGTTTGCAGCGGCTGCTGTGATTGAAAGAAGTGTATACTCGTCGTCATCATTCTTCTGGATAAGAGCCTGAGCATATGTTCTAAGCATATTCTCTGCGTCTGTATCACCGAAGAACATTTCTTCCGGTTCACGATCGTCTGATGCCTTAACGTACTCATCGTCAAAGTTATCAGCCTTTTCTACTTTGAACATAACCTTGTCTGTATCAAGACCAGTTTCTGTCTTACTTGTAGCTGTTACACGACCAAATACTTTGTATGCGTCATGCTTGTTTGTGAATAGTGTCTGATACTCCTTACCTTCGCCATCCTTAACCTTAAGCTGAGGAATCTGCTGACCTGTAAGTTCTGAAACTTTGTAGTCATCTATAACGCAAAGAGGAGCGTCCATAGCGTTATCAATCATCTGAGCTACCTGAGCTCTTGTAAGCTGCTGATCATCGCTTGTTACACCCTGAACACCGTTTGTGATGTCAAGTGAAGCTGCGTACATCTTGTAGCCTGCAGGCCAGCCGCCCTTTGCATTAGCGTAGATGTCATAACCTACTGCTGCAACAAGCATCTTCTGAGCCTGTACATATGTAACGTTATCGTCCGGGCCGAATGAGTTATCATCATAACCTGCTATCCAACCATCAGTAACACCCTGGTTGATGTAACCTGTTGCCCAGTGACCGTTTGAGCCAGCGTTTCTAACGTCAGCGAACTTTGATGTGCTGCTTGAAGCTGCAGCTGTGTTACCTTCTGCTAAAGCGTCAACGATCATCTTTGAAATTTCTGCTCTTGTTACAAGATTATCAGGCTTAAATGTTCCATCATCATAACCGCTGATAACTTTCAATGCAGAAAGTTCCTGAACAGCCTGCGCATAGCTTGCTGTAGCTTCTACATCAGGAAAATTAGCAGCAAAAGCAGAGATAGAAGATGCTGATAATGCAAGAACAGCAACTGCTGAAATTACTTTTTTGAGATTCTTATTCATAGTCTCAAATCCTCCCTTTATATATCTTTGTATCCGAAGGGTTTCCCTTACGCTCTGCCGCAGCCCTTCACCCGCGGTAAAGCAATTTACACATTGATTATATCACGCTTTATGCGGATAAGTCAATGAAGTATTACAGTTGTAAACAAACTGTAATTCTTGTCACATCAAGGCGATAACCTGCTTTGCCGTGACGCAACTCATATTACGGTAACAATTTTCAATTAACGCTTCTACCCAATTATTCGAAAACTGCTACTGAATATTTTACTATTTCATAATGCCGTTGTCAACAACTTTTTTATGCCATATAAGGCATTTTTTTAATTTTCATGTAAAATCACAAATTCTATGACTTCGTTGGAAAATTTTTGTACAAATTGTTTATGTAAACACCGGCTCTTATGCGGTTTCATAGTATTAGACGTAAGTTTTCTTAAAAAGTTCCTCTTTTTTATAAACTTTTTTAAGTTTTTTCTTGATTCCTGTTTCTTTTCCTATATAATATATGTAGAAAGCGAATAAAACAGGAAAGGAAACAATTATTATGGCGAAACTATATGCCGTGCGAAACGGATACCATACAGGAATATTTGATACATGGGAAGAATGCAGAAAAGAAGTGAGCGGCTACAGCGGCGCGGAGTATAAAAGTTTTATGAACAGATCGGACGCGGAAGAATATTTGGGTATCAACAGACAGGTAACCCTCTTCGATTCACCTGATACAGATTCAAATACAGCGGTCGCCTATGTGGACGGAAGCTATAATATAGAAACAAAACAGTTTGGATGCGGAGTTGTTATCTTCTTCGAAGGAAAAGAGATTACTTTCAGCCAAGCCTTCTCCGATGAGGAACTTGCCACGATGCGCAACGTCGCGGGAGAAATTGAAGGCGCGAAACTTGCCATGCAATACTGCGCGGACAATAATATAGAAGAAATTGATATTTATTATGACTATGAAGGCATAGAAAAATGGTGCAGCGGCTCATGGAAAACCAACAAGGAGGGGACCTGCGCATACAAACGTTTTTACGATGAGATAAGTAAAAAAGTCAAAGTGTCCTTCATCAAGGTAAAGGGGCACAGCGGAGATAAATTCAATGATATGGCAGACCGCCTCGCAAAAGACGCGGTAGGTGTGAAATAATAACCGGGTTTCATTTAATACTTTTTTATCTTACAGCGCACTTCTATCCAGCCTTTATCCGTTTGTCCGTCACGAATATATATACGCTCGTCCTCAATTTTAACACTTCCCGTACGCGCGTTGTTTTCATCATTTACAGACTGCGTGTCAATCTCAATATTATACGCGGCATTATCAGTATTCACAATGTCGCGTGCCGAATCAAACATATTGTCAGCCGCGACAGTGTTTATAACCGAGAATCCGTCCGGGAAATAATAATACCCGCCTTCATATCTCACAATAGCCGCGTCAAAGGTCTTTCCATATGTGTTTTCAGCCGCTTCGCTGACAAAATCACTCCAGTCACGAGATTCTATTTCGTACATTCCAAAATCGCCGTCATTTAAAACAAGCGGCACCATTTTATCCCGGTTTATTACATTAATCACAAATGACGCGCTTTTACTGCTGCCCCACATAAAATTCACGTCAGCATTAACGCTTAGAAGAGTCTGCCCCGTTTTATTCATATTCAATTCACTTGCCATAACTGTATACCTGCTTGGCGGAAGCTTTTCCTCAGTACCGTCTGTATACAAAACCGTCACGTTCAGATTATTTATGACCTTATCCACTTCTCTTCCCTTAAACACCATCTTTACAGGGTCATTATCATCAAGCGAATGACCTATATAATATGTATTTGGACCGGAAACTTCAATGCTGCGCGCCTGACGCATATCCTGATTTCCGCTGAACATTTCAACGTTAACATTCTGCATAAGAGAGAATTTAATTGTTTTCTCCGATATGTCAGGATGTTTTTTGCAGCGTATTGTCAATTTATTATCTCCCGCCTCAATATAATAATCTGACGCGGAATGATTGGCTCTGTCAGCCGTCTTTTCATGAAGAGAACGCATGACTTTACTGTAATTGCCGCTCTTTATCAAATCATGCCAGTAAGCGTCTTCGCTTCCTTCCTCTTCAACAAGCCCGTAAGATAATATCCATATCATTTTGTATATATGATATTCACATTGTTTTTTATCTTTATTAATGATACATTTTGTGATAGCCGGCATAACCAGAATACACACAAAAACTAAAACAAAGGCGGATACGGCTATATCCGCCCATTTTATTTTCTTTCCAAAATCTTTTTTCCCCAATAATTCCACCCCAATATTTATATATCGCGTTTACGTCTGAATCCAATCTTCTTTTTCCATCAGCTGCGACTGTATCGCTTTTTCAAAATCATCGTCGCTTCCGCTTTCAATTCTGCATATAATTTTACTCTGCGTTGTAAACATAACGCGGATATAGAACTTGTCCTCCACTTTATCATAAATCCTTCCGGCGCTTACTGTTCCTCCCGCGACAGTATACGGTGTATTCGCAAGATAACCTACCTTCCCTATTATAGGAAGCTTTACAACAATCGCCTCAGTATCGTATTTATTCGAAGGGTCTTTCATGCAGACAAGCACATTGCCTATTTCAAACGGCTTTTTACCGTAATATTTGGCAAAACCCGTCACTGTGACATACATTTCTTCCATAAAACTACCCCCAAGTTTAAATATATTATATCATTTTTATATATATTTGTCTATATCGCATTTTTCTTGTCCAAATTGTATGCCTCACCTTTTATTCACAATTCCCTCACCGTCAAAAATCGGGATAAAGCTTTCGGACGCTGCCGCGCCCTCCTGTACAAAGGCATTTTCCACACCTATTTCAACCGCGTAATTAATTACCTCGTCATATTCCGCCTCGGTAACAGTTCTGTTTATTTCGGGATAATCCTTTACATACGGCATAGGTGTATACTGGCTCATAATACTTATATAAATCTTTTGTCCGTATGTTTTATGAAGATACTCAATCACACGCATAGAGTTTTCCATATATGACGGAAGCACAAGATGCCGCGCGATAACACCTTTTTTAATAATGCCATTTTCATCAAACACGCATTTCCCCGTCTGGCTGACCATTTCATCAATCGCCGCTTTGGCAATTTCGGGATAATCTTCGGCGTTTGAATATTTTTTTGCCACCGCCCTATCCATATATTTAAAGTCGGGCATATAAATATCCACATACCCGTCAAGCATTTTCAAAGTCTTCTCGCTTTCATATCCGCCGCAGTTATATAATACCGGAATTTTCAGCGACTTTCCTCTAACCATGTCAAGCGCCTCAATAATATGCGGCGCATAATGAGTGGGGGTAACAAGATTTATATTATGCGCTCCTCTTTCCTGCTGTGCAAGAAAAATTTCGGCAAGACGTTTTGACGTTATTTCAAAACCAATGCCTTCCGCGGCAATCTGTCTGTTTTGACAATATACGCACCTCAGATTACATCCTGTAAAAAACACTGTGCCGCTGCCGTTTGTTCCCGATATACACGGTTCTTCCCACATATGCAGCGAGGCGCGCGCGGCATATAATTTATCGCTTTGTCCACAGAATCCGATGCCTTTTTTTCTGTTTACACCACAGTTTCGAGGGCAAAGCCTGCAATTTTCATAATAATTCATCGCAATATTTCCATAACCTCATCAAAAGCTTTCGTGGTTTGCTTCAAATCATCATCAGTGTGCGCGTCACTCAAAAACAGCGACTCAAACTGTGACGGGGCAAGATATATTCCGCGTTTGAGCATTTCGTTAAAATACACCTTAAACCGTTCCGTGTCAGATGTGCAGGCTGTTTGGAAATCAGTAACCTCTATATCCGTAAAAAAGACGCTGAGCATAGACGCAACTCTATTTACCTTTATATCAATGCCGTGTTTACCTGCCGATTCCTTAAATTTTTGCTCCAAATACGCGCCTTTTTTTTCAATTTCTTCATATATATATACATTTTCCTGCAAATACTTTAACTGCGCGTTGCCCGCTGCCATAGCGAGCGGATTTCCGGACAATGTTCCCGCCTGATACACAGGGCCTACCGGAGATACAAACTCCATTATGTCACGTCTTCCTCCATATGCCCCGACAGGCATACCTCCGCCTATTATTTTACCGAATGTCACAATATCCGCGTCAATTCCGAAACGTCCGACGGCTCCTGATAAGGATAATCTGAAACCCGTCATAACCTCATCAATAATAAAAACGCTGCCATATTGTTTTGTAAGAGAACGTATTTTTTGCAAAAAACCGTCTCCCGGCGGCACAACTCCCATATTTCCCGCCACAGGCTCTACAATTACAGCGGCTATTTCTTTGCCCATTTTTTCAAAAGCCGCTTCCAAAGCCTCCTCGTTATTATAAGGAAGCACAAGAGTGTGCTTGGCAAAATCTTCGGGCACACCTGCCGAGGACGCGCTTGAAAATGTTGCCGCGCCGGAACCTGCCTTGATTAAAAGAGAATCGCTGTGACCGTGATAGCAACCCTCAAATTTCACAATTATGTTTCTTCCCGTATACCCTCTCGCGAGGCGCAAAGCCGACATGGTTGCTTCCGTACCCGAATTTACCATACGTACCATGTCCACACAGGGAACCATAGAACAAATCCTTTTTGCCAACTCAGTTTCAGCTATACACGGCGCTCCAAACGACAATCCGTTTTCCGCCGCTCTCACTACCGCTTCTCGGACGCATCCTTTCCCATGACCCAAAAACATAGGACCCCAAGAACCAACATAATCTATATATTCATTACCGTCTACATCATATATACGGCTGCCTTTCGCTTTCGCTATAAAAAGCGGATGAGCGCCCACATTTGCGAACGCTCTCACAGGCGAATTTACTCCGCCCGGTATATATTCTTTTGCCTCAGTAAAAGCGGCTTTGCTTGTTGATGTATTCACTTTATCATTTCCTTACTGTTTTGTTCCTCATTATTTTGTTGAAATCAATACTATGTCATTTTCCGCGTCATAATCTATATCTAAATCAAGGACACCCTTTTCGGCAAGTCCGCGCAGAAGATAGCAGTTCCAGCCGTTAATAAACATTGCTCCGCCCGGCTGTACCGGTTCTCCGTCACGCATAAGAGTAAATGTTCCGCTGCTCTTTTGTCCTGCTGTTTTTATTTCCTCAATTTCCCGCATTTCTGTACCATCTGAGGTGTATGGTCTGCCGGTAATAATATTTACAGTATAATTTTCCGTATCATATTCCACATCGAACTGTTGCTCAGTACCGCTCAGAAGCGCGGCGAGATCTCTTATTCTGATATAATTAAAATCACTGCTGTTATACGCATACAAAGTTTGAGCCGCGCCGCCGTTTACCGATACGCGCTGTGACGTCGGCTTAACTTTGCCGAGGTATGTGCCGTTTTCGAAGTAATCAAGCGCCGTCTCATAATCTAAATTATATTCTGTTTTAAAAATATCGTTTGTAATTTCGTTTAAATAATCTCCGGCATCCTCGTCAAAGGCGCTCTTAAGACCCAGTTTTTCCGTCAACTCCGTATAAGAGCCGTTTTTATATGAGCAGGCTTCAAGATACTTGTTTATTCCCGCTGTTTTATCATGCAAATATGTGTCATATATTTGCAGCGCGTTAAACAGCATAAGCGAATAATTTATATAATTACCCTGGCTTGTGAAAAACTGCGGTGTTGATAAATACCATTTTTCGCCTAAAGACATTTTAAGTATTTCATTAAGTTCCTCGTCACTTATTCCGGCAAACTTAGGGGAATACAAAGCTGTTTCAGTCATAGCTAGCGCCGATAGATTTGACATCTGCTGCATAAGCGTTACAATAGTTCTGAATTTTTTACCCTGAGCGTTTTCACCGTAAATATCCTCATAGCAATCGGTCGAAATAAGTTCAAATGCCTGAGAGTTAAACTCCTGTAAATCCGCTTCATACTGTTCTCCGAAGAATAAATCCTCACTGCTTATTTCAGTATTGAGGAATGACTGATAATGTCCAAACTCATGTATCAGCACTCTCATCGGATCATTTCCCGAAACTATAATACCCGCGTCGCCATAAAAACGCATCGGAGCGGTTGCTCCCCGCTCTTTTTCTGTCGAGCCAAGGAAGAAAAGCCCGTTTTTAACAAGATAATCATATGACGCGCTGATTTTGGGGTCAATCTTTTTAACATACGCAAGTGATTCAAGCGGATTTTCAATCGTGATACTTTCGTCAATACTATCAAATCCAAAATGTGTTCCATAATTTTTAAATTTATTTACATAGTAATAGTAGTCTTCTGTAATATCCATACAATATTTAAGAACTTGTTCCGTGTTAAAACCTGTCTTATTACTGTCATAAAGAAAATCAAGATAATTATCAAAATCAGTTGTCTCTTGTACCTGACTGCTGCTTTTTTTGATTAACTCATTAAGCAATTTTGCAAATTCTAAGCTGTCGGCATTTTTATCAATAAGTTCAAAATATCGGTCATAAAACTGCTTGCCTTCTTTTACTTCTTCTGTATTATCACGCATTTGGGCGATATGTTCGGTTCTTTCTTCTCCCCAATATTCCTTAAAATCATTACTGTAACGGCTGTCAAGAATTGATTTCACTGCCATTTTTATGTCATTTCCGTATTTCACCGTATTATCAATATTTTCATTAACAAATTCACGGCTGTAAGATGTCGGTATATCGTAATTCAGCTTTTCCAGTTCCAAATAATTTATCTGATGCGTGTCACCGTTTTTTGACGCTATATCAAGAAGCGCATAGTAATCCTCAAAAACCTTGTCCTTGTTATTAGGTTTTTTCAAATCCTCTTTAAGCGTATTAATCGCGCTGTTTATACCTTCAATATCGGCTGTCAGCGGTCTTTCACTGTAAGGAATATCCAAAGGTTTTGCAAAAACCGCCGCGTATGATGTAATAATAATTGACACCGATAAAATTGCAGAAATGATTTTCTTTTTCATGATAATTTCCATATCTCCTCTTAATTATTATTTAATTATACAATACCACACGTTATTAGGGTTGTCAACAAAAAAGTGACTGTCTTAGGGCAGTCACTTTTTATAACTTAATCAAAATACCAATCAGAAATTAACCCTCGTTAATCTTAGCCTGAGCCGCCGCAAGTCTAGCAATAGGCACACGGAACGGTGAGCATGAAACGTAGTCCAAACCAATCTTGTGGCAGAACTCAACTGACGACGGGTCGCCGCCGTGCTCGCCGCAGATACCGATATGAAGCTTCGGATTAACAGGCTTACCAAGCTTTATAGCTGTCTCCATAAGCTTACCAACGCCGTTCTGGTCAATCTTAGCAAACGGGTCGTTCTCGAAAATCTTAGCGTCATAGTAAGCGTCAAGGAACTTACCAGCGTCATCACGCGAGAAGCCGAATGTAAGCTGTGTCAGGTCGTTTGTACCGAAGCAGAAGAAGTCAGCCTCAGTAGCAATCTCGTCAGCCGTAAGAGCGGCACGCGGAATTTCAATCATTGTACCTACTTCGTACTTCAGGTCTGAACCTGCCGCTTTAATTTCAGCGTCAGCAGTCTCAACAACCATCTGCTTAACGTACTTTAATTCCTTAATCTCGCCTACAAGCGGAATCATAATCTCAGGGACAATTGTCCAGTCAGCGTGCTTTTTCTGTACATTTATCGCCGCGCGTATAACAGCCTTTGTCTGCATCTTAGCGATTTCGGGATATGTTACGTCAAGACGGCAGCCTCTGTGACCCATCATCGGGTTAGCCTCGTGGAGACCATTGATGATTTCCTTAATTCTCTCAACACTCTTACCCTGAGCCTTTGCAAGAATTTCAATATCAGCGTCCTCTGTCGGAACGAACTCGTGAAGCGGAGGATCCAAGAAACGGATTGTTACGGGATTACCTTCAAGAGCCTCGTATAGCTGTTCAAAGTCGCCCTGCTGCATCGGTAAAATCTTATTAAGAGCAGCCTCTCTCTCCTCAACTGTGTCAGCGCAAATCATCTCTCTGAACGCGTCAATTCTGTTGCCCTCAAAGAACATATGCTCTGTACGGCAAAGACCGATACCCTCTGCGCCAAGCTCTCTTGCCTTCTTAGCGTCAGCAGGCGTATCAGCGTTTGTGCGAACCTTTAATGTTCTGTACTTGTCAGCCCAGCCCATAATTCTGCCGAACTCGCCTGCGATTGTAGCGTCAACAGTCGGGATAATTCCGTCATAAATGTTACCCGTTGAACCGTCAAGCGAAATTGTATCGCCCTCGTGATACTCCTTGCCGTTTAACGTAAATTTCTTGTTTGCCTCGTCCATAGCGATGTCGCCGCAGCCCGATACACAGCATGTACCCATACCACGCGCAACAACAGCCGCGTGCGAGGTCATACCGCCTCTTACTGTAAGAATACCCTGAGCCGCTTTCATACCCTCGATATCCTCAGGTGATGTTTCAAGACGTACAAGAACAACCTTCTCGCCTTTTGCCGCCCAGTCCTTAGCGTCGTCAGCTGTGAATACAACCTTACCTGCCGCCGCACCCGGTGAAGCACCAAGAGCCTTACCCATAGGTGTAGCCTTCTTTAATGCAGCCGCGTCAAACTGCGGGTGAAGAAGTGTGTCAAGATTACGCGGGTCAATCATAGCAACCGCTTCCTTCTCAGTTCTCATACCCTCGTCAACCAAATCACATGCGATCTTGAGAGCCGCCTGAGCTGTTCTCTTACCATTTCTTGTCTGAAGCATGTACAGCTTCTCGTTTTCAACAGTGAACTCCATGTCCTGCATGTCGCGGTAGTGTGTTTCAAGAGTTTGGCAAACCTCTTTAAACTGCTTAAACGCCGCAGGGAATTTCTCCTCCATCTGAGCGATAGGCATAGGTGTGCGGACACCTGCAACAACGTCCTCGCCCTGAGCGTTTGTCAGGAACTCACCCATAAGCTTCTTTTCGCCTGTAGCCGGGTCACGCGTAAACGCAACACCAGTACCGCAGTCGTCACCCATGTTACCGAACGCCATCATCTGAACGTTTACGGCTGTACCCCATGAATAAGGAATATCGTTATCGCGTCTGTAAACGTTAGCTCTCGGGTTGTCCCATGAACGGAATACCGCCTGAACCGCACCCATAAGCTGTTCCTTCGGGTCGTCAGGGAAGTCCTTGCCAATCTTTGACTTGTACTCAGCCTTAAACTGACCTGCGAGATCTTTTAAATCATCAGCCGTAAGCTCAACGTCCTGAGTTACGCCCTTCTTCTCTTTCATCTGGTCGATAAGCTCCTCAAAGTACTTCTTACCAACCTCCATAACAACGTCACTATACATCTGAATAAATCTTCTGTAGCAGTCCCATGCCCAACGAGGGTTATTGGACTTTTTAGCCATGAATTCAACAACGTCCTCATTGATACCAAGGTTAAGGATTGTGTCCATCATACCCGGCATTGACGCTCTCGCGCCGCTGCGGACTGAAACAAGAAGCGGGTTCTCCTTGTCGCCGAATTTTTTGCCTGTGATTCCTTCCATTTTTACGATGTGCTCGTTAATCTGAGCCTGAATATCATCGTTAATCTTTCTTCCGTCCTCATAATACTGAGTACAAGCTTCTGTTGAAATAGTGAAGCCCTGCGGAACAGGCAGACCAAGCTTTGTCATCTCGGCAAGGTTCGCGCCCTTACCGCCCAAAAGCTCTCTCATGCTTGCGTCACCCTCTGAAAAAAGGTAAACATACTTTTTTGACATTGGAATTTCCTCCTATTAGTTATAAATTTGCAGTAATACGGCTTTATTCGTAAAATGCCTATATATTAATTATACCATAAATAAGTAAAATGTCTATATTTAATTGAAAAATTTTTACTATTTGTGAAAAAAATATCATAAAATTCAACTTCGCGTAAACTCGTTGTTATTCTTTTTCGATATTTCTCATTTCAAACACATTTATTTTTGGAGCCTTATAACCTTCTATATAATCAAGAACCTCATCGTCATTATCAAAAACCTTGTAAAGCAAACGGCACGCTTCACGAAGAAATTTCTCCTCCACCGCGGTGTCAAGCATATTCAGCATAGCGTCATAATAGCCGTTGACATTAAAGATGGCGATTGCCTTGTTATGCCTTTCAAGTTGTTTGAGAGTAAATATCTCAAAAAACTCCTCAAAAGTCCCTATACCTCCGGGAACAATTACAAACGCGTCCGCTCTTTCCTCCATAATACGCTTTCTCTCACGCATTGTATCAGTTTTTATAAGTTCCGTGCAGTTTTTAAAAATCATTCCGTCCACGCCCATGTCCTCGTCCTCAAAAAAATCCGGGACAACGCCGACAATTTCACCCTTCTGCTCATAGACACCTCTTGCGACCGCGCCCATAAGTCCGGAAGCGCCGGCACCGTACACAAGTCCGTGACCACGTTTTGCCATTTTTCTGCCAAGCGATTCTACCTGCTCAATATAAGATTTATCTATAATGCTGCTTGAAGCGCCGAAAACACAAATATTCATACATTTCCCTCCGGTTCTAAATTGTCATTATTTTATCATAAATAATATTATTTGTAAACAAATTATTGTTTATGCGATTGAATTTTTATTGAAACTATGATATAATAACTGTATATCGCATAACAAATGAAAGGAGAAAAAGGACAATGTATACTGTTGATTTGCATAACCATACAAAATTCAGCTATGACGGCTCCAATACGCCAGAAGAAATCATTGAAAACGCGATTCTGTGCGGCATAGATGTAATCGGTATTACAGACCATCAGTTTACAATCGGCGATAACCTTTCAATGTACTATGAATATATTCAGCACTGTAAAATAAAATACGCTGATAAAATAAAGGTTTTATGCGGACTTGAAATCGGCACGCGCCCCGCCCCGCCTCAGTCTCTTCCGGCGGCAACGAGGAATTTTGACTATGTTTTATTTGAATCATTGGAAAACCCTCGGGCGATGGATTTTTATGAGTTCCTTGAATGGCGCAGACTATTTAAATGCAAAGCGGGTCTCGCACACACCGATATTTTTAAACTTGGTGAAATGTATGGCATAGACATAATAAAAACGCTTCGTGACAACGATATTTTTTGGGAACTGAACACATCGGGAAATTACATATATTATTATGATTTTCTGACAAATGAAAAAAAACAGCAGATTATCAAAGAGAGCGGAATCCCGGTAAGCGTCGGCTCGGACACTCACTTTCTCGCGGAATATCGCAAAAAACAAATCCGCAGAGCAAACGAACTTTTGCAATCTCTCAAAATTCCGCTTCCATAACAAAACAGCGTCTTATACTCCGACATAAAGCCGGAGTATTTTTTAATTTAACCGAGAAATTTCCGTTCTTTACACTCGCGTTACATCTTTGTGCATTAAACCTTTGCACCCTTGACACTTTATAGCTGAAATGCTATAATTATTATGAATAAGTATGTGAAAAGCTTCTTAAAAATATGGAGGAAATTATGACGCATTTGAATTCCGCAGTCAAATTACTGGACAGAGCGACTGAAAAATATGGGAATAAAACAGCTATTTCAGACGAATGGGGAGAAATCAGCTTCTCCCAACTTCAAAAGCAGGGAAAAGCTGTCGGAACGGCTCTTGCAAAAGCAACTCCGGACGGATATATGAAAGCACCTGTAATGGTGTATCTGAAAAAAAGCATATCATGTCTTGTATGCTTCATGGGAGCGATGTACAGCGCTAATCCGTATGTGCCAATCGCCTATGACATGCCCGCAAACAGAATACAAAAAATTGTAGATTCTCTTGAAGGCAGAGGTCATATTATAACCGACGCGCATGGTATGGAAACCCTTAAAACTATGAATATTCCCAAAACCATCAGCGCGCATATTTACGAGGAAATCGTAAATACCGAAATTGATGAAACGCTTGTGGCAAAAACACTTTCCTCCACGATTGACACGGACCCAATTTATATAATGTTCACCTCCGGTTCAACGGGAGCGCCAAAGGGTGTGACTGTACCGCACAGAGGTGTTATCGACTACGCTATGTGGGTAGCGAAAACTTTTCATATAGATGAAAATGCAGTGCTCGGAAACCAAGCGCCATTTTATTTTGACAACTCCATATTTGACATATACACGTGTCTTCTGACAGGCGCGAAGATGATTATAATTCCCGAAACGCTTTTCATGTTCCCCGTCAAGCTTCCCGAATTTGTGCGCGATAATGATATTACCACAATTTTTTGGGTTCCGACGGTTATGATTAATGTGGCAAATTCAGGAGTGCTTTCGGAAATCGAGATGCCGAAACTGAAAAATGTTGTATTCTGCGGCGAGGTTATGCCGAACACTCAGCTTAATATATGGCGAAAATCCCAGCCACACTGCATATACGCGAATCTGTACGGACCAACTGAAATTTCCGACGTATGCACATATTATATAGTAGACAGAGAATTTAAGGACAGCGACTCCTTGCCTATCGGCAAAGCTTGCGAGAATATGCGCATAATAATTCTCAATGAGAAAAACGAAATCGCAAAGACTAACGAACAAGGCGAAATCTGCGTGATAGGAACGGGAGTTTCACTTGGTTATTGGAATAATCACGAAATCACCGCTAAAGCATTTATGCAAAACCCTGTAAATCCATATTATGAAGAGCGCATTTACCGCACGGGCGATCTCGCGTATATAAATGACGAGGGACTTATCATTTATATAGGACGTATGGACAATCAGGTTAAGGTTAAGGGTAACAGAATCGAACTTGGCGAGATTGAGAACGCGGCTATGTGCGTGGAAAACGTAAAGGGAGCATGCGCCGTGTTTGACGAGAAGAATCAAAGAATCGTTTTGTTTGTGGAAAGCGCGGAACAGATGAAGCTTAGAAAATTCAATCTTGAACTTAAAAAGTTTATTCCGTCATATATGCTGCCATCGGAACTTGTAGTTATGGATAAGTTTCCGCATACGGCGAATGATAAAATCGACAGAGTTACTTTAAAAAAAAGCTTAAATTAAAGGATAATAATAATGGAGAATTTAATGCAGAGCGCCGTGTGTTTATTAGAGCAGGCGGCGGAAAGATTTAAAAACAGAATAGTGTTTGAAGACAAAGACGGGACTATTTCTTTTGAAGATTTAAGAACAAAAAGCCGTATTGTCGGAAGCGAACTTATCAGCAGAGTGACAACCGGTCAAAAAAGTCCTGTAATTGTGTATTTGCCAAAAAGCATAAACTCAATCATCAGCTTTATGGGCTTGCTGTACAGCGCGTCACCTTATGTTCCGATTGATTACGCAATTCCTATGGCACGCATGGAAAAAACAATCGACAACCTCTTGCCTTCAGCAATTATAACAGATACCGAAGGCAAAGAAAAACTTGCGTCTTTAAATACTGATGTGGATATACTTTTATTTGATGAACTTGTAAACGGACATCAAAATGATGAAGCCATTAACAATTCTCTATCAGGTGTGTGCGACCTTGACTGCGCGTATATTATGTACACATCAGGCTCAACCGGTGTGCCGAAGGGTGTTACTGTCTCACACAGAGGTGTGTTGGATTACATCGAATGGATTGTCAGCACGTTCCCGATTGACGAGAACAGTATCATAGGTATGCAATCGGCATTTCATTTTGATAATTCCGTATTTGATATGTACACCGCGTTTTATACAGGCGCGAAAACAATGATTATCCCCGAAATACTGTTTATGTACCCCGAAAAGCTGATGGATTATATGGCGGAAAGCAAAATATCTGTTATCTTTTGGGTGCCGACAGTTATGATAAGCGTTGCAAACGGCGGTGTGCTTGAAAATACATCACTGCCCGACCTGAAGCTGATACTGTTCGCGGGCGAGGTAATGCCGAATACTCAGCTTAATATATGGAGAAAATCCTTCCCTGAATGTATGTACGTTAATATGTACGGTCCTACAGAGGCTACGGATATTGCGACATACTACATTGTTGACAGGGAATTTGAAAATCACGAAACTCTTCCGATAGGCAAAGTTTGCTCGAATATGCGCGCGCTGATTTTAAACGATGAGAACAAGCAGTGCAAAACAGGCGAGCAAGGCGAATTGTGTATAAGCGGTACGGGTATAGCGCTCGGATATTGGAACGCTCCCGATATTACCGCGAAAGCGTTCGTGCAAAATCCGCTTAATACTAAATATCATGATAGAATTTACCGCACGGGCGACCTTGTGTATGAAAATGAAGAAGGTAATATAATATTTATTGGCAGAAAAGACAGCCAGATAAAACTCCGCGGAAACAGAATTGAACTTGGTGATTTGGAGAGCGCGGCGGCGGCGATTGAAAATGTTCAAAGCGCCTGCGCGTTGTTTAACGCGGGCAAGCAAGAGATTGTATTGTTTATAGAAACAACGGCGGAAATTAAAGAGCGTAAATTTAAAATGGAACTTAAAAAATATGTTCCCGCGTATATGGTTCCCGCAAAGATTATAACAATGGATAAGTTCCCGCATACCTCAAGCGGCAAAATTGACCGCGTGGGATTGAGGAAGGAATATATTGAAGTGTAAATGGTTGTTTATAATAATAAAAAGGAGATATAGAAAATGGAAGAAATCAAGGACAAGCTAAGAGCGTTTATACAAGAGAAATTTGAGATTGACGATGACCCTGATTTTACGGACGACGTGCATTTGTTTAACGAGGGCTTTGTAGACTCGTTCGGCGCTGTTGAAATAATTCATTTTATTGAGCAGACATATAATATTGAAATAACACAAAAGGATATTACTCTTTATCCGATGAATACAATCGAGGAAATCGCAGAGGTTGTAGACAGTAAATTATCATAATCAAAGAGGTAAAATAAATGTGGTATCTTCAAACGGATGTGCTTTTACGGCTGCTTATTGCCGTGGGAGCAATGATACTTATTTCCGGATTTTCGCGCCTTATTTTGAAAAAAGATATTGGACCGAAGGTTCTGTTTTTAGCAGACATCGCGGTTATAGCCTATGTTTCATGGCAGCTTTCGCTGTTTATGGCAGGTTATACGCTTATAACATTTATATTTGCACGGATACTAAGACCGCTAAAAAAAACACGGCGGTTTTTCTTCGTATTCTTCAGTATTTTGTGTACCGTCCCGTTTTTCTACGGCAGAATGACAGAGTTTTTTCCTCAGCTGCCTGTAATTATAACATTCGTGGGAATCGCCTATCATATGCTTAAGGCTGTGGACGTGATGTACTTTGTATACTATGCGGATATGAAAATCCCGTTTTTAACGTATGCAAATTATATGATGTTTTTCCCGACATTTACCTCCGGACCGATTTTCCGATACAGAGATTTTCAAAAGGTTTGGAACAGGCCTGTGCCGCTTACGGCAGACAGATTCATAATGTGCGTTAAGCGTTTTATTAAAGGTATGTTCAAAAAAATGGTTGTGCTTTATTTTGTAACTACCGTTTTCACTTTTCTTGTCGGAGCGGAAAAACACTGGTATATAAGTTTAGCCACAGTAGTTTTCAGTTACCTGCTCCTATATTTCGATTTATCCGGTTACAGTGATATTGCGATTGCGGCAGGCTCGGTTATGGGCTATACTGTTCCCGAAAACTTTAGAAAACCTTGGGCGGCTGCGTCATTTACTCAGTTTTGGCGCAACTGGCATATAACGCTTTCAGACTGGGTAAGAGAGCATATATTTGTAGTTTTAAACGGCAAAAAACTCGGCAGACTCGCCTCGGCGGGAATGGGATTTATCGTTATGTTTGTCATGGAAATGTGGCATGGATTTACTATCCCGTATATAGTGGGCGGTGTATATAACGGTATGTGTCTCGGACTTGAAAACCTGTTTGGACTTACCACAGTGGACAAGCGCAAAATGAAAAAGTCAATCTATGTTTTGCGATGTATCCTCGTAAACGGATTATTCGCTTTTAACACGTTGCTGATGACGGTTAGTTCCGCGCAATTATTAGAAATAATAAAAGGATTTATGAGGTTGTAGTAATGAAAAAAATCGCGATTATAATCGCGGCTGTAATAGCAGTCGCTGTCGGTGACTTAGCGCTGACGTATAACAATTTCATAGTGAACAGTGATTATTTTGTAAAGAATGATTTCGAGATAACGCAGGAACATCATCCCGAAAAAATATGGGACAAAGTATTTTTTGGCAACAGCGTTGTGATTTCCTCGTACATTGAGGAAGAAAGCGATTCAGGATATATTAACCTTGGTTTAGATTACGGTGTTGTTACTGATTTATGGGAAATGATTGATAAGCGTCACATCAATATAGGTTCTGAACTCGTTATAGGACTTAATTATCTGACACTATATGACGAATTTGAAACAAATCCGACTTATATCTGGCATAAAAAAATTTATGAGCCCTACGCGTATTTTGAGCGTGACAGATTTTATCCGATTATAACAAACGGCTTTGATAATCTTCTGCACGCTAAAAGTCCTATGCCGTATAAATATTTGCCGCAGGAAAAAAGCGTATATCACGGCGCTTTGTCAGACAGAGCGCTGCAGGACGCAATGGACAGATATGAAAAAGAATTTTTTAATCTGCCGGATGAAAAGTTCCAAAAAAATATAAACGCTCTCGAAAAAATTATAAAGTATTGTGATGAGCATAATATACGATTAAGAGCGGTATGGATGCCGTGGAATCCAAAATTGGAACAGCCCGAACTGCTTGGAAGAGTGCGGGCGATGGCAGAAGAGGTTTTTGACAAGTATAATATAGAAATGCTTGACTTGGAAAACGCGCTGCCGGCGGAATATTTTTATGATACGGGACATCTGAATTACGACATCGGTTCGGCAAAATTTACGGAAATGATTGATGAATGGTTATAAGAGGTAGATTATGAAAGTATTAAAACATATAGGTGTATTCTTGCTGTATCTTGCAATGTTCATTCTTGTGTGCATTTTCTTCACCGGGAACGGCACCTTTATATATGAAGCGTTTTAAAGGAGAAACTGTATGAAAAAGCTGATACCAATTTTATTCCTTGCGTTGGTCTTAAGCGCGTGCGGAAAATTTGAAGTGAAAAATCCCGACACGCTGGCAGCGGCAGTATTATCCGCAGAAAACAGCGTAAGCGCTAAAAACACATATAACACTCTCAATGAGTCTGTTGTCGCGACATTGACAGTAGATAAAATAGACGCATCGACTTTAGGGAGTATGTCCGGCTATGATATGATTTATATAGATAAAAGTATGGCTGAAGCCGATAACTTTAACGCGTCGGCTGTACAGGAATACGTTAAAAAAGGCGGAAGCGTATTTTTAGATAATGAACTATATGACACGTTTGACAAGGATTTTATCGGCGCGGAAGAATTTGTTCCCATAGAAAGCTGTCCCGTGGATATGCAGTACCCTTCAGCGGACAAGCATATAGAAAATATTCAAACTCTTTTAAGAGATTTTTGCGCCTTGTATAAATCTTACGCAAATTACGAGGAAACTCTTTCACATCAAAGCTACGGAATGGGCGTCGTTCCGTCCACCGCGCAAATTATCGCGGAAGAAAACGGCACGGGAATATACACGCTGAATCAATACGGCGCGGGATATGTTTTCTTCACAAATCCGCTTTTACCGAATAGTTTTTCAGTAAACAATCTTTCTCCCGAAGATAAGGGCGAATACCTTTCCGCGACAACCGTCGGAGCAAACAAACTTATGCGTGATTACTTTGCGGAATTTGTATCTTTGAAAAAATACGGATACGCGGTTGAACATGTGCTTGGAAGTTACGGAAAGCCGGTCGCTTCATGGGAACTTCATTACGAGGATATTACAGGCATAGAAAATGGCAGCGCAGAAATCTTCGAGGAAATGTGCAAGCGTTACGGACAAGTACCGTCATTCACGCTTGCAAGAAACCCGTATGTGTGGTTCAGACGCGCCGAAAGCGTGACATACGCGCTTAATAATAAAGGTCAGTTCGCGATGGACCCCTATGAAAACGCTTACTCCTCCGGCACGCATTTCGTTTCGGGTAAAAAATGGCTGTCGCTTGATTATTACGACAACACAATCAGTTATTTTGACGAAAGTCATGATTATATAAAACGAGCATATCCCTGTCCCACGGACTATAACGGTGACGGGAATATGGATTTGATTTGCGGCAGCGCTGACGGCAAGCTGTATTACTATCAGGGCAGCGGTATGAAAACAAATTATGAACTCGGTGTTGAAACAATATTTACCGATTCTGACGGAGATGCGGCAGGAGTAATGGCATATTCATCACCGACAATGGGTGATATTGATGTGGACGGTGTTGATGAAATCATTTCGGGCAGCGAAGACGGAAATATTTACTGTTTTAAGCGTAAAAACTCAATGGTGCTTGAAAATCAGGGGGTTATTCTTGAAACCGGTATGACGGATTCTATGCCCGCTCTTGGAGATCTTGACAGCGATGGTGTTCTTGATTTGGCAGTAGGCTCGCGTACAGGCGAACTGAGAATCTATTACGGACATATGGGTAAATACAGCGTGTTATTTGACGAGTATGTGAATGTTGACACAGGTCAAAGCTGGTGCTCGCCATGTATCGCGGATACTGATGGTGACGGTGTGAATGAACTGTATGCCGGTACGTTTGAAGGATATATAGCTAAATTCGAGAATAATATTTTCAATGGTTATATGGAGGGTAATGAGTGTAACTATGAAGGTAATACTCACCTCAAATTCGGCGCGAACAGTGTTCCGAGATTTTATGATATAGACAAAGACGGAAAAAAAGATTTAATTGCGGGCTCATTGGAATACGGTCTCGCAGTTCCTATTGACAGCGAGTACTTCCCTTACAAAGAAAAGCTGCAGGAGCAGATTAACGGCTTTAAAAACAGAGGTATATACGTTGGAGCGCATGTTCTATCGCATCAGCATGCGGATATGTTCCATGACGAAAGAGAACTGGCATATCAGAAAAAGGCATTCGAGTCTTACGGTTTGGAATTTGAGGGCATCGGAGCCAATCAGCACACATGGCGCACAAGTAAAATCGGATATGACACGCATTATGACAACACCCGCGGATATGACGGAACATACCGCGCTCAGATGGAATCAGGTCTTTACTGGAACAGCGGCTCACAGACTCCCGATTCTACCGCCGTACCTGAAGTAAGCGCTGAAAATTCAATTCTTGTTCCATTTTATCTGGATAACGGACAGCTTATGTTCCAGCCGTGCAATATTCCAAACGGCCATAGTGAATACGCGCGCATAAGCGCTGAATATGAACTGCCGCTTCTTTTCTATAATCACTGCGATTATGTATATCGCGAACAAGAAAGCGAAGAAGAGAAGATTAAAAAGGTTGATATGCTTGTAAATGATTACGGATATAATTTTGTACAGGAAAATCAACTGGCTAAAATGACAGCCGCAGCATATAACACAAAAGTAAACGCAAAGCTGAAAGACGAAACACTTTCTTTATCAGCGCAGGAAAAAAGCCGGGATATTCCGTCCTATGACAAGAATTATCAGCAAGCTGTGGGAGTTAAGGTGATTTTTGCAGACGGTGTAACAGACGGATATAATATTGACTCAAGCGTGCATTATAAAAAAGATAATTGCATTTATGTGTCCCTGGACAGCAAGGGAGCAAAAATCTCCAAAAGCGGAGAGAGCAACAATGTCAATCTTATAAGTGTAAATCTTCCTTCCAAGATTTCAGTATCAAAAAAAGGAGCGTCTGTTACTTTCCTTGAAGGCGGCATGATGACGGCAGAAGTTGAAGGAATGGTAAAAACCACTTCGAAAGGCTGGGAAGTAACTCACCAAGACGGAAAAACGCTTTTCAGAAAATACGGCAAGGCGGAGAAATTAAAAATTGTAAAATAATCAATAAGAAATCTCTATTACTTTAAAAACCGTTTCCCAAATTTATCGGGAAACGGTTTTTCAGTTATGACCTTTTTCATATAAATCTTTAACTTTCTGCTCAAAAAGAATTAAATTTTCTCTCGCTATCATAATCATGTCATCTGAAATCATATCTCGGAGAATTTCTTTTTTTGTGTCCCTATTTTCATGTAAAATTAACTGTCTGTATTTTTCAATTATAGGAAGTATAGCTTTATAAAGGTCTAAATCCGATGATTTTATAACGGACAATTTTTTCGCAAGCAACGGAAATTTTCCGTTGGTTGATACAGATAATGATATGTCGCCGCAGACAGACACCGCCGGGGACACAAAATCCGACATTTCCGCATCATCAACAAGATACGCTAAAATTTTTTGATTCTTAGCGTCTTCCGCAACTTTGCGATTCACCATCTTATCATTTGTCGCTGCAATCACAAGGAAGGAATCTTTAATGTCTGACGGTTCATATGTCTTTTGAATTTTAAGTCCGACATTGAATCCATCACAAAATTCCGGACTTATCACTTTAATTTCTGCGCCGTTTTGCGCAAGACTTTCGGCTTTTCGCAAAGCGGTAAAACCACCGCCGATTATCGTGCATAATTTGTTTTCTACATTAAGCATTACAGGGTACATTATAATTCCTCCAGCCATTTTGCCGCGTCAAGCGCGTAATATGTTATAAGCATTTTTGCGCCCGCCCGCTTCATTGCGGTAAGACTTTCTATCACGGCTGCTTGCTCGTCTATCCAACCGTTCAGCGCTGCGGCTTTTATCATTGAATATTCTCCGCTCACCTGATATATCGCAAGAGGGACACTAAACATATCATTTACTGTCCTTGCCACATCAAGATACGGCAAACCGGGTTTAACCATTATAATATCCGCGCCTTCATCAATGTCAAGCTGTGTTTCAATAATAGCTTCCTTCTTATTTCTAAAGTCCATCTGATAACTTTTTCTGTCCCCAAATGACGGCGCGCTGTTGGCAGCGTCACGAAACGGACCATAAAAAGCGGAGGAATACTTAACGCTGTATGCCATAATAAGAATATTTTCAAATCCGCCGTCATCAAGCGCGTTTCGTATTTCGCCTATTCTCCCATCCATCATATCTGACGGCGCGACTATATCCGCGCCCGCCCGCGCGCAGGAGAGAGACGCTTTTGCAAGCAGCGGCAATGTTTTATCATTTACCACGCGTCCATTTTCAATAACACCGCAATGTCCATGAGAAGTATATTCGCAGAGACATATATCGGCAATAACAATCAAGTCTGGATATAATTTTTTTGTAAGACGTATAGCGCGCTGAACAATACCATTATCATTATATGCCTGAGAGCCCATCTCATCCTTTTCCTTTGGAATTCCAAAAAAGAGAACCGCGTTTACTCCCGAAGTAGCAACTTCATCAAGAGCCGATGGCAAATCATCAAGCGAATATCGTTTTATCCCCGGCATAGATGGTATCTCTTCTGTGTCACCGTCTATAATAAACATCGGATATATTAAATCTGTTTTATCAATTGAGATTTCATGCACCATATCCCGTATTTGTTTTGACGCGCGAAGACGTCTTGGTCGTTTTATCATTTTATTTCACTCCTGACACATTCAATAATTCCCTCGGCCGACGGATAACACGCGGTTTTATAAATTTTAATGCCATGTTTTTCTGCCTCCTTAGTTGTTTCTTTTCCTATCGAAATAAATTTTGCGCCGCATTCATTTTCTGCCATTTCATTAAACGCTTTTGCGGCGCTTCCACTTGAAAAGACTACATAATCCACGTTATCAATACAAAGATTTAACAACTCTTTTTTTGCGAAATCTGTCTCTGTTCTGTAAATGCTTATATCTGTAAAAGAAATATTGCTTTGTTTTAACAAATTAGGAATATTGCGCGCCGCGTTTTCAGCGCGAACAAGCAAAAGATTATCAGATTCAGAACATTGCGCGCATAATTCTTTCGCAAGATACTGTCCGCTATGTTTTTGCGGTATTATATCGGCATAAATTCCTTTTTCTTCGAGAGAGCGCGCCGTTTGTTGCCCAACAACGGCGAATTTAGTGTCCCTAAAAATACGTGAGTCAAATTTTGATTTTTTCATATACTCAAAAAAAATATTCACTCCATTAGAACTGGTAAAGATAATATGTGTGAATTGTTTTAAATCGGTTTTTTCAAATATGTCATAATTTATGGCAACAGTTTTTATAAGAGAAATTTCTGTCACATCAAAATCCTCAGATATAGCCTTTATTTGAGAATTAATTACCCTGCTTCCCGTTGTAAGAATTCTAATACCTGACGGCTCAAACCATGTTTTTTGTAAATTCACCGCGTTTCCTATAATAATTACTGCCGGCGATGACATATGTTTCGCCATATTGGGAAGGGATTTTAGTGTCCCTGTAATATGACGCTGCTTTTGGGTTGTGCCGTCTGAGATGACTGCCGCGGGAGTAAAAGGAGATTTACCACTATCCATAAGTCTTTTGGCAATATTTTCGGCTGAAGAAAGTCCCATTAAAAAAACAAGCGTCCCGTTTAAAGATGCAAGCGATGAGTAATTTACATGTTCATTATCACCTTTTTCATGTCCGGTAATAACATGAAAAGAATTTGCCGCATCCCGATGCGTTACCGGAATGCCACAATATTCAGCAACACTGTAGCATGAAGAAATCCCGGGAATAATTTCGTATGAAATATTATTTTCATCAAGACAAGCGGCTTCTTCGCCGCCTCTTCCAAATACAAACGGGTCGCCGCCTTTCAGCCTTACCACATTTTGTGTCCCTCCATATTTTACAAGAATCTCGTTTATTTTATCTTGTTCCATATGATGGTTACCGGCAATTTTACCCGCGTAAATGAACAAACAGTCCTCTTTCGCATAATTTAAAAGAGTAGGATTTACAAGCTTATCATACACTATCACATCCGCGTTTTTAATCTTTTTAAGACCTTTAAGCGTTATAAGAGCGCTGTCCCCCGGACCCGCTCCAACAAGATATACCATTTAATTTTCCTCCGCTATTTTTAAAGCTTTTACCGCCATTTTCTTTCCCAACTTTATTGGATTATCACCACACATACTAAATCTTATTTCTGATTTAGTGTCCCCATAAAATATACTCATAGTTATATTTTGTCCGTCGCACACAGCAGACGCGCCGCAAGGCGCATTGCAGCCTCCTCCAACGAATTTAAGAAATGCCCGCTCCGCTATCAGTTCTGTCATTGTGGTTGTTTCATTTATAGCGTCAGTATACTTTTTCATTTTTCCTCGAACCGTTTCAACAGCAAGAATCCCTTGACCCGCCGCGCAAATAAAATCATCACCAAGAGGCATAATTTGTATATCTGTAATATCAAGACGGTTTATTGCCGCTTTTGCCATAATAACCGCGTCATATTCTCTGTGTTTCAACTTTTCCAGACGCGTATAAATATTTCCCCGTATCGGTTTAAAAACCGCATCGGGAAAAAGATGTCTCGCCTGTGCTTCACGTCGAGCGCTCCCCGTTCCGATTACTTTAATCTCACAAGTTTTAGTGTCCCCAGAGCACACGAGCACGTCGGTTCTGTCATCACGCATCAGCGCTGCGCTGATTTCAAGATTGTCCGTCATTTCAACAGGCATATCCTTTGCACTGTGAACAGCCATATTAATCTCACCGTTTAACAGCGCCGTTTCAAGTTCTTTTATAAATACTCCTTTGCCTCCAAAACTTTGGAGCGTTCTGTCAAGCCGCTTATCGCCCTTAGTGGAAATACCCACTATTTCAAAAGTATCAGTCGGAAAATGTGCCTTCAATACATTAATAACCGCTTCGGTCTGCTTCATTGCAAGAGCACTTTTACGTGAACCAACTCTAATATTCATTTAAATTCCTCCCTGAGAGTATTTATAAAATATTGGAATTTATTATAGTCGTTTTCTGCTTTGAGATTATACACATTACGGCGAAATTCAATTTTTGCATTCTCATTTTCAAGTCTATTTTCTGTCCCTTTTAAAAGCGATTTATTTTCAGTAAAAAGTTTCCATACAAAAAACTTATCGATATATTCGGAAAGTATTTTTTGCGCCTTGCCTGTTTCTTGTATTTTAATTTTATTATTGTTTTCAGCAATCTCTAAAAGGTCGTCTATATCTTTGTAAACAATATATTCATCACTTTTAATATCAATATCCCGCGGAACGGCAAGGTCAATAAATGCCCTTGTTTTCTGAGTGGTAATCGTGCCGCGAATTTTCTCACCGTCAAGAACAACATGAGGACTTGAAGTGGCGCTTATTACAGCGTCATATATATTAAAATTATTGTATCGATATTCGTAATCTATTGTCACCGCGCCATCTATTTTACTAATTATTCCTCCATGCGTTCTGGAGGTTGCGTAAATATTAACTCCGCCCAGGGACACTAAATCTTTTAAAATTATTGATCCCGTTTTTCCGCTTGCGCCTATTATAAGTATATTCTTGTCGTTTAGTGTCCCCAAAATATTTTTGCATAATTTTATTGCTATGGTGGCTGCTGACAACGGTGTTTTTGACAGTAATGTTTCCGTCTTCACCCTTTTTGCCCCTGTAACGGCAAATCTAAAGAGTGTGTTTAAATATTTTCCGCATGCGGCATGGTCCATAGCAAACTTGTGAGCATCTTTCACTTGTCCGAGTATCTGATCTTCTCCCAAAATCATAGATTTAAGTCCCGATGCTGTCAGCATTAGATGCTCGCAACACTTGTATCCTTCATATATTGTAATATAGTCTTTTATATTTTCATCAGCGAGGGACACTAAATAATCAATAAATCTTTCACACAAATTATTTCCCGCAAGATAAAATTCACAGCGGTTACACGTTGAAAGAATCACTATTTCATCCGCGATATTGAGTTTTATATATTGAAGAATTTCAGCTTGTTTCCGCTTTGTAAAAGATACTTTTTCCCGTATTTTTACAGAAGCCTTTTCATGACTGATACTCACTGCAAGCAACTGCATACGCAAATTCCTTTCTAATGTTAATAACTGACTTTTTGTTTATAATCTGTGATTCTTCATATTAAAACCGCAAGTTATTTTTCCAAATATTATGATTATTTTATCACTAAAAATGATAAATTGCAAGCGCGTTGACAAGTTGTGCACAAAAGCACCTTTTATCTTACTGTCAACAGTTGTTTTGACATTATCAATTCAAACGGATCACCATCAAGCGCAAACCCGCCTATTGTCTTATATCCAAGCTTCATGTAAAAATGCTGTGCCGTTTCGTCCGACTGTGTAGAAGTTAATACTTGCGTATAACCCTTATTTTTCATCTCATTTTCCCAATGTTCCACCATTTGTTGTCCGTAGCCCCTGTCTCTAAAGTCCTCCAAAAGATATAATAAATTCATAAACGGCATATTGTCCCAAAATAAATTGTACCTCAGCCAACCGCAGAATTGGTCGTTTTCCGTGACAACATATACGCGGTTTAAATTAATAGAATTTATCAGTTCTGCGCGCGCAATGTGCCTGTCATACAGTAAAATAATATCCGCGTCACGCTCCTGTGCGTGTCTGATGCACGGTTTTATTACATATTCAAGCTGACAGTCATACGGCTCGGCATCCGTATGCTTTTTGTTGATAATTTTTGCGTCAATACAACCCAAACCTCTGTAAAAAGCCTGAGTTTCTACCGCTGAATGTGAGGAAATGTAGAGTTTATCCGCTCCCTTTCCACCTGCCCATTTTGCAGCCAAGGAAAACAGCTTCTTTCCTATTCCCTTACCGCGCATATCCTCTGATACATGTATGCTCGACAAGTCCAGATATTCATTTTCCCATAAATCAGGCTCAACCGACACAAATCCCTTTAATTTACCGTCCGAAAAAGCGCCGCATACAAAACCGCCTGTTCCCACGGTATTTTTGAGACATTTCACAAGAAATGTATAATTCTCTTCAGACCAATCATCAATAAACGGGTCGTCCTTAATAACCCATGCGCTGTTTTCACGTCGGTAACACTTGCCTACAACCTGACGGCGGATAAATCCGTAAAACAACTCTCTGCAAATTTTATTTTCACTTAATTCTCTGTATGTAATCATCTTTAAATAACCTCATACCCCACATCTTGAAGCACCGTCAGGGCTTTATCAAAATTTTCCGCTTTCGTCAGAATATAGTCGGTGTTATAAGTTGACACGGCGAATATACCGATTTTGTTTTCTGCAAGCAATGACGCTATTTTTGACAAAATTCCAATCAGTGAAAATTCAAGCGTCCCCTCTATCCGAAATGCCCGCCAGCCATCGTCACGCTCCGTCACATTTTCAGGCACATCTTTCGTTATGCACACCACTGATTTCTCCTCGTCGGTCTTACCGATAAAGCAAATTTCACTGTCTAAATTTACCTGTGAAAAATCGGTAACCTGACATATCGAAAAATCAAAATTTAATTTTTTCAGCCTCATATTATTTTTCCTTTCACAATGCTAAAAATATCGTTCCGGCGGTAATTAAAATACAGCCTATAAGTGATTTTACCGTAAACTTTTCATGCAGAAATACAAATGCAAAAACAAGCGTTATAACCACGCTCAGCTTGTCTACCGGTACTACCTTTGACGCCTCACCGATTTGCAGAGCCTTGTAATAACAAAGCCACGACGCGCCCGTAGCAAGTCCTGACAATATAAGAAAAACCCAGCTTTTTTTGCTTATAGTAAATATCCCGCCCAGAGAATTTGTCAGAAACACCATTATCCACGCCATACCTACAACTACCATTGTCCGTATCGCTGTCGCAAGATTGGAGTTTACACCATCTATTCCGATTTTTGCAAGTATTGATGTCAGCGCCGCAAACACCGCCGACATCAGCGCAAATATAAACCACATAATTGTCACTTCCTCGCATTTATTTTACCATTTTTACTGCAAAATTTCAATATCCGATATTGGTAAGTACAGTTCCAAAATCGTTATAAATGCTTTAAATTCTGACGGTAGCTTTTCAAAAATTCCTCATCGTATTGTAACCGCACTTTATCTATTTCTGAGCACAGCATTTCTCTGTCGTTCGGTAAAAAGCCCTGCATATTAAACATATTTGACGCGCCAAGCGCGGCAAAGTGCGTTTTAATTTCAAGCCCCTCAATAAGCATTTTCAGCTCCGCCAATTTTTCTTTTTCACTTTCCTCCTGCCAGCTTCCGTTTTGAATTTCCTCATACAGCTCGGAGGACGGATAAACAGTAAGCATTGATGAGCCGATAATTTTTGGATTTAATTGATTGAATATTTTAAGTGTATTTTTTACACCCTCAGCACTCTTACCGTGACCGTAAATTCCCGCAAGATAAAAGAAATTATATTCAATATCCGCTTCATCAAGCTTTCCGCACTGCTCCAAAATATCGACTGAACCATAGCCCTTATTCATAAACTCAAGCGCCTTGTCGTCACCCGTTTCAACACCGATAGTAATTCTGTTATACCCGACCGTCCGAAGCTCTTTCAGTTCCTCTATACTCTTTGGAGTAATATCGGTTATCCTCGCAAAACAACCGATATTGGTGAGCCTTTGCAAATACTGCTTTGAAAGATGCGCGATATTTTTAAGCTTTTGCGTATTCAGAACAAACGGGTTTGCGCCCACTAAAAACAGCCTGCGCGTATCCGGTGACATTTCGGCCAGAACCTTTAAAACCTCCTCAATTTCGCTTATCGGCGACATTCTAAACTTAAACGGTATGTCCTCATACAGCGTGCAGAATTTGCACTTATGATGCGTGCAGCCAGCCGTAACCTGTAATAGCGACGACCACGCCTCATATGGCGGCCGCCAGATTGTTCCTGTAAAATTCATATAATCACCCTGAAAAATTATTTGATAAGCTTATCATATTTTCAGTATAGCATTTACAGTATGAATCGTAAAGTACGATTATTTTTAATATGTACTATTAAAAAAGATACTTAGTATTGACAAAAACAAATCGGTATGTTACGCTATAAAAAAGGAGCTGACAATAAAACATGACAGAAAATAAACATATAAATTCTAATCAATACGCAAAATGCGAGTCAATGTGCCGATTGCAATCAATTATAAGCGGAAAATGGAAAGTGCTTATAATTTGGTATATTTCATATTACGAAATTCAAAGATTTAACGAATTACAGCGTCGTCTGGGCAACATTACGCAGGCGACGCTGACAAAACAGCTTCGTGAGCTTGAAGCTGACGGATTTATAAAGCGTAAGATTTACGCGGAAGTCCCGCCGAGAGTTGAATATTCCCTGACGGAGCTTGGGAAAAAATTTGTTCCTGTTTTGCAGTCAATGAGAAAATGGAGTGAGGATAATTTATTTAATTAAAACCAATATTGCGTATTAAGTTTATTATACTTTTAACATTTTCGGCAATATCCATTGTTCCGTCAATATAAATAACAGGACAGGAGAGCGTTTTCAGCCACTCTTTTACTCTTTCTGTTTTTTCCTCATAAGCGTTTGCTACAGCATTAAAAAACCGCTGCTCCTGTTCATACATATCCCCGCCCTCAAGCACACGGCTTCCAAATTTATTGTATGCGCGCTGTTTTACGCGTTTTAACCGTATATCAAGCGGAACATCAAGAAAAACTGCAAGGTCATATTTTGAATTGATTTCCTCACTCATATCCCCATTTACCGCCGAGATAATAAAATTCTTATACTTTTTAATGTCTTTTAGCATTAATTCACACACTTCTTCACGCGTACGTGATTTTGAATACGGTATCGGCGCGTCAGGAAAATAATAATCCTCAATGTCCATGTGCTTGTAATTAAGCACTCCTGACAATTCCCGTCCAAGCGTTGTTTTTCCGCTCCCGTTTCCTCCGCAAATTACAATCCCTGACATAAATATCTCCCGTTAAGTCCACAATGAAGTTATAAACATAGGACTTGCGTTGTCCGACTTCTTAAACCCGCAGTTTTCGTAAAAATGCGCTTCATCGTCGTATGCGATAACTGCAATTCTAAGATAATCTCTGTATTTTTGCTTTACCATATCAACAAGCGCCCGTCCGATTTTCATTCCGTGATAGTTGGGATTGACAAGCAGATAATGGACATACGCGTTCATAACACCGTCGTCCATTACACAAATCAGACCAACAAGCTTTTCTCCGTCCCACGCAGAATAAACTGTTTTAAAATTTTTCATTGCGATAACCAGCTTTTCAGGATAATGTCCGGATGACCATTCAACTGATAAGAATAAATTCTGTAAAGCTTCTTCGCTGAAATCATGTGTTTCATTATATACAATTTGCATTTCCATCACCCCTGTTCAAACACATACCCGTGTTTTTTCATATCAACCCTGCCGTCTTGTGTAAAGGTAACGCCCTCTTTTTCAAGCAGTTCACGCTGAACTCTTTCACCGCCGAAAGCAAAAGGCGCAGCAAGAGCGCCGTCTGCATGCACAACTCTGTGACACGGCACAACGCCAAAAAACGGATTTTTATGTAGAATGTTCCCAACTGCGCGCGAGGCTCTGACATTGCCTGCCATACGCGCAACTTCGCCATAGGTCACAACTGTACCCTGCGGAATTTGTTCCACCGCCTTGTAAACACGCTTTTGAAATTCCGTCATAATACCACCTTTTATACTACTCATTTAGATTTCTTTTTAATATGTTATATAGCGTATTTCGTTCATCTGTATCAATGATATTTTCTTTACGCAGATTGTAATGATGACCAAATTCTTCATCGACATATTGAATTCCATTCAATAAAAAAGGAACTTTATATCGTGGACGAACGTGTAAGTGTAAATGTGGATTGGGATTATTTCTTTTATAAAAGTCATTCAATAAACAACTCCAGTTACATAATTTTGCGCCTAAAACAGTCTTAAAACAAGTTTCAAGCCTTTTAATTATATGTTTTAAATTAATCCATTCGTTATCCGTCAACTCAGATAAACATCCACAATGTCTATTTAAAATTAAAATGCAACGTCCAATATAATCTTGTTTATCGGCTAAGTATACTGACCAATTTTCATTTTGTATAAGCAGCCACTTTTTCTCATCATCAGAAAGAGTACACCAATTACATGTATCCACTATTTATATCCTCCAACTCCATCTTATCTAGTAAGATAGTGCTTTAAACTTATTATACCACAAAAACTAAACGGAAGCAATCACAAAAAAGACTACAACTTTTGTTGTAGTCTTTACTAATGGCTCCTCCAGCTGGGCTCGAACCAGCGACATCATGATTAACAGTCATGCG
>CAJUEZ010000019.1 GCA_910585485.1 uncultured Clostridia bacterium
GTGAGGGAACTCTTTATATAAAAATTGCGCAGTTTGCCGGAAGTAAGAAGATGAATGTTGAGGATTATGCCAGAGGGCATGATATAGAAATAGGCGTTGTTTTAGGACAGGAGTGATATTATGCCTTACAATTATTTTTATTTTGACCCGACCTATATATTGGTCATAATCGCGTTTGCGCTGACGATGTTCGCGTCTTTTGGAGTGCAATCGACTTTTAAAAAATATGATAAAGTATATAGTTCAAGAGGATTGACAGCAGCGGAGGCGGCAAGAAAAATACTTGACGCGAATGGACTGCAGCATATAAGAATTGAACATGTCGCGGGTGATTTGACAGACCATTTCAGTCCCAAGGAGAATGTAATAAGACTTTCAGACGCAACCTATAATTCAAATTCTGTGGCGGCGATAGGAGTTGCCGCGCATGAATGCGGGCATGCAGTGCAACATCAGGTGGGATATGTTCCAATAAGAATCCGAAACAGTATTGTGCCGTTTGTAAATGTGAGTAATTGGCTTTCCATGCCGCTGTTTATAATAGGAATTATTATGGGTTCGTTTGGACTCGCGGTTGCCGGTGCGATTCTTTTCGGAATGGTGCTTGTATTTCAGCTTGTGACACTTCCGACGGAGATTGACGCTTCAAAACGCGCAATGAGAACTTTAGAGGGCATGTATCTGTTAGATGGAGACGAACTTGTCGGAGCGAAAAAGACGCTTACGGCAGCAGCGATGACATATGTGGCAGCGGTAGCGTCAACAGCGCTTCAATTCCTGAGACTGTTAATGCTTGCTAACCGCAGGAGAGACTAATGGCTAATGCGAGAGAAACTGCCATGAAAGTTATATATGACGTTGAATTTAACGGCGCATATTCAAATATGGCATTAAAAAAAGCGCTGAATCAAGGTTTGGAGAAGTGTGATAAAACGCTTGTGACAGCGCTTGTATACGGTGTTATTGACAAGAAAACAACTCTTGATTACATTATAAGTAAATTTTCCAAGTTAAAGCTGAAAAAAATATCAAAATATATTCTTATAATTTTAAGAATGGGTATATATCAGATTATGTTCATGGATAAGATACCTGACAGCGCGGCAGTGAATGAAAGCGTAAAGCTTGCTAAAAAGTATGGACACGGCGCTTCAGCGGGATTTGTAAACGGTGTGTTGCGAAACGTGTCCAAAACGGACATTGTATATCCTGATGACAAAACGGAATACTTGTCTGTCAGATATTCGTTTCCTACATGGATTTGTGAAAAGTGGATTAATGACTTTGGCTATGATTTCACAGAGAAAATGATGGCAGCGTTTTCCGAACCGTCAAAGCTTACCGTGCGCCCAAATACACTGAGAATAACCGCCGAAAAACTATGCGAAAGACTTACGGAACAAAATGTAGAGATTTTAGAACATAGCGGCTACATAATATGTCAGGGGTTTGACATATCAAATGACTCTCTTTATAAACAAGGATATTATACGGTTCAGGATGCAGCTGCAATGCAGGCTGCTAAAGTGCTGTCACCCAAATCCGGTGACACTGTAATAGATATGTGTGCCGCGCCGGGCGGCAAGACAACGCATATGGCTGAACTCATGAGTAACAAGGGAAAAATTTACGCGTTTGATGTGCATGAGCATAAGATGGAACTGATAAAAAAGAATGCTCAAAGGTTGGGAATTACTATAATAGAGCCGCATTTGTCAGACGGCACTGTGTTTAATAATAAGTACATGGAAATCGCGGATAAGGTTTTATGTGACGTTCCGTGCTCGGGTATGGGAATAATACGTCGAAAACCCGAAATTAAGTGGAATAGGGAAGAAAATAGCAATCTTCCTCAGATTCAGAGAAAAATACTTGAAAACGCGTCAAAATATTTAAAATGCGGCGGAGAAATTGTATATTCCACATGCACTGTGGAAAAAGAGGAAAACGAGATGATTACAGGGGAATTCTTAAAAGAGAATCCAAGTTTCGAGAAAATGTATGAGAAAACTTTTTATCCGCATATAGACGATACAGATGGTTTTTATATCTGTAAAATGAGAAGGAATAAGTAATGATAGATTTAAAAGATTTTGAATACGATGAGTTAATTGAATATCTTCAATCTATTGGCGAAAAGAAATTCAGAGCCGAACAGATTTTTTCGTGGCTGCATAAGGGAGCGGAAAGTTATGGCGAAATGACAAACCTTTCAAAAATTACCCGTGAAAAGCTTGAAAAAGACACATATGTTTCCACTCTTAAAATACGTGAAAAATATGTTTCAAGGATAGACGGAACTGTAAAATACTTGTTCGAACTGCCTGACGGAAACTGTATTGAAAGCGTTGTAATGCGTTATCATCACGGACTTACTATTTGCATTTCAAGTCAGGTTGGATGCAGAATGGGATGCCGTTTCTGCGCCTCGACGATAGGAGGACTATACAGAAGCCTTACGGCGGGAGAAATTTTGAATCAGGTGATTTTTGCGCAGAAGGATATAGGCGAGAGAATAAGCAATATAGTTATGATGGGCATAGGAGAGCCGCTGGATAATTTTGAAAATGTCGTTAAGTTTCTGCATAACGTAAATCATGAAAAGGGGCTTAATATAGGTTATAGGCATATATCACTCTCAACATGCGGAGTAGTGCCTATGATATATAAATTGGCAGAGGAAAAAATCCCTATTACTCTCACAATTTCGCTCCACGCTCCAAACGATGCGATAAGGGACAGCATAATGCCGGTTAATCACAAATATAAGATTGCCGAACTGTTAGAAGCGTGCAGGGAGTATGCCGGTATCACCGGCAGAAGAATAAGCTTTGAATATTCTCTTATTCATGGAGTTAATGACAGCATGGAAAACGCAAAAGAACTTGCGAATCTCGTTAGGGATTTGCACAGTCATATAAATTTAATACCTGTAAATAAGGTAGAGGAAAGAAATTTCGAAAAAGGAAGCGGAAAAGAGATAAAAGCGTTTCAGGAAAAACTAACGTCATTAGGCATAAACGCAACGGTCAGAAGGGAACTTGGTTCTGATATATCAGCTTCCTGTGGACAATTAAGAAAAAAAGTGTTAAAATAATATTATTATTTAGACATTAGTATAAAATTCATAAAAGGCGAGGTGATTTTGAATATGCTGTATGGTGCGATTACCGATATAGGAATGCGCAGAAGAATAAATGAAGACAATTATTATGTAAATGATAATGAAGCGTTTCCGTATGCGATTGTCGCTGACGGAATGGGCGGACATCAGGCCGGTGAAATAGCCAGTATGATGGTTGTTGATATAATAGAGAATCACTTAAATAAAAATTTGATTGAAACGCTTGATTATGTGGAAGCGGGAGAAGTTATAAGGCAGGCATTTATATCCGCGAACAGTATCATATACAATTACGCGAAAGATCATTATAAAATAATGGGAATGGGCACAACAGCTACGCTTGCTATGATTTATGGAAACAAGATAATAACCGCGCATGTGGGAGATTCGAGAGCGTATATGTTAGGCGATGACATAGTGCAGATTACAAAAGATCACTCATACGTGCAGGAACTTGTATCAAGAGGCGAGATAAGCAAGGAAATGGCTAAGCATCATCCGAAAAAGAACTACATAACACGCGCTATGGGCGCGGAGGACACGGTTAAAGTGGATATTACCATAAAACCGTATAATGGTGAAACGATTATTCTTTGCAGTGATGGACTTACAAATTTTGTTGAAGACGATGAGATTATGGAATATGTGAAGAAAGAAAATACGTTACAGAAAAGTTCTGAGGAACTTGTCGCGTTAGCGAATGAGCGCGGCGGCGGAGATAACATAACGATTGTGGCTTTTGAAAAGGAGAAAAATGAAAATGAACAGTGATAATTTAGTTGGAATAACACTTGGAAATAGATATGATATGCTTGAAAAAATCGGAACAGGAGGAATGGCGACTGTATACAAAGCTAAAGATACTCTTTTAAATCGTTTTGTCGCTATAAAAATTCTTCGTGATTCTTTGGAGGATGAAAAGCAGGTAGTTTCAAACTTTATAAAGGAGGCTCAGTCATCTGCGAGTTTGGTACACAATAATATTGTGTCTGTATATGATGTCGGGGAAGAAAACGGTCTCAACTATATGGTTATGGAGTATGTTGACGGTATTACGCTAAAGGAATACATAAAGCATAAGGGAGCTCTGCCGTGGCAGGAAGCTTGTGATTTTGCGATACAGATAGGACAAGGAATCGGCGAGGCGCACTCTATAAACATAATACACCGTGATATTAAGCCTCAGAATATACTGATGACCAAGGATAAAACTCTTAAAGTTACAGATTTTGGTATAGCCAGAGCCGTCGCGGGGGAAACCACGGTTGTAGGCGGAAGCGCGTTAGGGTCTGTTCACTATATTTCACCTGAACAGGCGAGAGGCGGTTTTACAGACGATAGAAGTGATATATATTCACTGGGAATAGTTTTGTACGAGATGCTGACAGGTAAAGTGCCGTTTGACGGTGATACAGCCGTAAGCGTGGCTCTGATGCACCTTGAGAAAGAACCTGTTAATGTAAAGTGTGTAAATCTTGATATACCCACAGATTTAGCGTATGTAACAATGAAATCAATTTCAAAGGAGCAGAGAGCGAGATACCAAAATGTGCAGGAACTTGTTGACGACTTGCATGCGGTGCTTGCCGATGAGCCTTTGCCAAGCCGCGAGGAAATGTACAGAAAGAGCGTGCAGGAAAATGATGATATAGACGTATCTGAAGTTGAGGATGACTTTGATGAAGACGATTTAGATGTGCCGGAAATACTTTCGGATAACTATTCCGACAATGAAAATCAAAGAATCAGAACAAAGCGCAAGGAAGAAGTTAAAAAGAAAAGCAAAAACAAGAAAAAAGAAGATAGAATAGCTATTGTTTTAGGCATATCAACAGTTGTGGTTATCGCGTTGATAGCTATGGGAATTATATTCTTTATAAATGGCGGCAAAAATGTCACCGTACCCGATTTTACAAATATGACAGTTGAACAGGCTATGTCAGAAGCAAAAAGAGTAGGGGTGCAGCTTGAGGAAGAGTATTCTCTGTCTGACACGATTGAAGAGAATCATATAATATCTCAGGACCCGGAGGCAAGAAAAGTTGTTAAAAAGAACGAGAAGATAAAAATTGTCGTTTCCATAGGCTCTTCAGGAGGTAATATAGCCGCGCCTGATTTGTCAAATAGGACTGTTGAAGAAGCGATTGAAATTATTTTAGCCGCTGACCTTAAGTATTTCATTGTTGAGGAAGATTCTGCCGAAAAGAAAGCCGGCGAGATAATAAGACAGACTCCTTTGGCAGGAACAAAGATGAACAAAGACGATATTATTACTCTTCATGTAAGCAAAGGTAAAAATTCACAGCCGACACCGGGAAAGCAGGTAAGCGTACCGAGTGTTGTAGGATTAAGCATTGACCATGCAGAAACGATACTAAGCAAAAACGGACTGAGCATAGGAAACGTGCTGCGCGCACCATCGTCCTCGACTGAAGGAACAATAATACGTCAAACTCCGGAGGTAGGAAAAACAACAACAGAAGGTTCTCGAGTGGATATTGTTGTGGCTAAAAAAGAAGAGAGCAGTCAGCAGACGGAGAAGCCGTCGGCTACAGAAGCGCCATCCAATAATGAGTCGAACGGAAATGGCGGCAATAATGATGACACACCGCCGGTAACACAGAAAAAAACAGTTTCCTTCAAGATTCCTGATGATGCGGGTGAAAGCGTTTCTGTTGAAATAGTCGCAAACGGACGCACAATTCATAGCGCTGTTCATTCTAAGTCAGACGGTGTTGTTTCCGTTGACATAATGCCGTCAAGCGGAGCGGGAACTGTTGAGGTTCAGGCTTATATGGACGGAGTCAACACAAGCAGCATCAATGTGAATTTTGATTAATTGTTTAAGTCAGAGGATTATATGGTAGGAACTATAATTAAAGGTATCGGAGGCTTTTACTATGTAAAGGTCTCCGATAAGATATATGAATGCAAGGCGAGAGGTGTTTTTCGTAAGGAAAAAATAACACCTATGATAGGCGATAAGGTAAAAATTGAGCTTAACGGTGAAAAGGGGAGTATCGCAGAGATTTTGCCGCGGAGCTCTTTTCTTGTGAGACCGCCGGTTGCGAATGTTGACACTATGATGCTTGTAGTTGCGGCATCTTCTCCGGAACCTAATTTATTTCTTATTGACAAGATGTTGACGTATGCGGAAATGAATAATATACTGCCGGCTGTATGCATAAACAAGACGGACTTGGAACGTCGTGAAGATATAAAAAAGACTTATCAAAAAGCCGGATATGAAGTGTTTTCCGTAAGCGCGGAAAGCGGTGAAGGAATTGGAGAGATTTTAGCGTATCTGCAAGGCAAGACAACCGCCTTTGCCGGCCTTTCCGGTGTGGGTAAATCCAGTCTTCTCAGTATAGTAACAGAGGACAAGCTTGAAGTCGGAAGCGTGTCTGAGAAGATTCAGCGCGGAAAACATACAACACGTCACGTTGAATTGTTTGAGTTAAAAAGCGGGGGATTTGTTCTTGATACTCCGGGATTTAGCTCACTTGAAATTGAGGGGATTGCCGCCGATGATTTGTGGCGATTCTTTCCTGAGATGTCAGATTCACAAAATAAATGCCGTTTTCGGTCGTGCTCACACATAAACGAGCCTGACTGCTTTGTCAAGGGAAAAGTAGATGATGGAGAAATGGCTTTATCGCGTTATGAAAGTTATGTTCAGATGTATAGTAAACTCAAATCAGTAAAGGAGTGGGAAAAGAAATGATACTTTCGCCATCTATATTGGCAGCGGATTTTGGCGTGCTTGCCGAACAAATAAAAAGGGCGGAAAATGCGGGAGCAAAATGGCTTCATATCGATGTAATGGACGGCCATTTTGTGCCGAATATATCATTTGCAATGCCTGTTATAAGGTCCATACGAAAATATACTAATATGTATTTTGATGTGCATCTTATGATAAGTGAGCCTGAACGTTATATAAATGATTTTATAGACGCGGGCGCAGACGGAGTAACTTTCCATATTGAAGCAACGAAAAATCCTGACGAGTGCGTTCAAATGATAAAAAAGAGAGGTAAAAAGGCGGGAATATCGTTAAATCCTGCCACACCTGTTTCTGATATAGAAGCGTACTTTGATAAGGTTGATATGGTGCTTGTGATGAGTGTTGAACCGGGATATGGCGGACAGACATATATTGAAAGCGTGAATGAAAAGATAAGATACATAAGAAATAAAATGGGCGCTGAATTTAATATTGAGGTAGATGGCGGTATAACCGCGGATAATATTGACTCAGTTCTTAAAGAGGGCGCTAACATAATTGTCGCGGGCACAGCGGTGTTTAATGACGATATTGAAGGCTCGGTAAAGGGACTGTTAAGATGAACAGAGCGGTAATAATCGGTAACGGTGATGTAAAGGATTATCGTTATTTAAAGGAAAAAATACACGATACTGATTTTATTATATGCGCTGACGGAGGATATAATCATGCTTCTGCAATGGGGATAAAACCCAATGTTTTACTCGGCGATTTTGACAGCGCTGAAGATTATGAAAAAGTCGCGGATAGGATAGAATATCCGAAGAGGAAAGACTTCACAGACGGAGAATTAGCCGTTATGTACGCTGTGGAACACGGATATAACGATGTGGTTCTGATTGCTATGACAGGTGACAGACTTGACCATACAATAGTGGATATTCTTCTTTTAATGAAGTGTAAAAACGGTGTGTTAATAGATGATAACAATGAAATTTATCTTCTGCGTGATGAAATTGAAATAAGCGGAAGAAAAGGGCAGACGGTGTCAATAATTCCAATAAACGGCAACGTGCAGGGCATAAGCACAACAGGACTTGAATACCCGCTTTGTGATGAAACTTTGTATTTTGCGTCAAGCCGCGGAATAAGTAATGTTATGCTTGATGAAAAATGTAAAATATCCATAAAAAAAGGAATGGCTTTGGTAATAAAGGTGGAGAAAATATGAATAAAGAAATGATTTATCTTGATAACGCGGCTACAACTCAGCCATCTCGCGCGGCGGTGGAGGCTATGATTAAAGCGGGAGAATGTTTTGGCAATCCGTCATCACTTCATGGACTTGGCTTAGAAGCTGAAAAATTAGTTGAGGAAAGTCGTAAATCAATAGCGGAAAAACTCGGTGTAGACAGTAAGAATATATTATTCACGTCCGGCGGAACTGAGGCTAATAATGCCGCCATATTTGGTGTTGCCAACGCTCGTCATAAAATAGGCGCAAAGGTTGTAACGTGCAAGACGGAGCATCCGTCAGTGCTGGAAAGTTTCAGATATCTTGAAAGTCAGGGTTTTACGGTAGAATATATTGAAGTGAATAAAGATGGAATTATAGACCTTGATATGCTTTATGAGTTTCTTGATATGGAGACTACTCTTATAAGCGTAATGCATGTGAATAATGAAACGGGAGTTATACAGCCGATTGAAAAAATAAGGGAGATTATGCTTGAGAAATCGCCTTATGCGCATCTTCATTCTGATTGCGTTCAGTCGTTTGGCAAAATTGATGTAAAACCTAAAAAAATGGGCGCTGACTTGGTAAGTATAAGCGCGCATAAAATTCATGGATATAAAGGCGCAGGGGCATTATACGTTTCGGATATGCGTATGATACGTCCTATGCTTTTTGGAGGTGAGCAGCAAAATGAGATGCGCCCCGGCACTGAAAATGTGGGCGGAATACTGGCATTTGGCGCAGCTGCCAAGGAATGTGACGGTGATAATTCAAATTTAATATTGCTAAGAAACGCAATGAAGGAAAAATTGTCTCAGATACCCGATATTAAAATAAACGGTTCTGATGAGTTTAATTCGGGGAGTGTGCTTAACGTTTCCTTCAAGGGAATAAAAGCCGAGATACTGCTTCACGCTCTTGAAGCGAGAGGCGTATATGTTTCAACGGGTGCGGCTTGTTCAAGCCATAAACCGCAGCCGAGCCATGTTCTGTCAGCTATGGGACTCGATAAAAATGAAATAGGCGGCTCGGTAAGAATAAGTTTTGACCGTCTCACAACTATGGAAGATGTTATAAAAGCCGCGGAGATTATGAAGGAAGAAGCGGCATCAATAAGGAGATACATGTAAATGAAAGAAATAATTCTTGCAAAATACGGTGAAATTATCTTAAAGGGCGGAAACCGACCAAGATTTGAAAGCATACTTGTAAACAATATCAGAAACTCACTTAAAAACGTCGCAGAAACAAAGGTCAGACTCGCGCAGGCGACCGTCTATGTTGAAGTACAGGATCAAGAAAAAATGGATATAGTCATGGAAAGACTGTCAAAAATATTTGGACTTGTAACAATCACCAGGGCGGCTGTGTGTGAAAAAGATATTGAAGACATAAAAGCTAAAGCTAAGGAATACTTGAAAAATGACTTGACGGACGGAAAGAGGTTTAAAGTAGAGGCAAAGCGCTCAGATAAGCAGTTTCCGTATAAATCACCGCAGATATGTTTGGAAGTCGGCGGATTTTTGGACGATGAATATCCCGAGATAATAGTCGATGTGCATAATCCTGATGTGACTGTCAAGGTGGAGATAAGAGACTTTGACGCGTATGTTTACGCGGACGAAAATAAAATACAAGGTCAGGGCGGTATGCCTATCGGAACAGGTTCAAAGGCAACGCTTCTTCTGTCCGGCGGAATAGACAGTCCTGTAGCAGGACATATGATTTCAAAGCGTGGAGTTGAAATTGACGCTGTAAACTTTTTTTCGTTCCCGTATACGAGTGAGCGTGCTAAAGAAAAGGTTATAACCCTGGCGGGGATTATTGCGCGGTATACATCTAAGATAAACTTATATATAGTGCCGTTTACGGAAATACAGCTTCAAATACGCGATAAATGTCCCGAAGAGCATATGACGCTTATCATGCGTCGCTTTATGATGCGTATAGCGGAAAAATTGGCGAGAAAACATAAGTCACACGCGCTTATTACAGGTGAAAGCGTCGGACAGGTCGCAAGCCAGACGCTTGCCGCGCTTGACGTGACAAATGCTGCTGTTGATATGCCGATATTACAGCCGCTTGTGGGAATGGATAAGATTGAAATAGTGAATAGGGCTACAGAGATAGGCACTTTTGAAACATCTATTCTTCCTTATGAGGATTGCTGCACTGTATTTACACCAAAGCATCCTACTACAAATCCGAAACGTGAAAATATTGAGAAATCGGAGAGTAAACTTGATGTGGAAACGCTTATTGAAGCGGCTTTAGCGGGAGTTGAAATGATTGAGGTTTATCCGGATTAGAAACCAAAGTACCATAAAACGGACTAAACTAAATAAGCGTGTGAAAAGTGCTTGCAAAAAATAAACATATAATATATAATTATCGCATAAAGATTATATAAACAAGAAGGAGAAAAAATAATGGCTAAAACAGAGAAGGAAAAGCCTCAGGTTGTGAAAATGACTGATGATGAGGAAAAGAAGAAAGCTTTAAAATCGGTATTTAACGTGATTGAAAAAGAATACGGCGCGGGAAGTATAATGAAACTCGGAGATATTAATGTCGCAAATGTGGACGCTATTTCGACGGGTTCTCTGACTTTGGATATGGCGCTTGGAGTAGGCGGACTCCCAAGAGGAAGAGTTATAGAAATTTACGGACCTGAATCTTCAGGTAAGACAACCGTCGCGTTGCACGTTGTTGCTGAGGCTCAAAAGCTTGGCGGTGAAGCGGCATTTATAGATGCGGAGCATGCTTTAGATCCTGTTTACGCAAAAAAACTCGGCGTTGATATTGACAATCTTATTGTCGCTCAGCCGGACACGGGAGAACAGGCTCTTGATATTGCCGAGGCGCTTGTGCGCAGCGGCGCTCTTGATGTAATTGTTATTGACTCCGTTGCGGCGCTTGTTCCAAAGGCTGAAATAGAAGGAGAAATGGGTGATACACACGTGGGTCTGTTAGCGAGACTTATGTCGCAGGCGCTTAGAAAGTTGACTGCTATCATTTCGCGTTCGGGAACTGTGGTTATATTTATCAATCAGCTTCGGGAAAAGGTTGGAGTTATGTACGGAAATCCTGAAACTACCCCAGGAGGACGAGCTTTAAAGTTCTTCTCATCTGTCAGACTGGATGTAAGACGAGGAGAGGTTATTAAAAACGGCACTGAACTTGTCGGAAATAAAACAAAAGTTAAAGTTGTAAAGAATAAGGTTGCGCCTCCGTTTAAAACGGCAGAATTTGATATTCTCTACGGCGAGGGAATTTCCAGAGAAGGAAATATTCTTGATTTTGCGGTTGAAAATAATATTATCAAGAAATCCGGCGCATGGTTCAGCTACAACGGCGAAAAGATAGGACAAGGACGCGACAACGTCAGAAAGTATATGGTAGAGAATAAGGAATTTACCGATGAAATCGACAGACAAGTGAGGGAGATTTTATCAAACGGAAAAAATGTCAGCGTGTCGGCGGATAATTCAGAATCGGACAAGGAAAACGAATCTGAAAAAACAGAAAATCAACCTACGGCTGAAGAATAAAAACTGCGAATGTATAAATAAACAAAAAAAGGGCTCAAAGGATATATAGATAAGTTAATATTAACTAAAAATTATTACAAAATAGTAAAAAAGATTGACTTGCAGCAAAATTTTTAGTATTCTTATTGTATAATATATTTCAAAATAGAATTAAAGATGTAAAATAAAGACAGGGGGCACAATTCATGGTTTCAAGTGAAGTGGTAGTTCAAAATTCAGTAGGTCTTCATGCAAGACCGGCAACTTTTTTCATTCAAAGAGCTAACGAGTTTAAGTCAAGCATTTGGGTTGAAAAGGATGAGAGACGCGTAAACGCGAAGAGTCTTTTGGGCGTTTTATCGCTGGGTATTGTTAAGGGAACACAAATATCAATAATCGCAGATGGAAGCGATGAGGAAGAAGCGGTAAAAACTTTAGTTGATCTTATTGACTCCAATTTTTCTGAATAATTTTTAATATGCTATTAAAAAATAACTCTGCATTACATATGTAGGGTTATTTTTTGACTTGATATATAAAAAGGAGGTGACAGTATGTTTGATCTTGAGCAGGAACTAAAAAATCTGCCTGATAATCCGGGTGTATATATAATGCACAATAGTGATGGAGATATAATATACGTCGGCAAAGCAAAGGTTTTAAAGAATCGTGTGCGGCAATATTTTCAAAAAAACTCCAATCACACCCCCAAAGTGTTGGCGATGGTATCAAATATTGCTTATTTTGAATATATTGTCACCGATTCTGAGACCGAGGCTCTCGCGCTTGAATGTACTCTTATAAAGAAGCATCGTCCCAAATATAATATTCTTCTAAAAGATGATAAACACTATCCATATATAAAAGTTACTACAAACGAGCCTTATCCTAAAATTCTGAAAGTAAGAAAGCTGCAAAAAGACGGTGCAAAATATTATGGTCCGTATGTATCGGGATTGACGTTGAAAAATACAATGGAACTTGTTCAAAAGCTATTTAAACCTCCGACATGTCATAGAAGATTCCCGGAGGATATACGAAAAGGCAGACCATGTTTGAATTATCATATAAATAATTGTTTTGCGCCCTGCACAGGCAAAGTGACCAAGGAGGAATACCGTCAGGTATATTTCAATATCTGCCGTTTTTTAGACGGAAATCACAAGGAACTTGTGGCATTACTAAAGCGCGATATGATGGAAGCGTCGGAAAACAGGTGTTATGAAAAAGCGGCTGACTTGCGTGACAAAATCCGCGCAATACAAGATATTGAGGAGAGGCAGAAGGTTATAAATACTGAAAAACAGGATAACAGAGACGTTATAGCGCTCGCACGCGAAGAAAACGTTGCCTTTTGCGAGGTGTTTTTTATTAGAAACGGTAAAGTAATCGGACGTGAGAACTATAAAATAGACAATACAAATCACAGCAGCGACAGCGAGATTCTGACTGATTTTGTAAAACAGTTTTATCAAAGCAGCGAATATATTCCCGAGGAAATACTTACTCAATACGAGATTGAGGACTGTGATGCAATAACGGAGTGGCTAAGAGGCATTAAAAAGAAAAAAGTTGTTATTTTATCTCCAAAACGCGGAGAAAAACGTCATATGGTTGACATGGTAAAAAAGAATGCCGATATTGCTTTGGGAAATTACAAAATAAAGGTTATGAAGGAGAGAGAAAAGAATACTCTTCTTGATACCATGCAGGAAATGCTTGGTCTTGAAAAAAGTCCCCAGCGTATTGAGGCGTATGATATTTCCAATATTCAGGGAGCTGATAATGTCGGAGCTATGGTTGTTTTTGAGAATGGCAAAAAAGCGAAACGAAAATATCGTCTGTTTAAGATTAAATCATTTGAAGGCGCTGATGACTATTCCGCTATGAGAGAAGTTATTTACAGACGTTTCCGTCACGCTCTTGAGGAGGAAGAGCAGGTAAAGCGCGGTGAAATATTGCGAAGAAACGCTAAATTTCTGCCATTACCAGACCTTATACTCCTTGACGGAGGAAAAGGGCATTTAGCTGTGATAACGGAACTTTTGGAAATGATAGATGCTGACGTGCCGACTTTCGGAATGGTAAAGGACGACCGACACAGAACGCGGGCGCTTGTGTCAGAAAAAGGCGAAATCGGAATTAGTCCCACAAGTCCCGTGTTTAAGCTTATAACGCATATACAGGATGAGGTTCATAACGCGGCTATAACGTATCACAGAAAGCTGCATGGGAAAATAGAATCCGAACTTGATAAAATTAACGGAATTGGAGAAAAAAGACGAAAAGCACTATTGACTACTTTCAAAACTGTTGATAAAATAAAAGAAGCGACACTGGAAGAACTTATGAACGTGAAAGAGATGGACAGAAAGTCGGCGGAAAGTGTGTATGATTATTTTCGGAGGAGCAATTAATGTTTAAGCTGAACAGAAAAAACGGTGTTTCGTTTTATACTATAACCTCTTTTGAAGAAACAGGGCTTGTAAAGCATGGTTTTTCCACGAGAGAAGGCGGAATAAGCGAAGGCTGTTATTCATCTATGAATCTCAGATTTCACTGTGATGATAAGCGGGAAAATGTTCTTGAGAATTACCGTATAATATCTAATGCGCTTGGTATGGATTATAGGAAACTTGTTTTGTCAAAGCAAGTGCATGAGGACGTTATTCATACTGTCAGCGAGGAAGATATTGGTAACGGAATTATATACGAGAACAAATTTGAAAGCGTTGACGCGCTCATTACTGATAAAAAGGGAATTCCGCTTGTAACGCTGTTTGCGGATTGTGTTCCCCTGTATTTTCTTGACAGGAGACTCGGAGTGGCGGCGCTTGCTCATTCGGGATGGAAAGGGACAGTAAAACGGATAGGTCAGAAAACAGTTCAGAAGATGAAAAGTGATTATAACAGCAGAGCGGAAGATATTCTTGCCGCTATAGGGCCTTCTATTCAGGAATGTCATTTTGAAGTGGGAGACGACGTGGCAGAAATATTTATTAAAGAATTTGGAAGCGAGACGGCTGTCAGCTATGGAGATAAGTATCATGTGAACATGCAAAAGGCGATAGTGAAACAACTTCTTGAATGCGGAATACCGCCTGAAAATATTGATAACAGTGGAATATGTACTTACTGCAATTCTGATTTGCTGTTTTCACACAGAAAAACAAACGGAAAACGCGGGAATTTAGGAGCGTTTATTGAATTGATATAGATTTGGAGAAAAAAATGAAGAGGATAAGAAGGTTAATGATAATTACTTTGTCGTTGTGCCTGACGTTTTCTGTGTCAGGCTGCGGCATTTTAGATAAGATGAACGATATGCTGGCGGGAGAAGCCGGTATAACAAGCGACAGCGCGAACGGAGCGGAGATTTCAAACAGTATAAGTGTGGGCATAATGGATTTTGACACATTCAACCCTTTGCTTACAAAATCAGAAACAGTGAAGGAATGTATGCAATTTGTTTATGAACCGTTGTTTGAACTTGACAAGTCGCTGAGACCCGTGCCTGTTCTGGCTGAAAACTATTCAGTTTCAGCAGACGGACGTACTGTTGATATAAACTTAAAAAGCGATATACTGTGGCAGGATGGGAGCAATTTTACCGCGTATGACGCGGCTTATACGATGAAAAATATACGCGCCGGTATTACGGAATATACCGATGCGCTATCGAATGTATCTGATTATATGGCTACAGGAGATTACTCTCTCAGAATATCGTTGAAATACGCTGTTCCTGATTTTGTTTCGCTTTTGACTTTCCCTATTGTGAAATATCAATCAGATATGCAAATGAACGCTAATTATATACCTATGGGCACAGGCGCTTTCAGATATGAATCACAGCTGAGCACAGGGAAATTGTCTTTTGCCGCGTTTGATAATTTTCACGGCGGCAGAGCCGTTATAGACAATATATATGTGTATACGGTTCCCGATTTACAGAAGTATGAGTCGATGTTTGAGGCTAATGAAATTGATATAATAACAGGTGAAACTGTGGATTTATCTGAGTATACTCCTCGCGGAAGTTCAAGGAGCAACGAGTATGTCACAAATAAAATGACTTTTGTGGGATATAACTGTCAGGACGAACTTTTAATAGGCAAAGAAACGAGAATAGGACTTGCAAACCTTATTGATAAGGATTCCATAGTGAACTCGACAATCTATTCGCACGGAGTAGCTTGTGATATCCCGATAAATCCTTCATCGCTTTATTATTATGATACAAATTCAAAATTCAAAAAAGACGAGATTCTTGCTTTGGAACATTTTGGAAATGACGGCTGGGGAATAGACAGAGAAGGCAAATACGTAAGATTGGTGAATGGAGAAAGACAGGTTTTGGGGTTTGAGATTCTGACGAACAGTGACAGTGCTGAGAAGGTAAGCATTGCGAATAAAATATCAACAAGTCTGACTGATTTTGGTATTCCGTCAACAGTTACGGCGCTTCCGTATGACCAATATATGGCAAAAATTAATGCCTCTGACTATGATATAATGATTGGTGAGACTGAAATTGCACCAAATCTTGAATTAACATCCCTTGTGTCATCTTCCGGCAATTATTTTTCGTATTATAACCCGAACCTTGATACTTTGATAGGTCAGATGGGTATGACGAGTGACGAAGAGCAGATGAAAGATTTATTCAAACAGTATGGAGATATGATTTTGAAGGATATGCCTTTTAGCGTGCTGTTTTTCCGAAAAGGAAATGTAATTTCAGGCTCAAAAATCAAGAGTGAAGTTATTCCGTCAATAGAAAGACTTTACCGCGGTGCGGAAAAATGGAGCGTGAAGTGATGGTGGTTATAGTTATCGGCGCGGGAGCGGCAGGTCTTATTGCTGCGGGAAGAGCCGCGGAAAAGGCAGAAAAAGTTATTTTGATTGAAAAGAATAATATTGTAGGCAAAAAACTGCTTATAACAGGTAAGGGAAGATGCAACATTACAAATTCCGCCGAAACGGAGGACATGATAACGCAGTATCCGAGAAATGCGAAATTTCTCTATTCGGCTCTTTACACTTTCTCAAATTATGATATAATACAACTTGTGGAAGAGCATGGAGTAAAAACAAAGGTGGAGCGCGGAGGACGAGTATTCCCTGTGAGCGACAAGGCAAAAGATGTTGTAAATGCCCTAAAACGCTATGCTCTTAGAAGTAATGTAACGCTAAAACATGCAACGGTAAAATCACTTATAATAGAAAACGGAACTATTAAAGGTGTAAAAACGGAGCATGAGGATATATTTGCCGACAGAGCGATAGTATGCACAGGAGGCAAATCCTATCCTTTGACCGGCTCTACGGGCGACGGATACAAATTTGCAAGGCAGGCGGGTCACACAATAATTGAGCCGAAAGCCTCGCTCATCCCTGTGCTGACGGAAGAAAAATGGGTTAGAGAACTTATGGGACTTTCGTTGAAGAATATAAAAATTACCGCTTATAATAATAAAAATAAAAAAGTGTACTCAGATTTCGGAGAAATGGTGTTTACGCATTTTGGAATTTCCGGACCTGTAGTGTTGTCCATGTCGGCTTATCTGAAAAATATAGGTAATGAGAAATATAGGATTGAAATAGATTTAAAGAGCGCGCTGTCTATGGAGCAGCTTCAGGCAAGAATCTTGCGGGATTTTGAAAAGTATAATAAAAAGCATCTTATAAATGCTATGGATGATTTGCTCCCAAAGGCTCTTATCCCTGTCGTAATCTCACTTGCGGGAATAGAACCGCATAAGGCGGTAAATGAGATAACGCGCGAGGAAAGAGGAGCTATTGCGGAAGCGTTAAAACATTTTTCGCTTACAGCTGTCGGAGTGAGACCCGTGGAGGAAGCGATTGTAACTTCCGGAGGAGTTAAAGTCAGTGAAATAAATCCTTCGACGATGGAGTCAAAACTCGTAAACGGACTGTACTTCGCCGGCGAGGTTATAGATGTTGACGGCTATACCGGCGGTTATAATTTACAGGCGGCATTTTCTACAGGATACTTGGCAGGTGAGAACGCGTCTGATATGGAGGAATAAAGGAAAAATGGAAGTAGGAAGCAAAGAGGTATGCAGAGCGGCAATAGAGATTGCTATAACAGACTCAAGGGAGGAGGAAACGGCGCTTAAGGAAAAGAATAATCAAAAAGGAATAAAATCGGTTGCCATAGATTTTGGCTGCGATTTTGCGGGCGCGGTGTCCAAAATACTTGAAAGAGCGGTTGTCGCCGCTAAAAGAGAAAATGTAATCGGCTCAACTCACGCTGAGGAGGGAGCTGTCGCGGGAGCCGCGCATGAAGCGCTTCAGCAGATTATGGATAAGTGCCTTGGGTTAAATTTGGGCGGAAAAATAGGCATTGCAAGATATGAATCACATATAAGCGTTTGCTTGTACTTTGCGATTGGACTTTTAAATTTAAACGATATAGCGATAGGTATGGGACATAGAGCGGTTTAACGATATAAGCGCGCTAATAAATTGTAATTAAAATTAAAAAAGGAGAAATAAACATGGCAGTAAGAGCAATACGCGGCGCGACAACCGCGGAAGACAATACCAGAGAGGCGATAATTGACGCGACTCTTGAACTTTTAAGCGTAATAGAGGAAAAGAATGATTTAAAACGAGCAGACTCAATATCTATAATATTTACTATAACTCCGGATTTGACAGCGGTTTTTCCCGCTGCGGCGGCACGAGAAATGGGACTTACATTTGTTCCGCTTCTTGATATGGCAGCGCCCCAAATTGACGGAAGTTTGGAAAAGTGCATACGCATAATGATACATATTAATACAGACAAGACAAAAGAGGAGATAAATCATGTTTATCTTCGCGGCGCGAAAGTATTGCGACCCGATTTGGCGGATAAGTAAAATTATACGTTTTGTCTTTAGAAAGGGGCAGTATAGATATGGGATATATTTCGGTTGCGATAGACGGACCTGCCGGCGCGGGCAAAAGTTCCGTTTCAAAAGCGGCAGCGAAGGCATTGGGTTTTACATACATCGACACGGGCGCAATGTATAGAAGTGTGGCTCTGTACGCGATAAATAACGGCATTGACATTAAAAATGAAACTGCAAAACTAATAAATCGTCTTGATGAGATTAAAATCAGCATAAAATATACAGACGAAGGACAAAGAATATACCTTTTTGACAGCGACGTTTCCGAGCGTATACGCAAAGAAGATGTGTCAGTGGGTGCTTCTGACGTGGCAGTGATACCTGAAGTAAGGAAAAAACTCGTTGAACTTCAGCGCGAAATGGCAAAAAGTGCGAATGTCATAATGGATGGGCGAGATATATGCTCATATGTGCTGCCAAATGCGCAGGTTAAAATATTTTTGACCGCCTCCTCGGATTCGCGTGCTAAAAGACGATATGACGAACTTACAGAAAAAGGAATCGAGTGCGACTTAAAAAAAATAAAAGAGGATATGGAATACCGCGATAAAAATGATTCGATGAGAGCTGTGGCGCCTCTTCAAAAAGCGGAGGATGCTGTGCTGTTGGATACGACAGAAATGAGTTTTGAAGAAAGCGTGGAAAAAGTAAAGGAGCTTATAAATAATGTTTTATAAAGTGTGTAAGATGATATTGCGCTTTTTTATGCTGTTTGTGTTCCGATTTGAATTTCGTGGACAGGAGAACATTCCCAAAGACGGAGGAGTTATTATTGCGTATAATCACCGCAGTAATTGGGACCCTGTTGTCGCGGGTTTTAGCGCGCGGCGTCCTCTTACGTTTATGGCAAAGGAAGAACTTTTTAAAAATCCTTTGTTCGGCGCGCTGATAAAAGGACTCGGAGCGTTCCCTGTTCATCGCGGAAGAGGCGATATTGGCGCTGTAAAAGCGGCTTTAAATATATTAAAAGATGGTAAAGCAATGCTGATGTTCCCGGAGGGACATCGCATAAAAAACAATAAAAAAGTCAAGGCTAAACCCGGTGTTGCGCTGATTGCGCAGCGCGCGGGGGTAAGCGTCATTCCGGCTTGTATTTCAGGCGAGTATAAGTGGATGCACAAGATAACGGTGACTTACGGAAAACCCATAACTTTTGAGGAATATTACGGACAAAAAATCGGACAGGAGAAAATACAAAATCTTGCCGATAATGTGCTTGAAACAATCAGGAGTTTAGAGAGTATATAACGGAGAATATGGTAAATGATAAGTGTAGCAAAAACAGCCGGTTTCTGTTATGGAGTAAAAAGAGCGGTTGACGGTGTATATCGTGAAATAGAAAACGGGAAAAAAATATCCACGCTCGGACATTTGATTCATAATAGGCAGGTTATAGAGGATTTGGAGACAAAAGGTGTTTATTCCTTTGAAAGCGTGGCTGAAATACCCAAAGATTATACTGTTGTCATAAGGGCACACGGAGTGGGTGAAGAGGTGTATAATGAACTTGCGGGCAGAGAGTATATTGATCTTACATGTCCGTTTGTTTCAAAAATACATAGAATTGTCTCTGAGCATCACGAAAAGGGTTATAAAATAATCATCGTGGGAGATAAAAATCATCCCGAAGTAATAGGTATAAACGGTTGGTGTAAAAACGATGCGCTCATAATAAACGATAGAAATCATAAACTTGACGAAGATTTAGCCGAAAAAGACATTTGCATTGTAGCACAAACAACAATAAATAGAAATTTTTTTGGTGAAATCGTACAAAATGTAAAAAAAACTTGCAAAAGTACCCTAATATTTGATACAATATGTAGTGCGACGAAGGATAGGCAAAAAGAGGCAGAAGAACTTTCAAAGAATTCGGACATGATGATTGTAATCGGCGGCAAAGAAAGCTCGAATACAAGAAAGCTGTTTGAAATATCTAAGAGGAATTGTCCAAACACCTATCATATCGAAACTTTTGAGGATTTACCTCAAGAAAAAACATATAATAAAATAGGTATTACTGCGGGGGCGTCGACGCCGGGCGGTATTATCGAGGAGGTAGTAAAGGCTATGAGTGAAAATGTAAAAAATGAGGAGAACTTTGCAGAACTGTTTGCACAGTATGAAAGCAAGACTCTAAACAACGGGGACATTATTGACGGTACAGTTGTTGAGGTTCGTAACAACGAGGTCATTGTTGATTTGGGTGGCTTCAAGTATAACGGACAGTTGGCGGCTGACCAGCTTACGGATGACCCGTCACTTAAGCCGTCTGATATTGTAAAAGAAGGCGATACAATCAAGGTTTACGTTGTAGGCGTAAATGATGGTGAGGGAAAAGTAGTTTTATCAAGAAAAAAATTGGTAGCTATGGAAAGCTGGAACAAAATCAAAGCGGCTTATGAATCCGAGGAAATTTTGGAAGGAAAGATTATCAAGGCCGTTAAGGGCGGCGTTATCGCTCTTACAGATGGTTCGCAGGTATTTATTCCCGCGCGTCAGGCATCAGGAAGATTTGTACAGGACCTTCAGAGTTTAGTTGGCACAACAGTTAATTACAAGATTATTGAAATTGATGAAAGAAGAAGACGTGTTATAGGCTCAGTAAGAGTTATTATTGAAGCTGAGAAGAAGGAAAAGGAAGATAAGTTCTGGGCTGACGCAGAAGTTGGCAAAAAGTATCAGGGAACAGTTAAATCCCTTACATCTTTCGGCGCGTTTGTTGATATTGGCGGTGTGGACGGGCTTGTTCACATAAGCGAGCTTTCATGGAACAAGATTAAGCACCCTTCAGAGGTTGTTAAAGAAGGCGATGTGCTTGACGTTTACATCAAGGATATAAACGCGGAGACAAAGAAAATTTCTCTTGGCTTTAAAAAGATTGAAGATAACCCATGGACAATCGCTCAGTCTAAGCTTAATTTGGGCGATGTTGTTAAATGTAAGATAGTACGCATGATGCCGTTTGGCGCGTTTGCGGAGATTATGCCTAATGTAGATGGTCTTATCCACATTTCACAGATTGCGGACAGAAGAATCGGCAAGCCTGAAGATGTTCTTACAATCGGTGAAGAGGTAGAAGCTAAGATTACAGATATTAACTGGGAAGAAAAGAAAATAAGTCTTTCAATAAGAGCGCTTATTCCTGTTCCTGAGAAAGAAGAACCTGAGGTTGAAGAGGAAGAAATTCCTCAGGAGGGTGAGGCTCTTGTATATTCAACCGACCCTGAGGTTGAGGTTGAAGAACCGATAGAGGTTGAACCTGCTGAAGAAGTTAAAGAACCTGAGGTTGAAGAGGAAAAAGCAGAAGAAGCTGTTGAGGCAGACGCTGAATAATGTGAAAAATATTGAAAAAGGGCAGTTGTATAACTGCTCTTTTCTTGATTTTTACAGCATTTTGTGTTACAATATAAAATATGCTTGTAAATCAAAAGTGTAGCGTATTTCACCGATTATAAATTAAATCGGGAGGTTGTAACGAATACAATAAATATAATAACGTCGCGGAGGATTAGAAATGAGTAAAATTGATGAATTTAAGCAAAATATGAATGAAAGAAATGTCACTGTAATTGGTATAGGCATATCGAATCTGCCGCTTATAAAGTATCTTGTAAAGCTTGGCGCAAGAGTTACGGCTTGCGATAAACGCACAAAGAATGAGTTGGGAGAGAATTACAATGAACTTCAAAAATTAGGCGTGTCATTCAGTTTGGGCAAGGATTATCTTAAAAATCTTTCGGGGGATGTAATATTTAAAACTCCGGGGATGCGTTTTGATGTTCCTGAGATTCTCCGGGCAAAGGAAAATGGAAGTATTATAACAAGTGAAATGGAAGTGTTTTTTGACCTTTGTCCGTCGCATATTATAGCGGTGACCGGAAGTGACGGAAAAACTACCACAACTACGCTTATTCATAAAATGATGACAAAATCGGGATATAAGACTTGGCTTGGCGGAAATATAGGTAATCCATTGCTTGCCGACGTTGAGAATATGGAAAAGGATGACTGGGTAATTCTTGAACTGTCATCTTTTCAGCTGCATACAATGCGTAAATCTCCGGAGATTGCCGTTATAACAAATATCAGTCCGAATCATCTTGATATGCACAAAGATTATCAGGAATATATAGACGCAAAGAAAAATATAATGCTCTATCAAAATAGCGGCGACATGCTGATTGTAAACGCGGAGAATGATGTAACCTCAAAAATCGGCAAAGAGGCAAAGGGAGAGGTAAGATATTTTTCACGGCAAAATAAAGCGGATGTTTATCTTGAAAACGGAGAGATAAAGCGCGGAGATGAAACTGTGTTAAATATAAGCGATATTAAAATCCCGGGAATGCACAACGTTGAAAATTATATGACGGCTATAGCGGCTACATGGGGACTTGTTGAAAATTCTGTAATCGTGGATGTCGCCAAGACTTTTGGAGGAGTGGAACATCGTATAGAACTTGTAAGAACATTTGAGAATGTCAGATATTACAATAGTTCTATTGATTCGAGTCCTAACCGCACAATAAATACGCTGCGCGTATTCCCTGAAAAGGTAATTATGATTGGCGGCGGTAAAGATAAAGGAATCCCGTATGATGAAATAGGACCTTCTTTGGTTGAGCATGTTAAGGTTCTTATACTGATAGGAGCAACGTCTGACAAAATTCAGGAAGCGCTTGACATGGAAATAAAAAAGACCGGAAAAGGCAATGATATAGAAGTGATTCGCGCGCATAGTTATGAGGAAGCTGTAAATTCAGCGAGAAGTAAGGCGGTAAATGGTGATGTGGTCATACTGACTCCAGCAAGCACAAGCTTCGATATGTTTAAGAACTTTGAAGAACGCGGAAATTTATTTAAAAAACTTGTAAATGAGCTGAAATAATATGAGAAAACTAATAAAAAAATTAAGTGATATGCGATGTGTATCAGGTTTTGAATATAGACATACAGACGAGATACTTCAGATGTTTATGGAGTATTGCGATGATGCCGAGATAGATTCTCTTGGAAGCGTAATAGCCGTAAAACACTGCGGACTGGAAAACGCGCCAAAACTTATGATTGAGGCGCATTGTGATGAAATAGGACTTATGGTAACATCTGTAACAGATGAAGGTTATCTGCTTTTTGCTAATGTTGGCGGAGTAGACGAAAGAACATTGCCTATGACGGAAGTAGTGGTTCATGGCAAAGAGGATTTATGGGGTGTTATAGGAATAAAGCCTAATTATCTGCTTGAAAGCGGTAAAACGGTTAAAATAAGTGAATTGGCTATTGATACAGGTCTTGACGCAAAAAAGGTTAAAGAACTTGTCGCGGTTGGAGATAGCGTAACGCTCGCTCAGTCAGTTGGAAAACTGGGAAAAAAGCAGTTCAGTGGTAAATCTCTTGATGACAGAGCAAGTGTGGCAGCAATCTTGTCGGTTATGAAAAATATAGCCGAAGCGAATATAAATATAGACGTATACGCGGTTGCGGCTGTTCAGGAAGAGGTAGGCTGCCGCGGCGGAAAAACCACCGCGTACGGAATAAATCCTGATATGGCTGTTGCTATTGACGTATGTCACGGAATAACGCCGGACAACAGTGATAACGCATTTGAAGTAGGAATGGGGACTATTATTTCAGTAGGACCGAATCTTCATCCCAAACTGACGAGGGCGCTGTTTGACACGGCAAAGCGTCACGGAATAAAGTGCGGCACAGATGTTGACGGGGGAAATACAGGCACAGACGCGTGGGAGATACAAGTTGCTCGAAACGGTGTTCCAACCGCGCTTTTATCAATACCGTTAAAGTATATGCACACATCAGTTGAAACGCTTGCGCTGTCGGATGTGAAAGCGACAGTGAAGCTTTTAACTGAATTTATAAAAGAACAGAAGGGGGACATATCATGGCTGAACTTCTGAAATTGCTTTCCGAAGAAAACGGAGTAAGCGGAAACGAATCGGCAGTGCGAAATTTAATAATAAATGAAATTCAAGATTATGCGGATAATGTTCAAATTGATACTATGGGAAGCGTAATAGCTTTTAAACGCGGATATAATTCCGATAAAACTATTGCTGTGACGGCAAATATGGATGAGGCGGGATTTATAATAAGCGGAATAACAGAGAATGGTTATCTGAAGTTTAAGCCTGTCGGAAATATCGACGCACGCAAAATTATATCTAAAAAGGTAGTAATCGGGGATAAAAAAATTAAAGGTGTCATCGGAATGAAAGCGATTCATCTTCAAACGCGCACGGAACGTGAAAATACTGTTGCTGTAAGCAAACTTTTTATTGATATAGGAGCAAAAAACAAAGAAAAGGCGCAAAAGTATGTAAACGTTGGAGATTATGTGACGTTTGATACCGAATTTTCTCAGGTCGGCTCTAATGTAAAAGGCAAAGCGCTTGAAAGAAGCGGAGCATGCGCGGCGCTTATTAAAGCTTTTCAAAAAAGTTATCCTTATGACGTATACGCGTGTTTTCTTTCTCAGCATGAAGTCGGAAACAGAGGGGCTCAAATAGCTACCCACAGAATAAAAGCGGATGCGGTGCTTTCGGTCTCGGCGGCGGAAACAACAGATATGCACGGATGCAGGGAAATTACATCGGGAGCAAGACTTGGAGGCGGAGTGATAGTCAGCCGAATGGATAAGAATGTTCTGACAGACAAAATAGCAACTGATAAAATGATAGAAGCCGCTCAGCAGAAAGAGATAAAGATACAGAAAAAGACGCTGAAGCCGCTAAGCAGCGGCACGGGAATGATGCAGTACAGCGCGGGCGGGAAATTGTGTCTGAACGCGGCGATTCCGTGCAGATATTCTCATTCACCGCTGTCCTTAATGTCGATGGATGATATTGACAGTGTGGCTGAATTTATAAATTTATTTTTAGATAAAATCGGAGAAATGATATAATGGATATTATAAAACTTTTAAAAGATATGACACAGATTAACAGCGTTTCGGGTGATGAAAGAGCGATAAGAGATTATATTAAATCCGAAGCGAAAAAACACTGTGATGAAGTATATACGGATATTTTAGGGAATCTTGTCGCGCATAAAAAGGGCGAAGGCAAAAAAATAATGTTTGCGGCGCATATGGATGAGATAGGCGTTATAGCTACGTCTATTGACGACAACGGATTTATAAACTTTTCGTCTGTTGGAGGACTGAATATAAGAAAACTCGCGCATACGAGGGTGAAATTTGCCAACGGAACAGAGGGCATAATAGGTGACAAAGAAAAAGCGTTTAAAGAAAAACCTGCATTAGACAAGCTGTATATTGATATAGGCGCTGACAATAAAAAAGATGCGGAAGAAAGAGTTTCTGTAGGCGATACAGCCGCGTTTTGCGGTTCGTTTACTCAGTGCGGTGATAAAATCGTGTCAAAAGCGCTTGATAACCGAGTAGGCTGCGCGGTGCTTCTAAAAGCGATGGAAGAGATTAAGGATAGTAAGAATGATTTGTATTTTGTGTTTACAGTTCAGGAGGAAGTCGGACTTCGCGGCGCGAAAACAGCCGCGTTTGAGATTAATCCCGATATTGCCGTTGCGGTTGATGTGACAGATACAGGTGATACACCTGACGCGCCTGTGATGGCTGTAGAACTCGGAAAAGGAGCCGCAGTCAAGGTGATGGACCGTTCAATAATGTGCGATGCTGATGTGCGTGTCAAGATGATAGAAACAGCAAAGAAGAATAATATACCATATCAGCTTGAAATAATGACTGACGGAGGAACTGACGCGGGAGCGATACATCTTAGCAAAGCCGGAGTGAAGACAGGCGGAATATCTGTGCCTACCAGATATATTCATTCAACATCTGAGATGATATGTGTAAAAGATATTGAAAACTGTGTCGATTTGGTGTATAATCTTTCTGTAGAACTTTGGTGACGGAGGTGAGTTGAATTGGCTATGTGGGGAGTGCATTTGCGTGTCGCAAGACGTTTTCTTGAAAAAATAGACAAATCTCATCATAGGGAATTTGTTATAGGAAATATTGCTCCGGATTGCGGATACGGTAAAAAGGACAGCTTGGGAGAATTTACTCCGCCTCCGGAAGTGACGCATTGGTCACCGAGCGGAATGAAGCGTGACTGTCGATATAAAGATTTTTTTGATACGTTTCTGAGCGGTGACAGAGATGATGATTTTTGGTTTTATCTTGGGTATTATGTGCATCTTTTGACTGATATTATGTGGTCGGTAACCATGTACATGCCCACGCGTATAAAATATGAAACTGAATACGCTAAGAATCCGGAATTTATCAAGGTTATAAAAAAGGATTGGAACGATATAGATTTGCTTCATTTAAAGAAGCTGAGCGAGCATCCTTGTTTAGATATTATTAAAAATGCCGGAGAAATCAAAGATTATCTTACATATTATGAAAAAGGTCAGCTTACCAAACAGGTAAAATGTATCGCGCGATATTATGAAAATTATGAGAATGCGGAGAAAAGAGAATATGAGTATACGACACCTGCGGAAATAAGCAATTTTGTTGAGTGTGCGTATGAACTGCTATATAAGATATTAACGCAAGAGGAGCTTATCTGAAAATCAGACAAGCTCCTTTCTGTATTTTGCAATGTTATTCGTGTCGTTAAAGGCTGTTATAGCCTTTGTGCTTGATGTGACGGGATTATCAAGGTCTGTGACAGGCATTCCGTCCAAAACACCGCCATTTATAACAAGCTTTGGCGATGTATAGCCGGAGTCGGAAAGCAGGGAGGAAACGGGAATCCCGATAGGCGCATAGTAATTATTGGGCGGGAGAATATCATCGCCTGAGACGGTTACTATTTTTGTTGTAGCCACTCTTCCGCGTTCAAACACATCCGCAATCGCGCAAAGCGTTTCCGGAGAAAATATCGGCGCGTTAATATTTTCGATGTTTTTACCTGTCAAAGTTTTTGTCAAAATATCACTGCGGCTTTGGGGATAGCGTGCTTTTAAAGAGTAAAGAGTTATATCGGTATTGTAGCGCAGGTGATATTTAAAATCAGCAAATATTTTTTTAGTGTCATTTTCAACCGCGATAATAGCCTTTTTCGTGCATAACACATTAAGAACGATTTCTAAACCTTTTAATATTTTCACAGTATTGTTAAGAGCAGCCGCTTGAGGTGAAGAAACAAACGGATCGCTGTCAAAACAGCACACAATAATGCAGTCAGGAACGGTATTGGGCGAAAGCATTACATGCGCGGGCACACCTGTGCGTGACTCGCATATTCCGTGCTCACGGAGAATCCAAAGCAATTCACGAGATGTAAGTTCGCTTATTGGTTGTTCATTCTTTTTTGCCGGCATAAACCGGGAAAGCATATCGTTTTCAATTATTATTGATATGTTGTTTATATCGCTGACAGTTCCTGAAACGGCGCTGAATATCGGAAGCGCTTCCAGTGTGTCTAAATCGGCTATCTTTTGTCCTCCCAAAACATATTCACCTTTTTTTACAATAGGTTTAAGAGTTATATTTTCTCTTTGTGTGAGATTATATATGTATATTGGAGAAGGAAGCGGCTTTTTTATCGTCTGCAATGGTGAAAAACCATTGTTTTTTTTATATTTAACCGCTCCCGGAAATGATATTGACATAGTCTGCCTCCTTAAAATTGTTATCGCTTTTATTAATTTTACCACAACGCAATATAAATTGCAAACACTCTAAATATTGGACATAAAAGTGGGTAAATCTATTGAAAAATAGTAAAAAGTGTTGTATAATGAAAAAAGATATACAAAATCAGGCAGGAGGTGAAAGCAGAGTGGAAAAGATTGCGGTAATACCAAACAGCAGTAAGGATTTGGGATTGGTCAATACAAAACGTCTTGTTGAATTTCTGCATGATAAGTCAGAAGTATACATGGATGAAGCGTACAGTATGCTTGGTATGAATGTCAAATATGTTTCTTCTGCTGATGTGTATAATAATGCCGATTATGCCGTTGTGCTCGGTGGTGACGGCACTATTCTTCAGCGCGCGGCTCAGTGTGCGAAGAGGAAAATACCTGTTCTCGGTATTAACTTGGGGAAAATAGGATTTATGACAGAAATTGAAATCGAAGATATGGAATGCGCCCTCGCAAAACTTTTAAACGGTGATTTTAATATAGAAAAAAGAATGATGATGAAGGCGGAAGTCAGAAAAGGAAACGAGGTTCAGTTTTCATTTCACGCACTAAATGATGTTGTTGTTTCAAAGTCGATAGGTGAAAAATTGATTTGCATTGAACTGTCAACTGATGGAGAGGCGGTTAACCGCTATAGAGCCGATGGACTTATAATTGCCACTCCGACCGGCTCTACAGGTTATTCGATTTCGGCAGGAGGACCGGTAGTTGACCCATGTATGAGACTGTATGTCGCAACACCTATATGCGCGCATATGCTGTCGGTAAGAAGCGCTGTGCTTTCATCAAATAAAGTCATGAAAATAAAGCTGAACGGCGAGTACGGCGGAAGTGATGCCGTTGTTACAGGTGACGGTGATATACAAGGCTACATAAAAGATTGTGACGAAGTGGTCATAACGGAATCGGAATATGATTTTGAACTTGTTAAAATAGGTAATCAGTCATTTTATGATACGCTCATAAAGAAGCTGTCTTAAACACAAGGAGGCTTATAATGAAGTATAAACGACAAGGTCAGATTTTAAAAATAATACATGATAAGAATATAAATACACATGAGCAGTTAATAAAGGAACTTAATCAAATAGGGTTTAACGTAACACAGGCTACTGTTTCAAGAGATATTAAGGAACTCGGACTTGTAAAAATACCTATTCCCGGCGGAGAAAGCGTGTATTCTTCATCTCATAATATTCCCGAAGAAATGGACAGACGGATAAATATGATTACAGACACTGTCAGAAGCGTGGATTATGCGATGAATAATGTGGTTGTAAAAACATATCCCGGAATGGCATCGGCTGTTGCTGCGTCTATAGATTCTTCAATGCGCTCTGATTTCCTTGGTTCAATAGCGGGTGATGACACGCTTCTTATAATCACCAGAAATGAAGAAAAGGCGGCGGAAATAGCGAATAAACTTATAAAGCTTTTTAATTAAGGAGAAGAAATGCTGAATAATCTTTCTATAAAAAACGTTGCGGTAATTGACAGCCTTGATGTGGATTTCCACAGGGGTGTAAGCGTTCTGACAGGTGAAACGGGAGCGGGTAAGTCAATTATCATAGATTCAATCAATATGATTCTCGGTGACCGAGCAAATAAAGAACTTGTGCGATACGGAACTGAAAAAGCTGTTGTTCAGGCAACTTTTGACGCGCCTGAAAGCGTTTGCAAAATACTGGAGGACAACGATATAGATATTGATGAAAATCAGGTTATAATCACAAGGCAGCTTACAAAAGAAGGAAAAAGCGTCGCGAGAATAAACGGCATGGTTGTCACTCTTAATATTCTTAGAGACATTTCTGATGAACTCATTAATATTCATGGACAGCATGATAATCAATCTCTTTTGACACCGGCAAAACATATTGATTTTCTTGACGCGTACGCGGACAATGAACAATACATTAATGAATACAAGGAAGTGTTTCAGAGGAAACGTGATATTCAAAAGAAGCTTAGAGAACTTGAGATGGACGAGCAAGAAAAGGCTCAAAAAATTGATTTGCTTGAATATCAGGTCGGCGAGATAAAAAAAGCCAATCTTGAAAAGGGCGAAGAGGAAGAATTAAAGGAGCAACGCGAAATTTACGTAAACGCGGAGCAAATAACAAATTCCGTAAATGAAGCGTACGCTAACATATATAGCGGTGACGATGTTCAGTCGGCGTATGACGGAATAAGTATCGCGGTTGATTCACTGTCAAAAATAAGCGGTTTAAATCCTCAACTCAAGAATATGTATGACAGTTTGAATACTATAATGTACTCACTGGAGGATACGGCGCATGAAATCAAGGAATTTGGTGACACTGTTGAATTTGACGAGCAAACTCTTAATGACATAGAGGAAAGACTGGATTTTATATCAAAACTTAAACGCAAGTACGGCGGAAGCGTTGACGCGGTGCTGGATTATTTAAAAAAAGCTGAAAGTGATTTGAGCGATATTAGACTCAGTGATGAGAAGACAGAGGAATTAAACCGACAATTAGAAGATATAAACGAGGAACTAAAGCAAAAGGGTGAGAAACTGTCGAAAAACAGAAAAAAATACGCGGATGTGCTTGAAAAGAATATAGAGCAGTCACTTCATGAACTCAATATGGAGAAGACCCGCTTTAAAGTTGAGACGCAAAATGACGGTGAGTTTTATGAAAACGGCATGGACAAGGTTGAATTTCTTATAAGCACAAATCCCGGAGAACCGCTTAAACCGCTTGTTAAAATAGCGTCAGGCGGTGAACTTTCAAGAGTTATGCTTGCCATAAAATCAATTCTTGCTGATTCTGACGGAGTTGATACACTTATTTTCGATGAAATAGACACAGGTGTATCGGGAAGGGCGGCTCTTAGTATCGCCCGCAAGCTTTCAGAAATAGGAAAAAACAAGCAGGTAATATGTATAACACATCTTCCGCAGCTTACGGCGGCGGCTGATAATCATTATTTGATTCAGAAGGATATAGACGGTGAAATGGCGTCAACCTCTTTGATAGAACTTGATGAAAACGGCAGAGAAACGGAATTGGCGCGGATTATAGACGGCAGAGAGGTTACAGACCTCGCGCTGAGTCATGCGAGACAGATGCTTATAAATGCGGCAAAAGATAAAGAATAGCGCGAAGGAGGCAAAGTTTATGAAGTCTAAAAGAATGAAGGATTCATTTTCGGTTTTGGCGCAACTTGTGCTTCCGATGCAGGCAAATCCCGCGGGAAACGTGCATGGCGGAGAGATTATGAAAATGATGGACAGCGCGGCGGGTGTAGCCGCGCAGAAACACGCTCATACAAATTGCGTTACTGCAAGAGTGGAGGAACTTAATTTTAAAAAACCTATACATGTCGGAGACCTTGTTACGTGTAAGTCGCAGGTAATTTACGCGGGATTCTCGTCGATGGTGGTTTTTGTGACGGTTGAGTCTGAGAACCCGATAACAGGACATAAGCAGATTGCGCTTACGGCTTTTTTCACTATGGTGTCTCTTGACAAGAACGGCAAGACCTCACAGATACCTTCTCTTGAATATGACAAGGACAACGCATATGAGGCTAAATTATATAACGAGGGAGAAAAAAGGTATTTATTGCATAATAAGAGAAAATCTTAGTATGTGAATCTGTTTGATTTTTTTCGTGTTTAATGTTATAATGTACGGACAGCATATAGATAAGGAGAAGAAGTATGGCGGAGAAAAAGGAAAATACCAAATTACTCGCGCAGAATAAAAAGGCAAGACATGAGTATTTTATACTTGAAACAATAGAAGCCGGTATAGAACTGGCAGGAACAGAGGTAAAATCGGCTCGTCAGGGAAAAGTGAATCTTGTGGATTCATACGCTTCGGTGAAAGACGGAGAAGTGTTTGTAAAACAAATGAATATAAGTCCGTTTGAAAAAGGTAATATATTTAATCGCGATCCGCTCAGAGACAGAAAGCTGCTTCTCCATAAAAAAGAAATCCTAAAGCTTGCGGGTCAGATTCAGAAAGACGGATTCGCGCTTATACCTCTCTCGGTATACTTAAAAGGCTCATTGGTAAAGGTTTCTTTGGGATTGGCAAAAGGTAAAAAACTGTATGATAAGCGTGAGGATATTGCGAAAAAGGACGCGAAAAGAAACATCGAAAGAACTTTAAAAAATAATAACAGGTATTAAAATACGGACAGAATTTCAATTCTGTCCGTATTTATTTTTTGGAATTTATAATATTAACTAATAAACAATAGTTGCAACCAACGTCTTTTTTTGGTATAATATATAGCAAATGACAGATGAAGAGGTAAGTAAAAAGTGAAGACATCAGATTTTTATTATGAACTCCCTGAGGAACTTATTGCTCAGGAGCCGCTTTCTGACAGAAGCGCGTCAAGACTCATGACGCTGGATAAAAATAGCGGGGAAATAGAGCATAGACATTTTTTTGATATTGTGGAAAAATTAAATGAGGGCGACGCGCTTATATTAAATGACACAAAGGTGCTTCCCGCTCGTCTATACGGGCAGAAGGCTGAAACGGGCGGCGCTATTGAGTTTCTTTTGCTGAATAAGCATACGCTTGACACATGGGAAGTTATTTTAAGACCGGGAAGAAAAGCAAAAAAGGGCGCAAGATTTATATTTGGAAACGGTGAATTAAAAGCGGAAATAATTGATATTATAAACGATGGAAACAGACTTGTAAAATTTGAGTATGATGGTGTTTTTGAGGAGGTACTTGACCGACTTGGCGAAATGCCGCTTCCTCCATATATTACTAAAAAATTAGAGGATAAAAATAGGTATCAGACTGTTTATGCAAAGAATCCGGGAAGCGCGGCGGCGCCTACTGCCGGACTTCATTTTACTCCGAATTTATTGGCAAAGATAAAAGATAAAGGAGTTAATATAGGGTATGTAACGCTTCATGTCGGACTTGGGACCTTCAGACCTGTCAAGACGGATAATGTTCTTGAACATAAAATGCACTCTGAATTTTATATTCTTCCAAAAGAAACGGCAGAGTTGATAAATGAAACAAAGGCGAGAGGTAAGAGAGTTGTGTCAGTCGGCACAACCGCGACGCGCGTTATGGAAACTGCAGGTCAAAACGGCTTGCCATTAAAGGCGCAGACAGGTTGGACGGATATTTTTATATATCCGGGAAAAGAATTTCATGTGATTGACGCGCTGATAACGAATTTTCATCTGCCTGAGTCGACGCTTATAATGCTTGTTTCGGCTCTTGCCGGACGTGATAATGTGCTTAAAGCGTATGAAAAGGCTGTAGAAGAAAAGTATCGCTTTTTCTCTTTTGGAGACGCGATGTATATTTATTAGAAAAAGCAAGACTGATAAAACAGTCTTGCTTTAATATTTTATTTAATGCTGTCAATGTCATAAGGTGTGATTTGATAAACAAAGTAGTTGAGCCAATTTGAAAACAACAGATTTGCGTGTGACCGCCATCGCACAATCGGCTTTTTTGAAGGGTCGTCATTGGGGAAATAGTGTTTTGGAACAGGAGGATTTTTGCCCTTCTCCAAATCACGGAAATATTCGTCCTTTAATGTATTTGCATCGTACTCGGAGTGACCCGTGACAAAAATCCGCCGTCCGCCTTTTGTAAACACAATATAAACGCCTGCCTCTTTGGACTCTGCAAGAATTTCAAGAGCCCTGACATTTTTTATATCCTCGCTCCGTACCTCCTGAAGCCGTGAGTGCGGCGCGTAAAATTCGTTGTCAAATCCGCGTACAAGCTTGGCGGTTTTTCTGTTTACCCTGTGCTTAAAAACGCCTGAGCATTTTTTTTGAAGCGGATGCTTTGGTATGCCGTAATGGTGGTAAAGCCCCGCGAGCGCCGCCCAGCATATATGAAGCGTTGATGTGACATGCGTGGTTGACCAATCCATTATTCTCACAAGTTCTTCCCAATAGTCAACCTCCTCAAATTCAAGGTTTTCTACGGGTGCACCCGTTATAATCATACCGTCATACTTTGCGTCCTTAATTTCATCAAAGGTGGTATAAAATGCGGACAGATGTTCTGACGGCGTGTTTTTTGACTCATGAGAGTCCATTTGCAAAAAATCTATCTCAATTTGGAGCGGTGAGTTTGAAAGCAGGCGCAAAAGCTGTGTTTCCGTTGTTATTTTTGTAGGCATCAGATTAACGATTACAATTTTAAGCGGACGGATATCCTGATGCATTGCCTTTTTTTCGCTCATCACAAATATGTTTTCTTGTCTTAATTGCTTGGTTGCCGGCAGTTTGTCCGGTATCTTAATCGGCATATGTACTGCTCCTTTCCTTAGGTACATCTAATTTTACCACACCTTTTATAATTTTACAAGTAGTCACGCTTTATCAGACCGTAAATAGCCACATCACATATACCCTGCTGATTGCATGCAGCCTGAATAAGCGTTCCTTCATATTTCATACCGCATTTTGACATTACCCGTCCCGAAGCGGGATTGTTGGTGTCGTGTGCTGCATGAATACGGTTTACTTCAACCTCTTCAAATAAAAATTTTATTACAGCGCCGAGCGCCTCCGTCATAATTCCTTTTCCCCAATACTTCTTGCCGATACAATAACCTATGCTTACAGCTTCAATATAATCAAGAATTTTTACAACGCCTATTGAGCCTATAGCCTGAGAATTTTCATTGAGTTCGATGCACCATTGGTAGTAGCTGTCGTTTTCGTATTGCTTTATCCAATCTTCAAGAAGCTTCCTTGTAAAGTCGGCATTTCCGTGCGGAGACCATGTGAGATATTTTGTAACCTCGCTGTCGCTTGCCCAATTCAGGAACATCTGTTCCGCGTCCGTTACCCTGAATGGTCTTAATATAAGACGCTCCGTTTCAATTTTCTGAGTTCCCTTGTGCTTCATTAATAAATCCCCTTTCTTAAATTATAAATATAAAAACACCCTGCAAACTTTTGCGGTCTGCAAGGTGTTATTCCTGCAGTCACGCCGATAAGGGCTTTGCCTTTGACGTGACTTTTAAATCTTCGTTAAAGACAAACCCCTAAAACATTGGCATGACTATATTCTGTTTTGAAAATCGGTTAAGCATAACACAACCTCCAAAATGTATTTTGGTTATTATAACACTGCGAAATGTAAATGTCAAGATTAAATCATATTTTTGCGAATAAAACACCTGTAAATTATTTATACTAAAATTACGGAGGTGTATTCAGTGATAAATCAGAATGATAATGACAGCGTGAGCGAGATAGAAGAACAGGAACGGAAAAATATAACGGAATTCGGAAGCGTACAGACAAAAAATCCGCGCGGAAATATACATTGTCTCAGTATAATAGGTCAGGTTGAGGGACATATGATACTGCCTCCGCAGAATAA
>CAJUEZ010000020.1 GCA_910585485.1 uncultured Clostridia bacterium
GAAAAGAATAAACACCGAGTTTGCGCAGATAGTTGACCGAAAGACCATAAAAATGCGAGTATGGGAGCGCGGAGCGGGCGAAACGCTTGCCTGCGGTACGGGCGCATGCGCGACGCTTGTGGCGGCGAATTTGTCGGACTTGGTTGATGATGAGGCTGATTTGGCGCTTTTGGGCGGCACACTTCATATCCGTTGGGACAAGGAGGAAAATAATATTTATATGACGGGTCCCGCAAGGTTTGTATTTGACGGTATAATCACGGTGTAGGGGTTGTCACAAAATAACAATTTGCACTGTAAACCAATATATAGAAAGGAATAAAAAAATGGCTAAAATAAATGAAAATTACTTAAAGCTTCCCGGCAGTTATCTGTTTTCAACAATAGCGAAAAAGGTATCCGCGTATTCAGAAGCAAACCCCGATAAGGAAATTATAAAAATGGGTATAGGAGATGTTACAAAACCGCTTGCACCGTCAGTAATTGACGCAATGCGCAAGGCGGTTGACGAGATGGGTACAGCCGAGGGATTTCACGGCTACGGTCCTGAGCAGGGCTATGACTTTTTAAGGAATAAAATAGTTGAAAAGGACTATAAGGCAAGGGGAATTGATATTAAGGCGGACGAGGTGTTTGTATCCGACGGCGCAAAGTCAGACTGCGGAAATATCGGCGACATATTTTCAAAGGACAATAAGGTAGCCGTGTGCGACCCTGTTTATCCGGTTTATGTTGACACAAACGCTATGGCGGGGCGCGCGGGCGAATTTCAAGATGAGCATTGGACAAATCTTTATTATATGCCGTGTACCGAGGAAAACGGTTTTATGCCCGAACTCCCCAAAGAAAAGGTGGATATTATCTACTTGTGTTTCCCAAACAACCCAACCGGTGTAAGCGCCACGCGCGAACAGTTAAAGCCGTGGATTAAGTATGCGAAGGATAACGGTGCGGTCATTCTTTATGACAGCGCGTATGAAGCGTTTATAACCGACCCTGATGTGCCGCATAGTATTTATGAACTTGACGGCGCAAAGGAGGTTGCGATTGAGTTTCGAAGCTTTTCAAAGACTGCAGGATTTACGGGTACGCGCTGCGCGTATACGGTAATACCGCGCGAACTAAAGGTTAATGGCACGGAACTTAACGGTCTTTGGAACAGACGGCAGTGTACTAAATTTAACGGTGTTCCCTACATAATTCAGCGCGGAGCCGAGGCGGTTTATTCAGATGAGGGGTATAAGCAGACGCGTGAGGCGATTGCGTATTACCTTGAAAATGCTAAAATTATACGTGACGCGCTGACAAAGGTGGGACTTACTGTCTACGGCGGTGAAAACGCGCCGTATATATGGGCGAAAACACCTGACGGTATGAAGTCGTGGGACTTCTTTGATAAACTTTTGGAGGAAGCGGGTGTGGTAACAACACCCGGCGCGGGCTTTGGTCCGAGCGGAGAGGGATATATAAGGCTTACGGCATTTTCAACTAAGGAAAATACCATAAAAGCAATGGAAAAAATACAGGCAATTTTGTGATATTTATTATAGACAAATCAGTAAATTTGTGGTAGAATAAATATTAGCATAAGATAACAAAATAATTTTGACGAAGCAAGGGCGTTTCGGTCACTACATATTTATTATATGAATGTGTATTGATTGAAACGTCTTTTTGTTAAAACAAGCGAAAGGATTGAATGAAATGGAGTATAACGGTTTACCTGCAAAGCAGGGTCTTTATGACCCGCAGTTTGAGCATGACGCGTGCGGTATAGGCTTTATTGCCAACATTAAAGGCAAAACCTCGCACACGATTATAAATCAGGCTATTCAGATTTTGAAAAATCTTGCCCACCGCGGCGGTGTGGGTTCAGAGATAGACACAGGTGACGGAGCGGGAATACTTATTCAGATGCCTCATGCGTTTATGAAAAAGGTTTGTAAAAATGACGGCATTAAGCTTCCGAAAAAAGGCAGTTACGGTGTTGGCATGCTGTTTCTGTCACCTGACAGCGATACAAGGGAGGAAAGTCTTAAAAAGCTTACGGAAATTATTGCTTCCGAGGGACAGACGCTTTTGGGAATAAGAGAAGTGCCCGTATATGAAGTGTGTATCGGAAAGAGCGCGCGCGAGGCTATGCCGCATATTGTGCAGGTGTTTATCGGTAAGGGCAGTGACAGTCTTGACGCGGACTCGTTTGAAAGAAAGCTGTATATAATAGGCAAGATAGCCGAAAAGGAAATAAGAAAGAGCGGCGCGGACAACTATTTTTATTTTGCGTCACTTTCGGCAAGAACTATTGTATATAAGGGCATGCTCACTCCCGAACAGGTAAACGAGTTTTATTTGGATTTAAAGGACGTCGATATGGAAACGGCAATCGCGCTTGTTCATTCTCGTTTTTCTACGAATACTTTCCCGTCATGGGAAAGAGCACACCCTAACCGCTATATTATTCACAACGGCGAGATTAATACAATCCGCGGAAACGTGAACTGGGTAAAGGCAAGAGAAAGAATGTTCCAAACACCTGAATTTGAGGGAGATATGGATAAAATTCTGCCTGTTATAAACGAGGACGGCTCAGACTCTGCAATGCTCGATAATTATTTGCAGTTTCTGCACCTGTCGGGTTTTTCACTCCCGCGCGCGGTTATGATGACAATTCCGGAGCCATGGGAAAACAATAACGATATGGACCCTGCAATGAAATCGTTTTACGAGTACCATTCGTGTATAACCGAGCCTTGGGACGGTCCTGCCGCTGTAGCGTTTACAGATGGACGCTATGTCGGGGCGACGCTTGACAGAAACGGTCTGCGCCCCGCGAGGTATTACGTCACTTCTGACGATATGATTATTCTTTCTTCAGAGGTCGGAGTTGCCGATATTGACCAAAGCACAATTATCAAAAAGGAACGTCTGCACCCCGGTAAGATGTTTCTTATTGATACGGAAAAGGGCAAAATCATTTCCGATGAGGAGATTAAAAAGGAGGAGGCTCTGCATAAGCCGTACAGCGAATGGGTTAAAAAGACGTTGGTAGATTTGGATAATCTTCCGTCTGATACGGGATTAAAGGGTGATACGTGGTATGATCTCGTTCATAATTTAAGAGAAAACGCAAAGGGAAATATAAGCGAGCATCTTCTGATGAAGAACTTTATAGTGCTTGAAAATATGTTTGTAAACCGTGAAAATGGCGAGGATACACTGCCTCTTCTTGCGCGTCAGAAGGCATTCGGATATACGTGGGAGGATATAAACACCACGATAAAATCAATCGTTGAAAAGGCTGACGACCCGATAGGAGCAATGGGTACGGACATACCGCTCGCGGTACTGTCGGAAAAGCCTCAGCTTTTGTATAATTACTTTAAGCAGTTATTCGCGCAGGTAACCAACCCGCCGATTGACGCGATACGCGAGCAGATAGTAACGTCTACGTATACGCTTTTCGGCTGTGAACAAAATCTTCTGACCTCGTCTGAACTTAACTGCCGTAAGGTAAGGGCGCTGAGTCCAATTTTAACGAATGAGGAACTTACCAAACTCCGCAATATAAATCTTGACGGCTTTAAGTCTATAACGATTCCGTCGCTGTTCAACACGAAACAGGAAAACGATATGGAATTGGCTATGGAAACTATATTTGAGGCGGCAGACATAGCGATAGAGAACGGCTATAATATAATTATTCTTTCCGATAAGGGCATTGACAAGGATAAAGCGCCTATACCCGCGCTTCTTGCAGGCTCTGGACTGCACCATCACCTTATAAGGCGCGGCACAAGAATGAAGGTGTCTATTGTGCTTGAAACAGGCGAGCCGAGAGAAGTGCATCATTTTGCGTGCCTGATTGGTTACGGTGTAAACGGAATTAATCCGTATATGGCTTATGAGGCGATAGAGGAACTTTATGAAAACAGTCTGATTGAATATGCCACCGAAGAGGGTGTAAAGCGTTTTAACAAGGCTTGTACGAAGGGCATTGTCAAGGTAATGTCAAAGATGGGTATTTCAACAATTCAGTCGTATCAGGGCGCGCAGATATTTGAGGCGCTCGGCATTTCCGCAAGCGTTGTTGAAAAGTATTTCACAGGCACAACTACGAGGATAGGCGGAATAGGTATTGAGCATATCCAAAAGGAGGCGCTTCTGCGCCATTCCGAGGCATTTGACAAGGTGAACGGTAAAAAGGCGCTGAAAACTGGCGGTGAATATAAGTGGCGAGCAAACGGGGAATATCATATGTTTAATCCCGAGAGCATATACAAGCTTCAGATGGCATGCCGTACAGGCAATTATAAGCTGTATAAGGAATACGCACGGGAAATGGATGCGCACAGTCAGAAGCAGTGTACAATCCGTGGTATGCTGGATATAAAAACTATAGATAAACCAATAGCGATTGAGCAGGTTGAGAGCGTTGAAAGTATAGTTAAGCGCTTTAAGACGGGCGCAATGTCCTACGGCTCAATCTCGCAGGAGGCGCACGAGTGTCTTGCGATAGCGATGAACCGACTTGGCGGTAAGTCAAACAGCGGCGAGGGCGGAGAAAACCCCGAACGCTATATCCCTGATGAAAACGGCGACAGCCGTTCAAGCGCGATTAAGCAGGTGGCTTCGGGACGTTTCGGCGTACACATTCACTATCTCCAGAACGCAAAAGAAATTCAGATAAAAATGGCGCAGGGCGCAAAGCCGGGCGAGGGCGGACATCTGCCCGGAGGAAAGGTGTACCCGTGGATTGCAAAGGCAAGACATTCAACACCGGGTGTAGGACTTATTTCGCCGCCGCCTCACCACGACATATATTCGATTGAGGATTTGGCGCAGCTAATTCACGATTTAAAGAATGCGAACCGTGACGCGAGAATTACGGTTAAGCTTGTTTCGGAAGCGGGAGTAGGTACAATAGCTGTCGGAGTTGCAAAGGGCAGAGCCGATGTAATTTTGGTGTCGGGTTATGACGGCGGTACTGGCGCGGCTCCGAAGACGAGCGTGCGCCACGCAGGTCTTCCGTGGGAGTTGGGTGTTGCCGAAACACATCAGGCGCTTTTGATGAACAATCTGAGAAACAGAGTTGTAATAGAAACAGACGGAAAACTTCTGACAGGACGCGATGTTGCGGTTGCCGCGCTTCTCGGCGCGGAGGAATACGGTTTTGCGACAGGTCCGCTTATTGCGATAGGCTGTGTAATGATGAGAGTATGTAATCTTGATACCTGTCCCGTAGGTGTGGCAACGCAGAACCCGAAGCTTAGAAAACGTTTCTGCGGCAAACCCGAATACGTTGAAAACTTTATGAGATTTATCGCGCAGGATTTAAGAGAATGGATGGCAAAAATCGGTGTAAAGACGGTCAATGAGATGATAGGACACGTTGAAAGACTGTCACAGCAGAAGATAGAAGATAATTGGAAGGCGAGAGAGGTTGACTTGTCATCACTTCTGTATCAGCCGAAAATATGTTCAAACGACTATGAGCGTTATCATAACGAAATGCAGGACCACGAACTGTATAAAACGCTTGACATGAATGCGCTTCTTAAGCTGTGCGCTCCCGCGATAACAGATGGAAAGAACATTGAGGCTAAGCTTGAAATTACAAATATTGACCGTGTTGCGGGAACAATTTTGTCATCAGAAATCGCGCGCGTACACGGTGAAAAAGGACTGAAGGACGACAGCATCAAGTTAAGCTTTGTCGGAAGCGCGGGTCAGAGTTTCGGCGCGTTTCTTGCGCCGGGAGTCACTATGAGACTTGTCGGAGACAGCAACGACTATATAGGCAAGGGTTTGTCGGGCGGTAAAGTTATTGTTGTTCCGCCTGAGGAGGCTTCGTTTGATCCAAGCGAAAATGTGATTATAGGAAATGTCGCGTTTTACGGTGCTATTAAGGGCGAGGCGTATATCCGAGGCAAAGCGGGCGAGCGTTTTTGCGTAAGAAACTCCGGTATGACAGCCGTTGTCGAGGGTATCGGCGATCACGGCTGTGAATATATGACGGGCGGCTGCGTAGCCATTATAGGAAAAACAGGCAGAAACTTTGCCGCGGGTATGTCAGGCGGTATCGCGTATGTCTATGATAAGGACGGCGAACTTGACAGTAAATGCAATAAGGAACTTGTCGGACTTGAACCGCTTGATAAAAAGGATATGGATAAGTTAAAGGAAATGCTTGAAAAGCATGTTGAATATACGGGCAGTAAGTCGGCAAAGGCTATTCTTGATAACTTTGACGCGCAAACAGACAATTTTGTCAAGGTAATTCCAAACGACTATAAAAAAGTAATAACAATCCTTGAAGAGGAAATAGAAAAGGGAGCGGACAGAGATACAGCTATGCTTACCGCTTTTGAGAATGTAACCGGCAAGAAGGTAGAAATCGCATAAAGGAGGAATATCGACTGGTTAAAATCGCCCATATTACTATTTTTAGTCAAGGTCAGTATGCACATACGGCTCATTGGCTTCAAAGCAGCAATCTGAACGATTTTTACTCAGCCGTGACTGTTAAGAAAGGAAGATATAAAAATGGGAAAACCAACAGGATTTTTAGAATATAAAAGACAGCTTCCCGAGGACAGACCTCCGGAGGAGAGAATGAGAGATTGGGACGAATTTCATACCCATTTCGATTTGGAAAAACTGCAATTACAGGGTGCAAGGTGTATGGACTGCGGAATACCGTTCTGCCATACGGGAAAACAGATAGGCAGAACGTCAATCGGATGCCCGCTAAGTAACCTTATTCCCGAATGGAATGATCTTGTTTATCGCGGTGATATTGACGAGGCTTACAGACGTTTGTCGCTTACGAACAACTTTCCCGAATTTACGGGACGCGTATGCCCCGCGCTGTGCGAGGGTTCCTGTACACTCGGTATGCACGACCCTGCCGTTACAATCAAAAATATAGAATGTCATATAATAGACACTATGTTTGCCGAGGATAAGGTTAAGCCAAGAATACCGGAAAAATCAACGGAAAAGCGTGTTGCGGTAGTCGGAAGCGGTCCTGCGGGGCTTGCCTGCGCAGACCAGTTGAATCAGATGGGACACCGTGTAACCGTATTTGAACGCTCTGACCGCGCTGGCGGACTTCTTATGTATGGTATTCCGAATATGAAACTGGATAAGAAAGTAGTGGAACGCAGAGTTAAGCTGATGGAAAAAGAGGGAGTAACCTTTAAGCTGAATACCGACATCGGCAGAAATTATCCCGCGGTAAACCTTGTGAATGAATTTGACGCGGTGGTACTGTGTACGGGTGCGGGAAAACCGAGACTGCTTACGGCTGACGGCGCTGACTTAAAGGGTGTTCACTATGCGGTGGATTTTCTAAAGGCGAATACAAAAAGTCTTTTGGACTCAAATCTTGATGACAGAAAATTTATAAGCGCAGAGGGCAAGAACGTGATTGTAATAGGCGGAGGCGATACGGGTACTGACTGTGTCGGCACGGCGATACGTCACGGCTGCAAGAGTGTAACTCAGCTTGAAATTATGGCGGAATTGCCGGAGGAAAGACAGGAGAATAATCCGTGGCCCGAATGGCCGAGAGTTAAAAAGACAGATTACGGTCAGGAGGAGGCTATTGAACTTTACGGACATGACCCCAGAGAGTACCTTACAACGGTTACAAAAATTGAAGGCGATGAAAAGGGGCAGGTGAAGGCAGTTCATACTGTTGAAGTAGATTGGTCAACAGGTGCGCCTGTGCCGAAGAAAGGAACTGAAAAAGTACGGGAATGTGAATTGGTGCTTATCGCAATGGGCTTTTTAGGTCCTGAGCAGGAACTTCCCATGCAGCTTACGCTTAAAACTGACGCGCGAAGCAATATTAAGGCAAATGAAGCAGACCATAAAACGAGCCTTCGAGGTGTGTTTGCGGCGGGTGACTGCCGAAGAGGTCAGAGCCTTGTAGTATGGGCAATCCGTGAGGGACGCGAAACTGCTGAGGCGGTAGACGCATATTTGATGAGGTAATAAATTAAGAAAGACTGCCAAAATGGCAGCCTTTCTTTTTTGTATTCAATATATTTCTGTTTTAAAATAGTATCATGTTTAATTGACGGATATATGTTTTTCAAAACTGCATGTTAAAGGTTTCATACCGCTTGTCGAATCCCATATAAACGCTTTTATTTTTGCCGCGCTGTCAGTATTTTCAACAACGACTTTCTGAATGTCGGAATTTGGATTTATTTTTGACAATCCGCAGTTAATTAATTTGCCGTTGCTGTCATATACTGCGGCAATAATGCTTGCGTCGCTGCCTTCGGGTATATTAATTACAGTTATATCCAAATTATTATCATTGGTCACGGCATCTTTAATAAAATACGGCTTTACATAATTCCATACATTAAGAGACGCTGTGGGCGTGCCGTCAGGATAGAACATTGCCTCATTGTCCACCGCTGAACCGCCATACCAATCTTTTGCACCGGAATCGTATTCGCCTCCGAAACTTGCCGCCCAACCTGAACCGTAGGTTTCCCATTTCTCTTTGTTGGCATTTAATTGCGCGTCGTAATCATTTCCTGATTTACCCGTTGTGTCACCGACAGTAATCCATGCGGGTTCCCAGTAAAAGACACCGAGACCGCCGGCTTCATTTACCGCCTCGATAAGATTTCTTATAGCGGTTGCCTGTCCCTGAACAGTAAAAGGTTCGGTGGCATTGCCTTTTGAACTGCCTTCGCCTATGGTGTTACCGTGTCCGTCTGAGTCGTCAAGAGTATATGCATAACTCGTTTCCGCCACCATAACGTCTTTACCGTAGATGCTTTTTACTTTTGACATCTCGCTTTTTAAATTGGCAAGAGTGCCATGCCAGTAAGGATAATAGCTTGTGGCGAGAATATCGTAATCCACGTTATTATTTTTAAGATTAGCCGCCCAACGCGTTATATAGCCTTTTTCGGGATTTGTAACGTGGATAACTGCTTTTGCACCATGTTCATGAACAGCTTCAATACCGGCGCTAAATAGTTTGCACATATTTGTGACGCTGCCTTCACCGATGAATTTTGCGGTGGTTTCATTCCCTACTTGTACCATATCAACCGTAGCACCCGCGGCTTCAATTTGCGTCAGAGAATCAGAAATAAAGGTTTTTAAAGCCTCGGCTTTCTGCTCGACACTATAGCCGTCCCACGATTTCGGAACAGTTTGCTTGCCGGGATCTGCCCAAAAGTCGGAGCAGTGAAAGTCAATCATCATTTTTATATCCGCCGCCGCGCAGCCGCGCGCTATTTGAACGGCTGTAGCTACATTGTTATTACCGCCGCCGTAGCTTTTGCCGTCTGAATTATACGGGTCATTCCATACTCTGACGCGGACATGCGTAATTCCGCTTTGTGAGAGAAGTTTGCAGAAATCGTTAATATTATCAATAGTATTTCCGCTGAAGTCTTTGTATGTAACTCCGCTTTCAAACTCGGAAATGACTGATGAAATATCCATTCCCATAATAAAATCGGACGGAAGATTTTCCACAGCGTCTACTGTTACATCATCCTCTGCCGCGATAGCCATTGGCATTACAGATAACAGCATGCAGATGCCAACTAAAAGTGAAATGAGTTTTTTCATATTAATTTACCTCCTGAAACGTTAAAATTTTATCATGTGCCAAAATATGAAAAGTGCATATAGTCGATATTACCGCTCCAAGCGTCCCCGCCCCATGTAAAACCGTGATTTTCGAAAGCGTTCATAACGTCACCGTATGGTGTGATTGAATATGGATCCTCATACGGAAGCCAGTGGTCTCCGACGATTTCGCCTGATTTGTATATGCAGTAGTTCTGTGTAGGATTAATATCTATAGCCGTACCCCAGTTGTGCTCGCTCTTTCCGCCTCGCCATGCGTATGCGCCGACAGACTCGATAGGAAACTGCTCTTCACCCTCAAAGATTTCGCGGAAAATATCCTGCACATTGTCATCGATGTCTTGGTGAACTGTAAGTGTGGCTGTCGAGGCATATTTTTCGCCGCTGCCGTTTATTTTCCATACATTCACCCGGATTTCCCGCATAAGCGGTTCAGCTTCTTCCTGAGTTTCGGGAATAGGGAAGGAACTGATGTCGTTATACACAGCCAATGTGACAAACTCTATATCCTCTTTTATATTGCCCGTTTCTACGGTGATGTTGTATACGCGTCCGGGCGCGGAGGGGATTCGCATAGATGTATCGGCTGTGGTGTATGAAGCGGAATGTGAATCAATCTCATCACTACGTATGTGATTACGTCGTTCAACGACGCTTACGGTGTATTCCGAAGCGTTTGTTATTGTATTCCAGTTTACAGAGATATAGCCGTCCTCCTCGATACACTTTGCGTCAAGAGTGCCGCTGAGTTCGGGAAGCGTGTCGGCGGGAGCAGAATCGGAAATGTTATTTCCCGGATTATCCATTCTGCTTGCCATTGAAACTGCCTGCTCGACAGTGACATTATCCCAAGGATGAAATTCTCCGTCTCCGTAATCGCCCATATATCCTGCCTGTGCCACGGCATTAACCGCTCCCTGTGCCCAGTTTGCAATTTTGTCGTTATCATAAAAATTCTTGGCGGAGCCTGACGGGAGAGGAGCGCCGTAAAGAGCCGTATAGAAATTACTTATTACAATAGCGGTTTCCTGACGGCTTATATTGTCATCAGGATGAAATTCGTTGTTTTCATCTCCCTGCATTATTCCGAGATTATACATTGCGGATACGGACTTGTCCGCTGTTTGCATATCATTAAATTTATGCGAGGTTTCTGTTTTTGCGTTAACGCCTGTGAAAGCGTTGTATGAACTGTGTATCAGTCTGGCAAAATTAAGTCTGCTTATACTTTTGGAATAGTCAAGAGACAATAGTTCTTTGGGTATTGCACGAAGTTCGTTCATTTTGTTAAAGCTTTCTTTTGCCCATTCGGCAGGCTCGGATTTTTGCTCATATGCCGCCGCGGAAAAGCTTGTCATAAGAGCGATAGCTGACAGAAACAATATGAATTTTTTCATTCCTGTAATTCCTCCTAAAAATTTGTTTATAATACAAGTATATCATACGAGGATAATACGCGTCAATAATTTGCAAAAATAATGAAAAAATTGAATAAAATACTTGATTTTTCTAAAATAATGTGATAAAATATCTCGGTATGAAAAATACGCACGTTTGCGGATTGTGCGAAAGTTGCCCTTTTGCCGGGGTCTTCGCATAAGGTGAGGCAGACGGAGGACTTATTAAAAAACAAGGAGGAAATAAAAATGGCAAATGTAATTTCAATGAAACAGCTTTTAGAAGCGGGTGTTCATTTCGGACACCAGACAAGAAGATGGAATCCTAAAATGGCTGAATACATCTTCACAGAGAGAAACGGTATCTATATTATCGACCTTCAAAAGACAGTTAAGAAGGTTGAGGAGGCTTATTATTTCGTAAGAGATATTGCGGCTTCAGGTGAGGATATTCTTTTCGTAGGAACAAAGAAGCAAGCTCAGGACTCAATCAAGGAAGAGGCTGAGAGAGTCGGCATGTACTATGTAAATGCAAGATGGCTTGGCGGTATGCTTACAAACTTCAAGACTATTCAGAAGAGAATTGACAGACTTGCTCAGATTAACAAGATGGAAGAAGACGGAACTTTCGATATGCTTCCTAAGAAGGAAGTTATAAAGCTTGTTGCTCAGAGAGACAAGCTTGAGAAGTATCTTGGCGGTATTAAAGATATGAAGAAGCTTCCCGGCGCAATGTTCATCGTTGACCCGAGAAAGGAAAAGATTGCTATAGCTGAGGCTAAGAAACTTGGTATTCCTGTAGTAGCTATAGTTGATACAAACTGTGACCCTGATGAGGTTGATTACGTAATTCCGGGTAATGACGATGCTATTAGAGCCGTAAAACTTATCGCTTCAACAATGGCAAACGCTATTATCGAAGGAAGACAGGGTGAGGATGCTGTTGAAACAGCCGTTGTTGATGAAGACGCGGAAGCAACAGAAAAAACAGTTGAAGAATAATTTTTCATAAAATATATAGGAGGAAAAGAGAATGGCATTTACAGCTAAAGACGTAAAAGAACTTAGAGAAATGACAGGCTGCGGTATGATGGATTGTAAGAAGGCCCTTACAGAAACAGACGGCGACAAGGATAAAGCTGTTGAGTTTTTGAGAGAAAAAGGTCTTGCGACAGCTGCTAAGAAGGCAGGCAGAATCGCGGCTGAGGGTATAGTAAAAGCTTATGTAAACGGTAATGTCGGCGTGCTTGTAGAAGTAAACGCTGAAACAGACTTCGTTGCAAAGAATGCTGAATTCCAGGAATTTGTATCAGATGTTGCAAAGGTAGTCGCTGAAACAAATCCGGCTGACGTTGAGGCTCTTAAGGCTACAAAATGCGGTGACAGTACTGTGGGAGAAATCCTTACAGCTAAAATAGCTAAAATCGGCGAGAACATGAACATCAGACGTTTCGCAAGAATCGAAACAACGGGTGCTGTTGTTGATTATATTCATGCGGCAGGTAAAATCGGTGTGCTTGTTGAGGCAGATGCTGAAAATAATGACGCTACTAAGGAATGCTTGAAGAATGTTGCAATGCAAGTTGCGGCTCTTAATCCTAAGTACCTTTCAAGCGATGATGTTCCTCAGGAATACAAAGACCATGAAAAGGAAATTCTTATTGCTCAGCTAAAGAATGATCCTAAAAATGCTTCTAAGCCTGAAAATATTATCGAAAAGATGATTACGGGACGTCTTGCTAAGGAACTTAAGGAAGTTTGTCTTCTTGAGCAGGAATATGTTAAGGCAGAGAACAAAGAGTCTGTTGCCAAGTACGTTCAGAGTGTTGGAAATATTACATTGAAGCAATTTGTACGTTTTGAGACAGGAGAGGGTCTTGAAAAGCGTGAGGACGATTTTGCGGCAGAAGTTGCGTCAATGGTTAAATAATTTTAGATATGGTTTTAATCCACCCTGTATAGGGTGGATTTTTTATATAAACATCTGTTTTTGATAAATATGATTGTATTGACACGCGAAGTAAAAAATGGTAGAATAAAATAGAATGTTAATGAGGAAAACAGGCGCGGCAGAGTGCACGGAAGGGAAGATGAGTTTATGTATATTGCAGATGAAAAGAGATATGAAAATATGAAGTATAACCGTTCGGGAAAGAGTGGATTGAAATTACCCGCATTTTCACTTGGGTTGTGGCATAATTTCGGAAGCGGGGACAATTATGATAATATGGTTGATATGCTTACAACGGCTTTTGACCTTGGTATTACCCATTTTGACCTTGCGAATAACTACGGACCGTATCCGGGAAGCGCGGAGGAAAATTTCGGAAAGGTAATGAAGAATGAGTTTGCTCCTTACCGCGATGAAATTCTTGTTTCCACAAAAGCCGGTTATACTATGTGGGATGGTCCTTACGGAGACCATGGTTCAAGAAAGTATCTTATTGCAAGTCTTGATCAGAGTCTTAAACGTATGGGACTTGAGTATGTTGATATTTTTTATCACCATCGTCCGGATCCTGAAACTCCGCTTGAAGAAACAGCCTCTGCGCTTGATCAAATTGTAAGAAGCGGTAAGGCGCTTTATGTGGGTGTATCTAATTATAACGCGGAACAGACAAAGGAAATGTCTAAAATAATGAAATCTCTCGGTACTCCGCTTGTAATTCATCAGCCGAGATATAATATGTTTGAAAGATGGATTGAAGACGGTTTGCAGGATGTTCTTGAAGAAGAAGGCATAGGTTCAATTTCTTTCTGTCCTCTTGCTCAGGGTATGCTTACAAATAAGTATATACACGGCATTCCGGCAGATTCAAGAGCGGCGAAAAATTCACCGTTCCTAACCGCGGAAGGAATAAAAGCGGATAAGCTTGCGAAGGTTGTCAAACTTAATGAAATCGCGGAAAACAGAGGTCAGTCTCTCGCTCAGATGGCATGCGCATGGAATTTGAGAGGCGGCAAACTCACAAGCGTTCTTTTAGGCGCTTCACGCTCTTCACAGCTTGTTGAAAATACCGGAGCACTTAAAAACCTTGAGTTTACTGCGGATGAACTTAACGCTATTGAAGATATACTTAAAGATTAAAATAAAAAATATGCGTTTCAAAAGCTATGCGCTTTTAGAGGCGCATATTTTTTATTAAAGACAGATTTTATATTTTTTGCCAAGCTTCTTGGATCGGGAAGGGTCAGTTCAGTAAAATGAATTTCATATATAAGGCATTATCTCTTTGTAAATTCCTATGCCATACCTTGGTGCTATTTGCAATATTTCAGCCCGAACTGATTGACATACAGCAGGTAAAATGGTATAATGTAACATAAATTAAGTATCTATTCGGATAGGAGAAGGTAATGATTACAAGTAAGCAAAGAGCATATTTAAGAAAGCTTTCGCATACGCTGGAGCCGATTTTTCAGATAGGGAAGGACGGTGTTTCCGACGCGCTTATTGACGGAATTGATACGGCGCTTAACAAACGGGAAATACTAAAGGTGCATATCCTTGAAACAGCGCTGCTTGATACGCGTGAAACGTGTGACGCTGTTGCAAAAAGGCTTAATGCCGAGCCTGTTCAGGCGATAGGAAATAAATTTATTATCTACCGCAGGTCTGAAGAGGAAAAATACAGAAAAATCGAACTTCCTAAAAGATGAGAACGGGAATAATGGGCGGCACGTTCAATCCTGTGCATAACGCGCATCTTATGATAGCAGAACTGGCGCGGGAGGAATACGGACTCGACCGCATAATATTTATAACGAGCGGTAACCCTCCGCATAAGAGTGCGCTTGTTGACGCGCGCCACAGATTTAATATGACGCGCCTTGCGATAGATGGTAACAGAACATTTTCTGATGATGATTTTGAAATAAACCGCGGGGAAAAATCTTATACTGTGCATACGCTTGAATATTTGAAAAATAAATATCCCAATGACAAGCTGTTTTTTATAATAGGCGAGGACTCGCTTAATGACCTGCCGAAATGGTATGAGCCTCAACGTATTTTAACTATGGCATCGCTTCTTGTATTTCCGAGGAAATCAAAGGAGTCGCTTATGGTGACTCTGCAAGAAATGCGTAAACGGTACGGCGGGGACATTTTGCCTATTGACGCGCCTGTAATGGGAATATCCTCAACGGATATACGCAAGCGCATAAGTGACAATAAAACAGCGAGATATATGATACCTGACAAAGTGCTTGGGTATATTGAGGAGAATGGTCTGTATGTATGAGGAAATAAAGGATAGGCTAAAAAAAAGCCTTAGTGAAAAAAGATATATTCATAGTCTTGGTGTTGCGGACGAGGCGAAAAGACTTGCCGATCTTTACGGCGCAAATAAGGAAAAAGCGTATCTTGCGGGACTTCTGCATGACTGTGCAAAAGAGGCAGAAAACCCGATAAAAAAGTGCTCTGATTTAGGTGTAGAACTCGATGATATGATGAAGAGTAACAAGGGATTGATACACGGACCGCTCGGGGCAGAGATTGCAAGGCATGACTTTGGAATTACCGATGAGGAAATTCTCAGCGCAATCAGTTGGCACACGGTAGGCAAGGCGGGAATGACATTATTGGAAAAGATAATATATATCGCTGATATGACTGAGATAAACCGTGATTTTGACGGTGTGGACAAGCTGCGAAAAGCCGTGAGTACCAACCTTGACGAAGCTATACTGCTAAGCATAGAAAAGCAGCTTGCGCGTTTTTCCAAAAGCAAAAAGGCAATTCATCCCAATATGGTTTATATGTGGAATGATATAGTTTCAAACGGAAATTAAAGAAAGAGGGATTTATTATGAATGTAAAAGAAAAAGTAGAGATTATAAAAAACGCTCTTGACGATAAAAAGGCATCAAATATTGAAGCTATCGACGTGGCGGAGCAGACCTCACTTGCCGAGTATTTTGTAATCGCTTCGTGTCAGTCTACTGTTCAGGTAAGAGCCTGCGTTGACGAGGTTGAGGAAAAGATGGAGGAAGCAGGATTTATGGTAAACCATAAGGAGGGCTACCGCGGAGGCAACTGGATACTAATGGATTACGGTGATGTTGTTGTGCATGTAATGCAGCAGGAAATACGTGAGTTTTATGCAATAGAACGACTATGGGATGACGCCGGTCAGACCGCCGATGATGGAGAATAATTTATCAGTTAAATAAATAAAAACAGTTAAAAGGAGTCAATATACCAATGGAAAATTACAATTTTAAAGACATAGAGAAAAAATGGCAGGACAAATGGGAGGAAAAAGGAGCATTTCATGCGGAAAACGAGAGCAGTAAGCCGAAGTATTTCGCTATGATTGAATTTCCTTATCCCTCGGGCGCGGGACTTCATGTAGGACACCCCAGAAGCTATACCGCGCTTGATATTATTGCGCGCAAGCGTCGTATGGAGGGATATAATGTATTGTATCCGATAGGCTATGACGCATTCGGACTGCCTACCGAGAATTTTGCGATAAAGAATAAGGTTCACCCAAAAATTGTGACGGAACAGAATATTGCGAACTTTACGCGTCAGCTTAAAATGCTCGGATTTTCTTTCGATTGGTCACGCTGTATAAACACAACCGACCCGAACTATTACAAATGGACGCAGTGGATATTCTTACAGCTATTTAAGCGCGGACTTGCCTATAAGCAGGAAATGCCGATAAATTGGTGTACGGGCTGTAAGGTTGGTCTTTCAAATGAAGAGGTTGTAAACGGAGTGTGCGAGAGATGCGGAAGCGAGGTTGTGCAGAAGCGCAAGAGCCAATGGATGCTCAAAATTACCGAGTACGCTCAGCGTTTGATTGATGACCTTGACGACGTTAACTATCTTGAAAAAATAAAGACACAGCAAAAGAATTGGATTGGACGAAGTGAGGGCGCGGAGGTTAAATTTCAGCTTTCGACAGGCGATGAAATGATTGTATACACAACCCGTGCCGATACGCTTTTCGGAGCAACCTATACGGTTATGTCACCCGAGCATGAACTTATCGAAAAAATGAAAGACCATATCACAAACTACGATGAGGTGCTTAAATATAAGGCTGAGGCGGCTAAAAAATCTGAATTTGAGCGTACAGAACTGGCAAAGGATAAGACGGGAGTTAAATTAGAGGGAATTTACGCGGTAAATCCCGCAAACGGCGCAAAACTTCCCGTATTCATTTCGGATTACGTGCTTGTAACCTACGGAACAGGCGCTATTATGGCAGTTCCCGCGCATGACAGTCGTGACTGGGATTTCGCAAAGAAATTTAATCTCCCGATTATCGAGGTTGTTTCGGGCGGAAAGAATGTTCAGGAGGAGGCTTATACCGATGTTTACAAGGGTAATATGGTAAATTCGGAGTTTCTGAACGGTATGCCTGTCAAGGAAGCGATTCCGGTAATGATAGATTGGCTTGAAAAACAGGGACTCGGCAAGCGAAAGGTTAACTTCAAGCTTAGAGATTGGGTATTCTCGCGTCAGCGTTATTGGGGAGAGCCTATTCCGTTGGTACACTGTGATAAGTGCGGATGGGTACCGATTCCCGAAAGCGAACTTCCGCTTGAATTGCCTGAAATAGATACGTTTGAGCCGGGCGAGAACGGCGAAAGCCCGCTTGCAAAGGCATATGATTGGATAGAAACCACATGTCCGCACTGCGGCGGAAAGGCTCAGCGCGAAACCGATACAATGCCTCAGTGGGCAGGTTCAAGCTGGTATTTCCTTCGATATATGGACCCGCATAACAATGACGCGCTCGCGTCAAAGGAGGCGCTTGAATACTGGTCACCCGTTGACTGGTACAACGGCGGTATGGAGCATACAACGCTTCACCTTTTGTATTCGCGTTTCTGGCACAAGTTCCTTTATGACATCGGCGTAGTGCCGACGAAGGAGCCGTATATGAAACGTACATCACACGGTATGATTTTGGGTGAAAACAATGAGAAGATGTCCAAATCGCGCGGAAACGTAGTGAATCCCGATGATGTTGTAAACGAATTTGGCGCGGACGCGTTCAGAACATATGAAATGTTTATCGGCGCGTTTGACCAATCGACTCCGTGGTCACAGCAGGGACTAAAGGGATGTTACAAATTCCTTGAAAGAGTATGGAACTTGCAGTCTATTGTGACGGAGGAAAAGGGTTACAGCGCGGATTTGGAAAAGAATGTACACAAAACAATTAAGAAGGTCAGCGATGATTTTGAACGTATGAAGTTTAATACCGCGATTGCGGCTATGATGAGCCTTGTTAATGACTTTTCAAAAAAAGGCTCTGTAACGTATGACGAGTATATGACGCTTATAACGCTTCTGAATCCTGTCGCTCCTCATATGACGGAGGAACTGTGGCATATTTACGGTAACGAGGGACTTCTGTCACTTCAGCCGTGGATTAAATATGACGAGGAAAAGACGGTTGACGATGAAATTGAAATCGTTGTGCAGATAAACGGTAAGATTAAGGATAAACTTATGATACCTGCCGGACTGGATAAGGACGGAACTCAGGAGGCGGCAATGAATACTGATAAGATTAAGGCTCTTATTGACGGAAAAACTGTTGTCAAGGTTATTGCCGTTCCCGGTAAGTTAGTAAATATAGTTGTAAAGTAAATTTAGAAATTAAAAATACACCTATGATTAAATTTCATAGGTGTATTTTTATTATAGCTGCAGACAACCTTCTATTTCATCAAAGCATATGATTTTTTCGTTTCCGTTTTTCAGCCGTATTGTTACAGGACCGTAGCCGCCGCACTTTTCTTTGTCTGTATACAGTATTTTTTCTATCGGAAAAATTTCATCTTCTGAAAAGTCTTCGTGCGATTCTTTTGTTATAACCTGTGAAACCAAAATGAGTTTATCATAGCAGTACTGCTTATGACGCGCGGTTTTCGCATAGACAATAATAGATTTTTCCGAGTCGGGATTTGTGCCGGCACCGTGTATTATATCAATGTCATCCCACCCGTCATAAATAGTCATAGCGAGTTGTTTTTCCTGTCCTGTATGGTCGTGTCCCTTCAAAATGACTGCTTTTGCGCTTTCTTTGCTTTTTTGAATAATTTCCGTGCCGTTATCACTGAAACCGTACGCGCCGAGCGTAAGCGTTATCGGAGCGCGGAAAAGTCTGAGTTTATCGGCGCGGATAATTCCGTATTCAACAGGGAAGTCGGCAAGGTTTACCGCCTGACGCCAATGTGTTTCGCAGTCAAGTCGATAATCAAAAAACTGTCGGCGGTAAAGCACGCCTTTTCTGATTCCGTGCCAAAAGGTTACATTGCATTTTTGCGGCTTTTCACCGTCATTTGCAAGCACATATTGCATTGACTCTACCTCATCCGACGGTTTAGCCTCCCACGGGTACTTGCTGTTATACGTGAGTTTTGCATAATTCCACATACCATGCTCGTCACCGCAGTTTTTAACGACTTTACCGGTTCTTAAAATTGTTTCACCGTTTGCGTTATGATTTGTCAAGCACAGCGCGGGGCCGTTAAGCACTGTTTCCTTAACTTCTTTTCCTTTGAGTTTATCCCATGAGCCGTTATTTTCTTTTGCGGTCCAAAACGGATGATTTTCAGGAAAGTGCAGACATAAAAATGCCTTGCCGAGCCAATATGCTGATTCAGTGCAGGAATATCCCTGAATAAGCGGTGTAAACTGTCCATAAAAACCCATGGTTGGAATCCCGTTATTCAAAAAATCGTCACGCGTGAAAAATTGCAAAAGCGAGCCTGACGCTATGCGCCGGGCAAGTCCGGCATTCGCGGCAGGATTTTTTAGTATAAAGTTTTCAGAGAGCGGACTTGTAGCGGCGCTGCGGTATACGCAGCTTCGTCCCCACATCATTGTAAAACCGTCTCTGTCGAAAAAGTCGGGGTAGGTTTCCATCAGCTTATTCGCATTCTTTTCAAATTGCTCCGCAATATACGGCTCGTGACTATAGCCGTACCAGGCATTCCAAATCGGCGCGTACACATTGAATGCCCAACAGGAATAGTAGTCAAACGACTGTCCGTCACGATACCAACCGTCACCCGCGTAGTAGCCGAGTATTGCCTGAGCGTGGGAGAGCATTATTTCATTGTCTGTTTTATACCCCTCTTTGTGAAGAAATGCCATATCAAGCATATTGAAAAGACGCCAATTCTGAGGAACGGTGCTTGCATGCGCATAGCTTGTCAGAAACTTAGCGATAATATCTTTTTCCGCTTTGGCATATCTGTCCCATATTTCCTCGTGGCATATATCAAGGCATATAACAAGAGCGCAGGTTTCAACAGTCTGCTGAAATGCGCGGTATGGATTTTTGTTACCGTCAAGTTCCTGCAAATCTTCATAGTATCCGACAAAATTGCTGTCACCCCTTGTGCATGTGCGCAGTATTTGTTTTGAATAGTATTCTCGCAGATTGAAACCGCATATTTCTGCTTCGGGGTCAATGTGTATAAGTGGCGCGGCGATGAACAATGAGCGCGCCAAGCCTTCAAACATCTGTGCCATTTCTTCAAGCTTTAATTGATTGCCGGAGGCATTTTTATGCGGATATGTTACATCTGTTTCAGTGCGCGGAAGGATAACGGGGGCAGTATCTGACGGTATATTTCGGAATATGCCTTCCAAAAGATATTTTCCCGCCTCAATCCAACTTTCACGCGTAAGTCCTGTGTAAGGACTAAGCTCAAAATCAAGCGCTGTCGGTTTGTATGTCATTTTAATTCCTCCTACCAAATGAGAAAGTCTTTATTTAAAATTCTTAAGATAGCTTCCGTGAAGAAATAATCACCGTAAATGATTTTTTCATGGTGCTTTTCCGCGTGGTAACTTACACTGCCTCCGTCCACTATTCCGTCTGTATGGATGTCGTAATCACACCAATTCTTATCGATTGCTTCGATTAATTTCTTCGCGTTTTCAATGTACAGCGTTTTTTCGGTATCGTCTGTGTGCTCTGCAATTTCAAGAAGTCCGCAGGCGGAGATTGCGCCCGCTGTAGTGTCAAAATACACAGGCTCGTCTGGAGCGCGGAAATCGGCAAGAGGCACATAGTCTGTAAGCAACGCGTTTGATATAAAATATGATGCCGCGCGTTTTGCCGCGTCAAGATAACGAGTTTCGCCTGTATGTCTGTAGGAAAGAGCATAGCCGTAGACAGCCCAAGCCTGTCCGCGTGACCATGAGGAACCGCTCGCATAGCCTTGTCCGCCGGGGTTCGCGATAAATTCGCCTGTGTTTGTGTCAAAAACAATCTGATGATTTGATGAGCCGTCACTTCTGAGCATATATTTAAGCATTGTATCAGCGTGACATATTGCTATATATTTAAAACGATTGTCACCTGTTATTTCCGAGGCGAGATACAAAAGCGGAAGATTCATCATCGTGTCAATAATCGCGCCGCCTGCTGTGTCGTAGCCTTTCATCCACTGTCCGTCCCACGCGCGTATAATTTCAAGGTTGGGATTATATCGTCCGGCAAGCGTTGTCGCGGCATGAAGAAGTCGGCGCTCGGAACGTTTATTTTGTGTCAGACGGTAGTTTGCGCCCGCGGTATGAAGCCACAAAAAGCCTGCGTCATGGTCAATGTTTTCAAATCCGTCAAGCGCGGCATCAAGTCGCTTTTCAGAACTTTCGGCAGTTTTTTTAAATAATTCATCGCCTGTCGCGTGATATAACTGCCACAGCATACCCGCCCAAAAGCCGTTTGTCCACCAATAAATACTTTCCGCGTCGGTGTAATGTCCCGTTTCGTCGGGTATATACGGAATCGCATAGCCCAAACGCTCGGCTTCGGCGGAGACCTTGTTGATAATTTTTGTCAAAACTTCGTTTGCGTTCATAAATCTTCCTCCTTGAAAGTCGCTATATTTGTAGTATACTCCTGATAATTGATTACGTCAAGAATTTATCAGATAATAAACAATTAAGTTTCATATGCTTATATCATACTTGACTAAATAAAGCGTTTTTGTTAAACTTGAAACAAAGAATAATTTATCAGAAAAAATATTGTGACAGGTGGGGAAGTATGGATAGTTTGATTTACAGTTTAAATGCTACGGTTCCGGTGTTTTTAGTAATAGTGGCAGGGTATATACTTAAGCGAGTGGGCATGTTAAACGATGTTTTTGTGAAATGCGCGAACAAGTTCAATTTTAATGTGACGCTTCCCGCTTTGCTGTTTGCGGATTTGTCGGCAACTGATATAATTGGAGATTTCGATTTAAAATATATTTTGTTCTGCGCGGTTGTAACAGTCGCCGCGTTTTTATTGCTGTGGGTCGGCGCGAGGATTTTCTTGAAGAACAGAACTCTTATAGGTGAATTTGTTCAGGCGGCATACCGTTCAAGCGCCGCGGTTTTAGGTGTCGCTTTTATTCAAAATATTTATGGTGACAGCGGTATGGCGCCTGTTATGATAATCGGATGTGTGCCGCTTTTCAATATTTTTGCTGTGCTTGTGCTGACATTTGAAGGCGGTGAAGGTAAAAGCGGTATGGAGCATATCAGAAAATCGCTCATAAATATTGTGAAAAATCCGATTATTATTGCGATTGCCTGCGGTGTGGCAGTATCGCTGTTACGTATTAATTTTCCTGAGATTATAGATAAAACTCTGTTGTCATTTGCAAAAATGGCATCTCCTTTGGCATTGATAGCAATCGGCGCGGGATTTGAGGGAAAGAAAGCGGTTTCAAAAATAAAAACGTCTGCCGTTGCCGCAGCGGTGAAGCTTATAGCGCTTCCGGCAATATTTATTCCGATAGCGGTAAAAATGGGTTTTCGTGATCAGGCACTCGTCGCGCTTATAATAATGCTCGGCTCGCCTACAACACCTTCGAGTTATATTATGGCGAAAAATATGGGGCACGAGGGCGTGCTTACATCAAGCACTGTTGTTATGACAACGCTGTTTTCATCGCTTACGCTTACATTTTGGATTTTCATTGCAAGATATTTTGGGTTGATTGCGTAAATTATTTTATAAAGGCGGTTTTTCGGACTGTTTTAACAGTCCTTTTTTCTTTTTACTTGCAAAAAATTCCTATATGTAGTACAATAGACGAAGAAATAATTTTATATACGGAGGCAATGTATATGAAGGTAATAGCCGCAACAAAAAACAACGGGAAAATTCGTGAAATGCGGGAGATTCTATCTCCGCTTGATATGGATATTGTATCACAGCAGGAAATCGGAATAAATATAGATGCCGAGGAAACAGGTGACACTTTTGAAAGGAATGCCCTGATAAAGGCGAGAGCGGTGGCAATGATATGCGATTATCCGATATTGGCGGATGACTCCGGAATATGCGTAGATGCGCTTAACGGAGCGCCGGGTGTTCACAGCGCGAGATATGCCGGCGAAAACGCTACTGATACGGACAGAATCAACAAACTGCTGAGCGAGATGAAAAACAGTCAGGACAGAACCGCAAAATTTGTAACCGCTGTCGCGTTCATCTTTCCTGACGGAACGGAGATAACCGCTTCGGGAGAAGTGAAAGGATATATAACAGAAGAACCGATGGGCGATAACGGATTTGGATATGACCCTGTGTTTTTTTCAACAGAACTTGGAAAAACATTCGCTCAAAGCAGTGATGATGAAAAAAACAGTGTAAGCCACAGAGGAAGAGCGCTGAAAAATCTCTATGACAAGCTAAAAAGCAGAGAGGAAGAATAAGTAATGTTAGAAGATATATATTTGGAATACATGATTAAAAAGAAAAGAAGCGGAAAACAGAATGCTATTGTGGCATCCGTTATCGCTGCCGGAATAATATTAACAGCGGCAATGCTCACTTTGATATTTTATGTTGCAATGATGCTTATGGGGACAAAATTCGGTCAGTTCGCGTTTAGTATAGGCTTTGTTCTTATAGCGCTTATGTGGTATGGAGCGTACCTTTTGATAAGTATGCATAATATTGAGTATGAGTATATCCTTACAAACAGCGAAGTCGATATGGATAAAATCATGTCCAAGAAGGGCAGAAAACATATAGTAGGTTTCGATTTTAAAGATGTGACTGTATGCGCGAATATTGAGGATGATGAGCATAACTATAATTATAAAAATGTGACTGTGGAAAAGACGTATGATCTTATCGGAGACAAGGCGCGCGGTGATATATATTTTGCGGATTTTATTGATAACGGAGTTAAAACAAGAGTCCTGTTTCAGCCGACTATGAAAATGATTACATTGGCAAAGAGATTCAACTCTAAAAATATTTTTGTAAAAGAAGACTAAAGAACAGAGTTTTTTTGAAAGGAGTAATTGCTGTAATCATGAAAGCGTGTTTCGCCTTAGAAATGAAAGAGATTGACAAAGCCGCGGAGGAAATAGGCTCAGTACCGAGTATTGTTCTTATGGAGAATGCGGCTATAGCTTGCTTAAATGAGTTAAAAAAAGATTTTGCAGACTTGAAGAATATGAGAATAGCTGTTTTCTGCGGTAAAGGGAATAACGGAGGAGACGGCTTCGCTTTGACGCGCCATTTATATAATATGGGCGCTAATGTGGAAGTGTTTCTTGTTTGCGGTAATGAGTTTAAGGGTGACGCAAAGATAAATTTTGACATAATCAAAAAAATGAATATCGACATTGATGTAATTTCTGACACGGACAGTCTCAAATATATAGTGCGCTCTTATAATATAATTATCGATGCGATTTACGGTACAGGCATACACGGAACAGTCAGCGGAATAAGCTATGACGTTATAAATGAGATAAATGAAAATTCAAAATACACGTTTTCGATTGATGTGCCGAGCGGTATTGACTCTGACAGCGGAGCGATATGCGGAATATGCGTGAAAGCGGATAAGACAGTTACATTCGCCGCATACAAGATAGGAATGCTGATGTTTCCTGCCGCAGACTTTGTAGGTAAGGTAACTGTGGCGGACATATCAATTCCCGATTACATAATTAATGAACGGGGAATAGGTGTGAATGTTATTGACGATGAATTTGTACGCGATAATTTTCCGAAACGAGAGAATCATTCTCAAAAGGGCGATTATGGCAAAGTTCTTGTAATTGCCGGCTCGACGGGTATGACGGGAGCGGCATATTTATCGTCTCAATCAGCGGTTCTGTCGGGAAGCGGACTTGTAACTCTCGCAATTCCATCGCTTCTGAATAATGCTATGGAGGCGAAGACCACGGAGGTTATGACAGTGCCGATGCCTGATATAAACGGACATATCTCACAGCGCGCGATAGAGCAGATACTCGATAGAGTGGACAGAGCAGACGCTGTGCTTATAGGACCGGGGATGGGAATAAGTGACGACGCTATGATGATTTTGGAGAGCATTTTGGATTATTCAAAAGTTCCCGTCATAATTGACGCAGACGGAATAAATGCCGCGTCGAAAAATATGGACATTTTAAGCGATTGTACATGTCCTGTGATATTTACTCCGCACGCGGTGGAAATGTCGCGTCTTACAGGACTTGAAAAAGATTATATTGAGGATAACAGACTTGTTGTAAGCAAGGAATTTGCTGAGGAATATGGAGTGTGCGTTATATTAAAAGGACATCACACAGTAGTCACAGCTTCGGACGGAGAACAATATATTAATATTACAGGCAATTCAGGTCTCGCCACCGGCGGAAGCGGAGATGTGCTTGCGGGAATAACCGCCTCATTTGCCGCCCGTGGTATAAAAGAAAGTGTCGCTGCCGCTATGGCTGTGTATATACATGGTATGGCGGGTGACATCGCGAAGGATAAGTATGGCATTGAATCTGTGACCGCGTCAGGAGTTATGGAATGTATTCCCTGCGCGTTAAGGCAGATATTACAGGTGGAAAAATAAAAGAAAGTATGCTATAATAAAGGAGAAGAAAAAATGGATAAGAGAACGTGGGCGGAAGTCGATCTTGACGCGATTGCTCATAATATAAAAGAAATAAGAAAAATAACAAATCCCAACTCAAAAATAATGGCGGTTGTCAAAGCTGACGCTTATGGACACGGATTCCTTGAGGTGACAAAAACTCTTTTGGAAAACGGAGCTGACAGATTGGCTGTCGCGGTGTTGCAGGAGGGAAAGCAGCTTAGAAGCCGCGGTGTTACAGTACCTATTCTGATACTTGGCGCAAGCGGCGAGGAAAGCGTTGAGGATTTGATTAATTTTGATATAACGCCAAGCGTTTTTACGTATGAGTTTGCTAAGGAACTTTCATATGCCGCGGAAAGAAAAGAGAAGGTAACAAAAATCCATATAAAAATAGATACCGGAATGAGCCGTATAGGTTTTCTTGCAGGTGATAATAATGAGGAAATTGTTGACGAGATTTTGAAAATATCGCGTCTTCCCTATATAGAAATCGAGGGTATATTTTCTCATTTTGCCACTTCTGATGAGGCTGACAAATCGTACACGCTTTTACAGTATGAAAGATTTATGGATGTGTGCGATAAGCTGGAGGACAAAGGACTTCATATTCCAATAAAGCATATCTGCAACAGTGCGGGAATCATGATGTATCCTGAAATGCACCTTGACATGGTGCGCCCCGGTGTTATTCTTTACGGGATGTATCCTTCGGACGAAGTGGATAAATCTCGTCTTAATCTGATTCCGGCTATGACTCTTAAATCAACCGTAACCCATGTCAAAGAAGTTGAAGAGGGCAGAGGGGTAAGTTATGGTAAGGAATTTATAACGAGTAAAAAAATGAAAATCGCAACTGTTCCGATTGGTTATGCCGACGGATATTTGAGAAAGCTTGCGCATGAAGGAAAAATGATTGTTAATGGTGAAAAAGTCGCAATTATCGGAAGAATTTGTATGGATCAATGTATGATTGACGTTACAAATGTTCATACTATTGATAAAGGTGACGAAGTAACCATTTTCGGACGCGAGGGAGTCACGATTGATGATTTGGCAGCGTGGCTTGAAACAATAAATTACGAGGTATCATGCGTAATAGGCAAGCGTATCCCGAGGATTTACACAAAAAACGGAAAGGCGGTGAAGGTATTAAATTACCTCATGTAGTCTGAAAATACTGCGCTCGGCGCGCGTGTGAAAGGTAAAGGGGGCCTGACTGCTTTGTCACAAATCAAAAAAAACAGCAGAAACAAGATTATAGAACAGCTTGAAAAAGGTTATAAAGAGATGGCGGATATAAATCTTGAGATAGCGCAAATGTGTTTAGAGGCGGATAACGAAAGTCTTTCGCTGTGTGAGGAAAAACTGACGGAGTGTGAATAAATGTGATTGTGAAAAGAGGAGATATTTATTACGCCGATTTAAGTCCGGTTGTTGGCAGCGAGCAGGGAGGAATAAGGCCTGTGCTTGTTATCCAAAATGATGTTGGCAATAAGTACAGTCCTACTGTTATTGCGGCGGCGATAACAAGTCAGATAAACAAAGCTAAAATGCCCACGCATATCGAGCTTGCCGCGAAGGAATACGGGCTTAATAAGGATTCTGTGATATTATTAGAACAAATCAGAACTATAGATAAAAGAAGATTACGAGAGAAAATAGGACGCATAGACGAGAAAATTATGGACAGCGTAAATAACGCGTTATCCATAAGTTTCGGTCTGGTAGCGGTATGATATATCTATGTAGTTTTAGCTACATATAAAAAAGAGCCGACGCATTTTACAGCGTTGGCTCTTTTTGTGTGTGCGGTAAATAAATCCGTCGTCTGATTGCGGTGGAAGACACACCGCGCGCGTAAAGTGATTTAAATTTCATCGTCAAAATCGGAACTTTCAACTTTTTCAACTTCACGCAGTTTTCTCTCCATTGCGCGCATTCTTACTCCTATGAGTTTATCCAGTTCACTGCCGGTCTGCTCAATGCGTTTTTGCGCCGATTGAAGGACAGCGTAGAATTTTTCAAATTCTGATTTTACTTCGCCAAGCACTCGCCACACTTCGCTTGAACGTTTTTCCAAAGCGAGCGTTTTAAAACCCATTTGAAGGGAATTGAGCATTGCCGCCATAGTGCTTGGACCGGCTATATTTATCTTGTACTCACGCTGTAAAATTTCAACAAGACCACGGCTGACCGCTTCGGCATACAGTCCTTCAATGGGAAGGAACATGATAGCAAAGTCGGTAGTATACGGAGGCTCGACATATTTTGTATGAATGTCCTTGGCGAACTGTTTTATTCGCTGAACGAGAACTTTGGCGGCAGCTTCCGATTCGGCGCTGTTGCCGCCTTCATACGCGTCCTGTAAGTTGGAATAAGCGTCAAGAGGGAATTTTGAATCAATGGGCAGATAGATAAATCCCTCGTCGTCGTTCGGAAGCTTGACCGCAAATTCTACAACGGCGCTGCTGGAGGGAATAGTGGCTACATTTGTATCATACTGTTCAGGAGCGAGTATTTCCTCAAGTATGGCTCCAAGTTGGATTTCTCCGAGAATACCGCGCGTTTTCACGTTGGATAAGACCTTTTTTAAATCATTTACTCCCGATGAAAGCGATGATATATCCGCAAATCCTTTATACATGTCAGAAAGATGCCTTTCCATGCTCATTCTCATACTTTTAATTTCAGCGTCCATCTGTGAAAAACGGGCGGTTTGCAAAGAGCCGATGTTTTTTTGGTTTTCGGAAACAATGTCTGAAAACAATTTTACGGACTGACGGGTGGATTCGTTAATGCTATGCTCAATATTCGCAGTTTCGGCGCTGTCCGAGTTTTGGCGAATAAAAGAGTTGAGTGTGATAATAGCGCATACGACGCAAATTATAAGAATAATAAGCAGAATAATGATAATATAATTCATAATACTCCCTCTCAATTAGTTATTTTAGAAATAATTATACATCAGAATTAGTAAAAAATCAACAAAAAATAGATTGTTTTAATATATAATCTTGCCAAAACACATAAAATGGTATATAATAAAAATGTAAATAATGAATAAAAGGAGACGAAGCATTATGGAAAAGTTAAAAAAGCATTTCAAAAAAAAGCTTGAAAAAGTAAATGTTCAGGTTGCGCTGCTTACATGTGCGCTTGTTATTTTCTCCAGTCTCATTATATATTTTGTAACTAACGGAATAATGGTCTCGCTTTTGGCGAACGCGTATAATCAAAGGGCGAATCTTACCTTTCAGAATATAGAGTCTCATATTGACAAAAAGCTTTATGATGAGGAACTGACTGAAAGCGGATATGGAGCAGTAATGGATTATCTGAATGTAAGAAAGGAAGACATGGCTGTTTCTGATATTTTCATAATAAAAAAATCAGGAGATTCGTTTAAATACATATTAGATACAAATTCAGGCATGGAAATCAGCAAATTGAATGATAAAAAGATAAACAAAAAGATGAAGAGCGAGGTTGAGGATTTATATCTTTTACATTATGTTGATTCAGGCTTTTTCACAACTATGGAGGAAGGATACAGATATGTAAACTTTTTCCCTGCGACAAATGATAACGGCGGAGTAAAGGGGGCTATCGGTATAGCCATTGACGCTCAGAATGTCTATCTTATAAAAATTATGATGCGTATACTGGTGGCGATTATAATACTTATCTGCTGTATCATATCTGTTCGTTTTTCAAAGATTATATTTAAGAAAATTTCTAACCCGCTGTATCAGGACGCTTCTAATACAGATTCTCTGACAGGACTGAAAAATAAAAATTCATTTTCAGTTGACTTGCATAATATTGAGGCGGGGAATACTGAGAGATACGCGATTTCGACTATTGACCTTAACGGATTGAAGCATATAAATGACACGAGAGGACATCAGGCGGGCGATTTATATATCCAAAGGGCAGGAACAGTCATTAAAAATGCTATGAAGGATACCGCGCATATAGGTTATCGTATGGGCGGTGACGAATTTGCCGTAGTAATGAAAGATGTTGAAATTGAGGATATAAAAGCGTTTGTGGAAAGACTTAATAAAGAAACCGAGGATATAAATAAAAACAGTGGTCTTACGGTTTCTATGTCTGTCGGATACGCGAAGTTTGATAAGGATAAGGACAGAAACTTTTCAATGACAATGGAACGCAGCGACGCGATGATGTATGAGAATAAGAGGCTTTATTACAAGGAGAAAAATCAGACTCCAAGATGATTTTATTATGAGTAGCGGCATTGTGTAAGATTTAAGTATCTTGTGATAGTGAATAGATTAAAAATACAAGTTTCGTATAGGGACTTGTATTTTTTTGTGCTAAATTAGCGGTCATTGTGCTGATGAAATGATTATTTAACTTGCGCATAATTATACGCTCTTTATGTTATAATTAGCAAATGTCCGCAAGCTGCCGCCAAATTAATAAAGCATTGGTTGCTGTTTCGGCTATGGCGATAAAGTCAGCGTACCGCGTTAGAAAAGAATGCGAGTTGTTTATATAATATTGCAATTATGCGAGTTTTTTGCGTTGAAAAAAGATAATTATGCTATGCACTTGCTATATCTTGCCGCTTACTGTATAATAAAATATGGAAATCACGATTTTACCGAAAACATAGACGGCGAATCCTGTTACAGTGAATGGCGAAAATGCTCAATACTAAGACAGCTATACAAACGACCAAGATTGGGGCTTGTATTATATGTTAAAATATATACTTGTTGAATTGCGTGTGGCTGCTATAAAATAAACCATAAAGTAAAATTTCTGTTTATCTTTCAAACCCTCTGAAAGCCCCATATTTTCAAGACATTTCGCTTGTCTAACGCTCAACCCTTATGTATCTGCCCTTGTTTTTGCCCTTACGAGCCGAAACAAGGGCAAATTTTTATTCACCGCCGACTACTTTATCAAGCAGCCTTGCGGAAGTACGCTTCGCTTCCCTTGTAGCGTGAGCGTAAATGTTCATAGTGGTACTTACATTAGCGTGTCCGAGAAGCTCCTGCATATCTTTAGACGCGGCTCCGTTGGATAGCAGATTGCTCGTGAATGTGTGCCTAAGCAAATGAAAATGGAAGTTTTCCAAGCCTTTTACCTTTTGTTGTGCCGTTCTGCACATTTGACCGACTGCGCCTGTTGATTCAAATACACCGTTTGTGTGAGTACATACAAAGTAGATTTCTTTGTAATCCTCCGACTTTTCCTCAGCCATTGGCACAGCATAAATCTCATAATATGTACGGTCTTTTTCTTTTACGCTTATAACATATGTCAGGAAATACACAAGAGCGAGAAAGCTGACACCGAGAATGTTAAACGAACCGATTGACAAGATAGAAGTATATCAAGCCGAAAAAATAGACGGTAAACCGTTCAAAGGCTTACCATTCATTATAACTGCATAGGAGCGATTGAAATACCTGATTTAAGTAAATTGCCTGAAAATAATGTATCAGTACATACACGGCAAGGGGTAGATGTTCAGTATGCCGCGCTTGCCGTTTGAACACAAAAAAAGAATGTCCTTATTGGTTCAAGTCCAATAAGGACACTCGGTATGGTGCGGATAACAGGACTTGAACCTGCACCTCGTGAAAGACATGAACCTGAATCATGCGCGTCTGCCAATTCCGCCATATCCGCTCGACTGAAATATTATAACAAAAAATAAAGGAAAAATCAATACCCAAAGCGGAACTTTTTTAATATTTTTTAATATTGGCAAAATTTATAGCGAGAAGTACTTGATTTTTTTCGGGAAATATATTAGAATATAGGTATCATGTGAATCACGAAAGATTTAGGAGGATTAATTTATGATTACAGCAGGCGATTTTAGAAACGGAAGAACCTTTGAACATGAGGGAAATGTATATCAGATAGTTGAATTTCAGCACGTTAAGCCGGGTAAAGGCGCGGCGTTTGTAAGAACAAAGCTTAAGAATATCATAAGCGGAGGCGTTGTTGAAAAAACTTTCAGACCTACCGAAAAGTTCGAAGAGGCTCATATTGACAGAAAGGACATGGCGTATTCATACGGTGATGATGACTTCTATCATTTCATGGACAATGAGACTTTTGATATGATTGATATTGCAAAGGCTGAAATAGAGGATGCAATGAAATTTGTTAAGGAAAATGACGTATGTAAAGTAATGTCATATAAGGGCAGTGTTTTTGGTGTTGAACCGCCGACATTTGTTGAACTTCAGATTACTGAAACTGAGCCGGGTTTTGCGGGAAATACTTCAACTAACGCAACAAAGCCGGCAACTTTGGAAACCGGCGCTACAATTCAGGTTCCTTTGTTTGTTGATGTCAATGAGGTTATAAGAGTTGACACAAGAACAGGTGAGTACATGGAGCGTGTAAAGTAATTTTGAAAGGAACAATTATGGAAGATTTAATAAAAAAGGTTTCATATCTTAAAGGATACGCTGACGGTCTTGATATAAGTCCTAAAAGTGACGAGGGGAAACTTATTATCAAGTTGCTCGGAGTGCTTGGAGAAATGGCTGATGCTATTGAAGAACTTACAGACCGAGTTGACGATGTAGAGGACGTTGTTGACGAACTTGATGAATGCGTGCTTACTATTGCCGATGATATGTACGGCGATGACAAATATGATGATTATTACGATGATGAAGACGGCGACGACGATTTCATGGACGATTATGATGACGATTATGACAGTGATGGCGATGATTATTTTGAAATTCAGTGCCCGAACTGCGGCGAAGACGTGATGATTGATTTTGATATGATTGATGATGATAATGCCATTGTGTGTCCGAATTGTCATGAGGAAATTGAACTTGAGTTTGAGTGTGACTGTGACGGCGATGATTGCGGTCATGAACATGAATAATTATTAAAATCAAAAAGGGACTTAAAAAGTCCCTTTTTTCATGCGGAGGCTTAAATTATGAAAGGACTTTATATACATATCCCTTTTTGTATGCGGAAATGCAAGTATTGTGATTTTGTATCGTTTGTAAAAAAAGACTACATGGCAGAGGATTATCTTGACGCGCTTTTTAGAGAGATGCGTGGTTATGAAGGAGAAAAGATAGACACGATATTTATAGGCGGCGGCACTCCGTCTATGCTGTCAGCAAAACAGTTAGCTAAACTTACAAAAATGTGTTTTGATAATTTTAATGTGCTTCCTGATTATGAGTTTACTATAGAGGCAAATCCGGGAACTATCACGGAGGAAAAGCTGGAAGCTATGCAGAATGGAGGAATTAACCGTATAAGCGTGGGTGTTCAGTCGTTTAATGATAATGAATTGAAAACCATCGGAAGAATACATGATGCCCAAACGGCATATAATACTATTTGGAATATTTATGAAAAAGGTTTTACAAATATCAATGTTGATATAATGACAGCTTTGCCGGGGCAAACGGCACAGAGTCTTCAAAATACATTAAGAACCGCGGTTTCGCTGCCGGTTTCTCATATCAGCGCATATAGTCTGATAATTGAGGAGGGAACTCCTTTGGAAAGAGAATTTTCAAAGGGAATCGTTGATTTGCCTGATGATGATGAAGATAGGGAAATGTATGCTTATACCGTGGAGTTTTTAAAAGAAAACGGCTTTATGCAGTACGAAATATCGAATTTCGCTAAGAAAGAACATGAGTGCCGTCATAATATCAAATACTGGACAGGGGAAGAGTATATAGG